>DAMDNI010000378.1:0-1006 GCA_032083825.1 Bergeyella sp. | reverse complement strand
GGTTTTCCCTGAGCCGAAATTAATTCATCATTAATTTTAGCTTCATTTTCCTGCATTGCTTTTGCAATAGGTGCAAATTTAGCTGAAATCTCTGAATCAGCAGTTTGGTTTGCCAAAGCTTCCGCCCAATACATCGCTAAATAGAAGTGAGAACCTCTGTTATCAATTTGTCCGACTTTTCTTGCAGGAGATTTATCAGTTGCTAAGAATTTAGCATTTGCTTCATCTAAAGCATCAGCCAAAACCTGAGATTTTGTATTGTTTTGAGTTTGTGCCAAATGCTCTAAAGAAGCCTGTAAAGCCAGGAATTCTCCTAAAGAATCCCATCTTAAATAACCTTCTTCAAGAAATTGCTCAATGTGCTTTGGAGCAGAACCACCGGCACCTGTTTCAAATAAACCACCACCATTCATCAACGGAACGATAGAAAGCATTTTAGCAGAAGTTCCAAGCTCAAGAATTGGGAAAAGGTCAGTTAAATAATCTCTCAATACGTTTCCTGAAACAGAAATGGTATCTTTTCCTTCTCTCGCTCTTCTTAACGTTTCAGTCATGGCATCTTTAACGTCAAGAATTTTAATGTCAAGACCGTTTGTATCGTGATCAGCTAAATATTTTTCAACTTTTTTAATCATTTCTCTGTCGTGAGCTCTTCCTTTATCTAACCAGAAAATCGCAGGAGTATCAGATAATCTAGCTCTGTTTACCGCCAGTTTTACCCAGTCCTGAATCGGAGCATCTTTAGTCTGGCACATTCTGAAAATGTCGCCGGCTTCAACTTTCTGAGAAAGAAGAACGTTTCCGTTTTCGTCCTGAACTTCAACTGTTCCTTCCGCAGAAACCTGGAAAGTTTTATCATGAGAGCCATATTCTTCAGCTTTTTGAGCCATTAAACCAACATTCGGAACAGAACCCATTGTTGTCGGGTCTAATTTTCCGTGCGCTTTCATATCATCAATTACAGACTGGTAAAAACCTGCATAAGAACGGTCCGGAATAATACAAA
>DAMDNI010000377.1:0-1085 GCA_032083825.1 Bergeyella sp. | reverse complement strand
AGGAAAATTCCCATTTTAAAGTATTTTCAAACAAAAATTCAGCAAATATAAAAAAGAGAATTAAACAAATACTTTATATTTTTTTGAAAATATTGAAATCGATATCCAGTTATGTATTTAACATAATATTTTTAACAGCTTTTCAGAAAAACTTATTACTCTTTAGAATTTCATGAAATTTTGGAAAGAATTTTAGCTCTTATATTCCGTCAAATTTCCGTAATTTTGTGGGTCTTAATTTTACTATGGCTGCTACACAGGAAATCGATATAAAAAAACAAATTTTTGTTAAAAACGCACATCTTAACAATCTGAAACATATTGATGTAATAATACCCAAAAACAAACTGGTGGTGATTACAGGTGTTTCCGGTTCGGGAAAATCTTCCCTTGCTTTCGACACTATTTATGCAGAAGGCCAAAGAAGGTATGTAGAAAGCCTGAGCTCATATGCACGTCAATTTTTAGGAAAGCTGGAAAAACCAAAAATTGATGATATCAAAGGCTTGGCTCCTTCTATTGCGATACAGCAAAAAGTAATTTCTTCAAATCCGAGATCTACTGTAGGAACTTCGACTGAAGTCTATGATTATCTGAAACTTCTTTTTGCCAGAATCGGAAGAACATTTTCTCCGGTTTCGGGAAATGAGGTCAAAAAAGACAGCGTTTCCGATGTCATCGACTTTATTAAAAAGGCAAAAAAAGAAACAGCTTTTCTTTTGAGCGTTCCGTTGAATTATGAAATTAAAAATTTCAAGGAAACTTTAAATACTTTAAAAGTTTCTGGCTTTACGAGACTTGAAATCAATGGGAATATTGCCGGCATTGAAGATCTTGAAAGCTTCGGGTTTGTTCCCGAAAAAGATATGGATATCCAGCTTGTGATCGACCGTTTTAGCTATGAAGAGGATGAAAGTTTTCTTCAGAGGCTTGCAGATTCTGTACAGATGGCATTTTACGAAGGACGCGGCTATTTAAATCTAAAAAATACAGAAACCGGAAAAACCCATGAATTTTCAAACAAATTCGAACTCGACGGGATTGAGTTTCTTGAGCCTAACGTACATTTTTTCAGCTTTAATAAT
>DAMDNI010000376.1:0-1089 GCA_032083825.1 Bergeyella sp. | reverse complement strand
TTTTTTATAGAACTTCCTTCGCTAAGTTATGATTTCTGGCTGTATTCTTTTTTAGGAGGAATTGCCGGGGCTTTAGGAAACGGATTTCTTGTAAAAGCCTTACAGAAAGGCGATTTGTCTGTCCTAGGTCCCATCAATTCATATAAATCTGTTGTGGGAATGATTGCCGGAATTTTTCTGCTTTCAGAATTTCCCAATTTCTGGGGAATTTTGGGAATTGTATTAATTATCTATGGAAGCTATTTTGTCCTTGATACCACGGAAGAAAAATTTTCTTGGAAACTATTCAAAAAGAAAGAAATTCAGTTCAGGATCTGGGCAATGATTCTGACTGCAGTCGAAGCCGTTTTTATAAAGAAAATCATTATAGAATCTTCCACTGCAGCAGCATTTATGAGCTGGTGTATTTTCGGAGCTTTGTTCTCTTTCATTATTTTGTTTTTTTATAAAATAAATATCAGCACTGAACTGAAAAAAACACTACAAGAAAATAATTTTCTCCAGTTTATCATGTTAATTATTTGTGTCGGGACGACTCAGTTTGCTACCAATTATGCATTTGAACATATTCCGATAGGGTATGCGTTGTCACTTTTCCAGCTTTCGACAATAGTGAGTGTTTTCTTAGGATACAGAATTTTCAGGGAAAAGGAAATTGCGAAAAAAATCCTTGGTTCTGTAATTATGATTGCAGGTTCTGTAATTATTATTTTTATGAAAAACTAAAAAAACAATGAAATTCTCAGAATGGCTTTTATTGACAAAATTCATCAGCAAAAAGTCTGAAAACCAAAATAAAATTCCGATTTTTGGGAACGATATTTACAATAAACATTAAAACTTAAACTTTCAATAAAAGTAATGGAACAAAATATTTTAGATTGTGTGATCGTAGGTTCCGGACCTGCAGGTTTTACAGCGGCAATTTATGCAGCAAGAGCAGATTTGAAACCCGAGCTTTATACAGGTCTTGAACCTGGCGGACAATTGACCACAACTACCGAAGTGGATAATTTTCCTGGATATCCAAACGGAATTACCGGCCCGGAAATGATGATGGATTTACAAAAACAGGCAGAAAGATTTGAT
>DAMDNI010000375.1:0-1152 GCA_032083825.1 Bergeyella sp. | reverse complement strand
AAAAAAAAACGACAAACGACAGGAGTTATCCAAACCTATATTTTTGCTAAAAAGATCTGATTTATAATTAATTATCAATAAAACCGAACCGCCTTTGGCGGTTCGGTTTTATTGATAATGTCCTTTTATAATAATCAGAATAGATTACTTTTGGTCTATACTTCCACCAGATGATTCATTCTTTTGAATTTTGCTAATAGTGTTATCAAGAATGCTGCTTTGGTCATTTTTATTTTCTGACGAAGAATAGTTTACACCTCTGCTTTCCGGAAGCCCATATGCTTTAGGCTCAATATAACGTCCTTTCATTTCGTTTGTTTTCAGCTCTTCCGATTTCATGGTATTGATTTTCTGCATATATAAGTCATTTCTTGTTCCAATGACTTGCCAGCTGACTTCAACATTCGGTGTACTTGTGGAGATCTCAAATTGGTTATTGCTTACTTTTTTCGAAATAATAGCCTGAGCAAATGCACCAATCACTGTAAGCTGATACCTAAAATCTTTATTAATGGATTCAAAATAATCAGGCAGTTTAACCGTTACTTTTCCTGAATTGTCTGTTTTTGCGTTGCCACTATAAGTATTGATCACTTCATTGCTTTCGATGGCAAAATGTCTTAATATTTTATTTTCCGGATCAAGAGGATGATCGATTGTAAATGCTTTTACTCCGGTTGCTGTGAAATTTCCGCCGACATGTAATTTTGCAGTTGGGGAGGTTATTCCTATTCCAACATTTCCTGTTCCATCCTGAATTTGAAATCTTTCTCCACCGCCGCCAAGCTCAAAAATCTGAAAGCTGTTGTCTGCAGGATTATTTCTCACATTCCATTGATTAACGCCGTTATTGGCAAATCTTACTGCAGCATCTCCACTAAAACCATCAATATCTAAAACTGAATAAGATGAGGAAGATTGTACTTTAATCCCGGTTGAACCGCCATGAAGCACATGCAATCTATAAGTAGGAACAACTCCTCCTATACCTATATTTCCTGTTCCATCCTGAATCATAAATCGTTCTCCGCCGCCGCCAAGTTCAAAAACCTGGAAGCTGTTGTCCGCGGGATTGTTCCTTACATTCCATTGATTAACTCCGTTATTTGCAAATCTTACTGCAGCATCTCCAGTGAATCCATCAATATCCAA
>DAMDNI010000374.1:0-1161 GCA_032083825.1 Bergeyella sp. | reverse complement strand
ACTCTGGCGTAATAATCATCCGAAGAATGTTCATCATAAACGCGGCACTGAACACTATGAAGATTTTCCATATGAAAAGGCAGAACTTCGTAATGTTTTTTCAGCGACCAATGTTTGGAATGGTGGATTTTATAGAGGCTTTCTTTTACAGACCAAATAATCGTTAGATATTCTATTTCCTGGTTTTCAGGGATGAATTCCCGCTCTTCAGGATAAACAAATTTATCTTTTAATCTTAAAAGTTTTGGGTTAAAGCGTTCGATATCAATCCCGATTTTTGATTTTGAATACGCGAATGCAGCAAAAGGAAAGGAATTCGTGATCGAAATCTCAAAATCCTGCGGCAAAAGGTAAGGCTGCCTGTTTTCATAAAGAATTTTATATCCCGGAAGCTCATTCTTAAGTATTTTTCTCACCATTAAGGTTTCCAGCAGTTTTTTCGGGTGATACTCTTTGATCCTGTTAAAATTCTCCGGTTCCAGGAGATCCTCAGCGATAAAATCTTCTTCATCTTCATACTTCCACAGCAGGATTTTTGCTTTTATGTCGGAAAAGTCTTTATAAAGAGGCATTTGTAATTTTTAGAATGTAAATTTAAAAAACTAAATCCATACAAATCAAAAAAGATAAGCTGGAAAAATATGAGTTAAATTTTGTTAATTACGATAAAGATATAAATTCAACTCCTAAATTTGCAGCTTGATATGAAATCGGGATTTATATATTTGTTATTAAGTGTTTTTCTGCTTTTTATTGTGGAAAATAAAAACTATGCTGATTTTCAGCAGGATTCCGGTTTTCAGAATGTATCCTCTCATTCTGTTTCCAAAAAGCACCGGCTGAACCAGACTTTTGACAAATTCTCTTCTCAGCATAATGATGCTTCAAATATTTCTTACGAAACTGAAGATGATGATTTTCAGATTTCTGATGTATTTCAGGCTGCTGTCGTTATTGCGGCTATTTCTGCTTTCGGGGTTTTATTAGATCTGCTGTATCGAAGGTATTCAAAAACTGTTTTCTATTATTTTGCGGTCTTTCATACCGTAAAAAAATTCATATTGATCCGCTCGATCAGAATTTAAAATTTATCTTCTATATTTTAAGCTGCTTATTTCATTATTGAGCAGAAATTGTGTATTCCCTTACCACACAAAAATT
>DAMDNI010000373.1:0-1169 GCA_032083825.1 Bergeyella sp. | reverse complement strand
GAAAAAACCTTGGATAAAGCACATTTCGGGCTGGAAGACATCAAGAAAAGAATCCTGGAACACATGGCGGTTCTGAAACTGAAAAGTAATATGAAGTCTCCAATTCTCTGTCTTGTCGGGCCTCCGGGAGTTGGAAAAACATCTTTAGGAAAATCCGTTGCTGACGCTTTGGGAAGAAAATATGTCAGAGTCTCGTTGGGCGGCCTTCATGATGAAAGCGAAATCCGCGGGCATCGTAAAACCTATATCGGAGCAATGGCTGGAAGAATTATCCAGAGTATAAAAAAGGCAGGAACTTCAAATCCTGTCATTGTTCTGGATGAGATCGATAAAATAGGACAAGGAATTCACGGCGATCCGAGTTCTGCATTATTAGAAGTTTTGGACCCTGAACAAAACAGCTCATTCTACGACAATTATCTCGAAATGGGCTATGATCTCTCAAAAGTAATGTTCATTGCTACTGCAAACACACTTTCTACCGTTCAGACACCACTTTTAGACAGAATGGAAATTATCCAGATTGCAGGCTATACTCTGGAAGAAAAAATTGAAATCGCAAAACGCCATTTAATAAAAAAACAGCAGGACGAAAACGGTTTAAATTCAAAATCATTCAAGCTCGGAAATGCAGAACTGAAGCATATTGTCGAAGCTCACACTTCCGAAAGCGGCGTAAGAACCCTTGAAAAAAGAATTGCTTCCATTGCAAGATGGGTAGCTTTGCAAACCGCGATGGAAAAAGAATTTAATCCTAAAATTTCTGTAGAAAAAATTGATGAAATATTGGGCATTCCGAGACCTAAAAGCTTATCCGAAATTACTTCTGTTCCGGGAGTTGTGACAGGTTTAGCATGGACAAGCGTTGGCGGAGATATTTTATTTATTGAAAGTATCGTCAGCAACGGAAAGGGAAATCTGACCATGACGGGAAATTTAGGAAATGTCATGAAAGAATCGGCAACCATTGCCTTAGAATACATAAAGGCAAAACATGCAGAACTGGACATCGATTCCGAAGAGATTGAGAAAAAAAACATCCACGTTCACGTTCCGGAAGGGGCAACACCAAAAGACGGACCTTCAGCGGGAATTGCCATGCTAACATCCATGGTTTCCAGCTTCAGAAATAAAAAAGTGAAACCTCATCTTGCGATGACCGGCGAAAT
>DAMDNI010000372.1:0-1191 GCA_032083825.1 Bergeyella sp. | reverse complement strand
TCAACAGCAAACCCGGCAATTACAAGAAAGGGAGCAATCCTGATTCTTACCACCGAAAAAATTCCGTCGTTCCAGTAGGTAGGATCAAAAGTGCCGTCAGGTCTTGTATTTGCACTGCTTCCCATCATCAAAAGAAATCCGGCGAGAATCAATGCAAGGCCGACAAGCATCCATTTAAAATTTTCTTTTCCGAAATAGAATGTATTTTCAGCAGGTGCGCTGGCTTCCGTTTTACCGAACTGGTCTGCAGAAAATTGTTGTTTTTTCTTTGCCATGATTTAAGAATAATATAAATCGTCAACATTCGATCTTAAGAAACGCCATGTTGCAAAAATTGTACTGAGAACGGTGATTAGAATTCCCAAAGCAAAAACCCCGAGAATTAGCAGAATATATTGATTGGGATCCTGTACAAAATCAGTTCCGATTTCTTTCGTAAAATAATACCAGCCCCCAAACAAAACCAGAAGGCCGATGAATGCGCCTAATGCACCTAAGATAACAGCTTCAAGAATAAAAGGCTTGAGAATGAATCTTCTTTTCGCCCCTACAAGCTGCATGGTTTTAATAATAAAACGTTTTGAAAAAACCTTCAATCGTATTGAATTGTTAATCAATACAATAGCAAGAATAAGAAATACTACCGAAAAGCCTAATATCCATTTCAGAATTCTTTCAAGATTATTAAAGATATCCGCAGTCAGAGCAGAATTATTTTTTACTTCAGTAATTCCCGGAACAGTTCCCAACTGTTTGATAACGTCATTGATTTTTTCCGGAGCCACATATTCAGGCTGCAGAGAAACCTCCACAGAAGAAGGGAAAATATTGGCTTCAAAAAGAGCCTGCCCATCAACACCTAAACTTTTCTTTGCTTCCACAGTAGCCATTTCTCTCGAAATGTAAGTCGCTTTTTTCACAAAAGGCATTTTTTGGATCTGCACCAAAGCTTCCTTTTCCAGCTTCGCTATTTTTGCAGAATCTTTGATATCATAGTTCTCATCAAAAAAAGCATTTACAACAAGCTGTTCTTTAATATAATCAGAATACTTTTGTGCGTTGATCACAATAAGTCCAAAAAGTCCAACCAGGAATAAAACCAAGGCAATACTGATGGTTACGGTAATGTTGCTGGAACGTAATCTTCTTTTGTTAAAATCGTCAACCGTTTTAGCCATTAAGAGAAATTTT
>DAMDNI010000371.1:0-1200 GCA_032083825.1 Bergeyella sp. | reverse complement strand
ATGATCTCGTGTTTGGAAGATAATTTTTGAAGAACATCTTCCGAAGTGGCGTATTGCCCGGTTTTTGTTTTTTTCGCTTTCGGGTCGAGCTGGAGTTTTTCAAATAAAATATCTCCCAATTGTTTTGGAGAATTCATATTGAATTCTTCTCCGGAAAGTTCGAAGATTTTGGTTTCAAGATTTCTAAGGTCGTTTTCCAGATCTTTGCTTTCCTGTGCAAGCCAGTTTTCGTCGAGAGAAACTCCTGCCAATTCCATTTTCGCCAAAACTTCCATTAAAGGCATTTCTACTTTGTAAAATAAATCTTCCAGGTTTTCTTTTTTAAGCTGAGGCGCAAAAAGCTCGTAAAGCTGGAAGGTAATATCTGCATCTTCAGCTGCATAATTCGTTTGTGTCAAAAGGTCTGCATCGCGGAAAGTCCCCTGATTTTTCCCCTTTTTCCCAATAATGGTTTCAATGGAAACCGGTTTATAATTAAGATAAACCTCTGAAAGATAATCCATTCCGTGACGCCCATCAGGATTCAGGAGATAATGCGCAATCATGGTATCAAAAATGGCTCCTTTAATATTTACATCATATTGCTTTAATATTTTGTAATCGAATTTAAGATTATGGGCAATTTTGAGTATGCTTTCTTTTTCGAAAAATGGCTTGAAAATTTCTAAAGTTTCCAAAACCTCATCTCTTTTTTCAGAAAATGGAATGTAGTAAGCCAGACCTTTTTTATAGGAAAAACTCATCCCTACAAGCTCGGCTTCCAGCTCGTTTAGTGAGGTGGTTTCTGTATCGAAGCAAACGGCAGGCTGCTTTAACAAATTCTGGACTAAGATTTTCTGTGCTTTCGCAGTGTCAACATATTGATACAAATGATCGTTTTGCGCAATCGTTGATTTTGTGGAAGTAGCATGATCCAGATCTTCATAGGTCGCAAAAAGATCAAGCTGAACCGCTTGTTGGCTACTGTTTGTGGATTGATTATTTTTAACCGCAGGCTCATGCAAATTCTGGTTTCTGATTTCTGGCTGGGAAGCAAATGCCCGATATAGATTTTCGTACAATCTCCGGAATTCAATTTCGTCAAAAATCTCTTTCACTTTTTCAAAATCCGGAATTTCTAGATCATATTGCTCCTGATGGAATTCTATCGGCGCATCACAAATAATTGTAGCCAACTTTTTTGACAAAATTCCTCTTTCA
>DAMDNI010000370.1:0-1220 GCA_032083825.1 Bergeyella sp. | reverse complement strand
CTGATTTGAGTCTGCAAAGATAATGAAAACTCGGCAGGCTTTATTCTTAATATTTTTGTTTGATTTAATTCAGATTTTATTATTCAATGACTAGTATTTATAAATTTTACGTTAATAAATTCATTTTATTTTATTAAATATTTATAAATATTTATTTTATGTTAAATATTTTATTACTTTTGAAAGTGTATATTAATAGCTTTTTTAAAGTCTTATCATTGAGGCATGGTGAAAATTCACTTTGTTGTTCTTGGTTGAATTTTTTTTAAGAAAGAATTTATCTTCGGATGAAGTTTTTGGAAGTTTGCTCAAGGTTCATACAACTTGTTGGGAATAGCAGTAAGCTATGTTTTTTGAGGATTTAAAGTTGTTTTTAGAAAAAAGTGTAATTGAATTGAGTATGATTCCAAAAACACGCATAAGCCTGATCATATCAGGCTTTTTGTGTTTAATATTTTTTCATTTTTTTTAATTTATTCTCGAAGGACTTTTATCCTGTTGTCATTCCATATTTTGATGACTGAAGAGCCGGAATATTCTGAAACTTTTTCACGGTTTTCTTCTACGGCAAAATCTACCAGATCAATCATTTCCTGAGAAATATCTAAAAATTTCATCGGACTTTTTTCTCCTGAAAAGTTGGCGGAAGTAGAAACTAAAGGCTTATTCAGTTTCGAGATCAGCTTTTTGCAGAATTCATCTTTTACCAGCCGTATTCCGATGCTTCCGTCTTCTGCAAGTATTTCTTTCGGAAGATTTCTTGGGTTTTCATAAACGATAGTTACCGGTTTTTCTGACAAATCGATGATTTCCCACGCCATTTCCGGAACATCAACAAGTTCCTGCAGACGCTTTTCGTTTTCCACCAGAATAATCATTGATTTGTTTTTTTCACGCTTTTTGATTTCGAATATTTTGTTGATTGCTTCGATATTGGTAGCGTCGCAGCCAATTCCCCAAATCGTGTCCGTAGGATAAAGGATGGTTCCTCCGTTTTTGAGTATGTCTATGATTTTTTCCATATTATATTTTTGGAAGATAGCGTTCTTCAATAATAGCAAGATGATGAATATTGTGCCCTACAATGAGTTTTCCGATGGTTTCTACAGATATTTCGTTCCCGTTTGCTTTTCCTTTTTGGGAAAGCTGTTCATCAGTTAGTTTACTGAAAAACGCGAGAGAATTCAATCTTCCCAACTGAAAGTCTTCTATAAGATCTT
>DAMDNI010000369.1:0-1247 GCA_032083825.1 Bergeyella sp. | reverse complement strand
AAAAATAAAGAATTTTAAGCCTGATGATTCTCTGAAGATTTTTCTTTTTTCAGATCGGCAAAATCATGTTCAATCTCTTCTGCCATCATTTTTTCTACCCTTACTTTTTTGATAGCGAGATTCAGTTCGTTGCCCAACAGCATCAGAATAATATTGATATTTACCCAAATCATGACAATGATAATGGAACCTATGGATCCGTAAAAAACATTATAACGGGCAAAATTTTTCAAATAAATGGCAAAACCATAAGTCAGCAAAACAAAAAGTATTGTTGTAAGAATTGCGCCCGGTACAGCTTGCTTCCATGTTGTGATTTTCAGGCATCCTACCCAGTAAAACAAACTCAGCAGAATAAAATAAAAAAACGGAAACGAGAAAAAACCGATGATTTTCGTAAGATTATTCACAAACCACGAAATATTGTATTGCGGGGTAAACAGTTTCAGAACAACCTCACTATAATAAATTCCCAAAATCGTGAGCACAATCAGAACAATAAAAGCAATCGTAACTGCTATTGAAACGAAATATTCCTTAAAAAAATTCCGCTGAAGATCCGTATTCGCATTAAAACCATTGATGAGTGAATGCGTTCCGTTGGTTCCGAAAATAAGTGCCAATATGATAGAAATATTATTCAGGCTTTTCATATTGGGAATAATATAATTCTGAATATATCCTGTGACATCATGCAGAATATTAGCAGGAAGCACATTCGGCATCAAAACTTCAAAAATATAGAACTGCAGCTTGTCATAATGCGGAAGATACGGCAAAAGTGAAAGCATGAATAAAATGAATGGAAACAAGCTCAGGAAAAATGCCCAAGAAATAGCCGCAGCCTGCTTTCCTACTTTATTTTCAAAAATTCCTTTTCCATAAATCCCAAACATCCTCCACAAAGAAATTCCCAAAAAGGGAATATGGATATTGTCGAGAAAATTTTTAATTTTTATCAGAAATTTAGGAACTCGTATCGTCATTCATCTATATTTGCAGAGCAAAGATAATAAAATGCGAATTAACCTGCTGTGCATCGGAAAAACGGACGACAAAGAAATTAAGTCCCTTATTTCATACTATCAAAACCGACTTCCAAAACACTGGAATTTTGACCTTATCGAAATTCCCGATGCTAGAAATTCCCGCAATCTTTCATCCGAACTCTTGAAGAAAGAAGAAGCAAAACTTTTCCTGAACCATATCGAAAACTCCGATCACAACGTAATTCTTGACGAAAAAGG
>DAMDNI010000368.1:0-1266 GCA_032083825.1 Bergeyella sp. | reverse complement strand
TACCTGCTGTATTGTTATTTGTTTCTGTGGTTTTATTTGCCATGATATAGATATTTTAAATGTTAAAAAAGATTACCTCTTTTTTACAAAAGAGGCAACCTGTTATTATGAATTACGCCTTCCGCCAAAGCCTGACCTTCCTGAGCCTGAAGAACCAGAACTTCTGCCGCCACCGTGAGAAGCTTGACCTCCCATACGTGAAATACGGGTACGATCTGCCTTGCTCATTGAAGCAAAACCTCTGCGTGATGATCCTGAGCTAGAATTATTACCTCTATTGGAACCAGAACTTCCGGATCTTCCGGAATTATTTCCGGAATTCGACCTTCCTGATCCTGAAGAACCTGAATTTCTGCCGCCGCCATGAGAAGCCTGACCTCCCATACGTGCAATACGGGTACGTTCTGCCTTGCTCATTGAAGCAAAACCTCTACGGGAGCTACCGGATTCTGAGGAAGAACCGCCTCTTCCGCCTGAACGCGAACCTGAAGAGCCTGAGCGTCCATTATTTCTTGAACTGCCCTGTCCTCCTGAAGAAGATCTTCCTTGGCCGCCTCTTCTTTTTCCTCCTGATCGTCCTGAATCCTGATCGTTTTCGTCATCTTCGTCATCGTCATTATAATTGTCATCTTCGTCGTATTCTTCATCATCATAATCATCTTCGTCATCGTTAAAATCATCTTCATAATAATCCTCGAATTCCGAGAAATCATCATCATAATCCTCATCTTCGGAGGCATCATTAAAACCGTGATCATATCCTAATTGGTATATCTCTTCAAGAATGGATTTTGAGTTGTCTGATGAACCGCCTCTTGAACTGCGGTTACCTGAATTTCTAGTGTTCATAACTGAATTTATTTAAAAATTAATATTAGGTGATACTGCTGCTTCGTGACTAGTATTGAAACAGCAGTGGATTTGGATGATTGATGTCCTGAGATTATCAGAAGTAAATTTTGCGGCCTGAAGTCTTTATTATATTTTCCCTTTCCATTGTTTTCAGGGAGCGCATTACCGTTTCTACGCACAGTCCCGTTAAAGAAGCCAATTGCTGGCGTGTAAACGGAATTTCAAAATTTTTAGTTCCTTTGTCCTGTTGTGAATTTTTGAAGTATTCCATAATCGCCATGAGCCTTACCATCGGGCTATTAGAAGAATTTTTGGATGACATGATATATTGATAATATAAACGTTCTGAGAGGGCTTTGCAGAGGTCAAAATATACTTCAGGATTTTTTTTCAATAATTCCATGAAATTATCTT
>DAMDNI010000367.1:0-1281 GCA_032083825.1 Bergeyella sp. | reverse complement strand
ATGTGAGTTTCCAAAACATTAGTAATTTTTAATTTTCACGCAGGAAACGTTTTTAATTTTTATTTTTTTGCCGACTTTTTTCAGCAAACCTGTTTCAGAATTGCGTTTGAATACAACAACGTGCCCACTGACATTAGCTGCAATTAAAAACCGCCCTGTTTCATCTATATCAAAAATTCTTGGATGCTTTCCCAGAGTTGATTGATAGTCGATATTTTTTAATGTCCCGTCTTCAAGAATGGAAAAAATGGCGATATTATTTTCTTTGCCTCGATTAGATGCATATAAAAACTTTCCGTCTGGTGAAATATGAATATCCGAACTTTCAAAACCTTCTTTGTATTTATCCGAATGTGTATTTATCCTTTGAATGCTTTCCAAATGAGAGTTTTCATATTTGTAAGCGCTTACCGTTCCCGATAATTCTTCGATGCAATAAGCAAATTTTCCGCTCGGATGAAAGGTGAAATGTCTCGGACCACTTCCTAAAGGTGATTGTATATAAGGCGGATCTGCGATTTGTAAAGGTTCATTTTTATTAGTACTGAATGTATATGAGCGAATTTTATCCGCACCCAAATCTGTTAAAAATAAATAATTGAAATCCGGCGAAAAAACCGCAGCATGAATATGAGACCTTTCTTGTCTTTCTTTATTAATGCTTCCTCCCGAAAATTGAAAGTTTTGTACATTAGGCTGTATAAATCCATTTTCTGATATTGGATAGACAGAAACGCTGCCTTCCGTATAATTCCCATTAATCAGCCATTTCCCATTTTTGTGAGCAGTTATATATACTGGGTTTTCACCACCGCTTTTCTGGCTGTTGATGAAAGTCAGGGTATTTTCTTTTGAACTAAATTGAAAACTGCTGACACTTCCCGCATTCTGTGTTTTGCTTTCAGTGCATGCAAAAAGATAATTACCATCAGAAGATAATGTTAAAAACGAAGGATTCAGAATACCTTTGACAGAGGTTATTTTCGATAATTTCCCTGTATCGGGATCCAATTGATATACGTAAATTCCTTCCGTTGTTTTGTCCCAATTAAATGAGCCAAAAAACACATATATTTTTTGTGAATATAAATTTATGCAGGCGAAAATTACAATCACAAAACTTATTATTTTTTTCAATTTTTTAAATGCTGTTTTTAGAAAATATAAAATATAGTCAGAGTTTTAAAACTTTGACTATGGATATCGTTTAATTTTAATGCTATTATTCTGAAGGATGGGCAATTTTCATAAATTCTTCAGCTTTCTCCACCATTTCAATGC
>DAMDNI010000366.1:0-1325 GCA_032083825.1 Bergeyella sp. | reverse complement strand
AATTTCTGCTTTCCGGTTAACAGTTCAAAAAACAGGCGGAAATCTGAAATTAAAGTCCATAAAGGATACCTGCATGTTGCCGGTGTACATTTTTCAAAAACCGCATGGGAAAGCCATGCAATACCAAATCCGAAAATAGGAATGTACCAAAGAAATCTTTCTTTCCCGCTGTACATGACAAATATAAGCGCAGATAAAATAATGAGTGTACCCAGAAAATGAAAAAACCGTGTTCCTGCTTTACTGTGTTCTGCAAGAAAAAGCTGGTAAAATTCGTTATAAGTTTTAACTCGGGAGGACATTTTTTTTAGTTTTTATAAAGTTCCTCCTGATCTTATCCAGAAGAAACTTAAGCTTGTTGTCTCAGTTTACTATGTTTATAACCATACAGGAAATAAAACACTAAACCGATTGCAAACCAAAGTCCAAACCAAAACCAGTTGTTATGGCTCATTCCTGTTAAAAGATAAAGGCAAGAGCTCAAACCTATGAGTGGAACAAGGGAAAGGTTTTTCCAAAACGCTAAAACACAAAGTATAAGGTTGATAATTATATAAAAGAAAATTGAAATCCTGAATTCTCCTTCACTCGGATCATCCCATTTCAGTAAATTTCCAAAAAATTCTGGCTGCCAGAAATAAAAGAAAACCAATCCGCCTATAAACAATACTGGGAAAATAAATTTAGAATTGATATACGGCAAATGAAATCTTCCTTTCAGTTTCTCCTTTGCAGGAAGCAATAAAACTCCGCCACAAACAAGTACAAATGCGAAAATTGTTCCGATGCTTGTAAAATCTAAAATGAAACTTTTATCAGTGAAAATAATAGGAATTCCAACCACCAAACCAGTGATAATAGTAGCGAATCCCGGTGTTTTGTGCGTCGGATGAATTTCCATGAATTTTTTAGGCATTAATCCGTCACGGCTCATAGCATACCATATTCTCGGTTGTCCCATTTGGAATACTAAAAGTACAGTAGTAATTGCTATAATCGCAATGAAGGATACAACAAGCTCCATCCAAGCCACATTGGCATTTCCTTTTTCAAAAATAAAAGAAAGCGGATCTCCAACTCCGTCAAATTTTTTGTAATCTACCATTCCGGTAAGAACTAAAGTCAGGGCAATATAAATCACTGTACAAAGAACAAGTGAAATGATCATTCCTCTCGGAAGATTTTTCTGCGGATTTTTGGTTTCTTCCGAAAGTACACTTAATGCATCAAAACCGATATAGGCAAAGAAAACTCCGGAAACTGCACTCATAACACCTGCAAAACCGTTTGGCATAAATGAGGGAGTTCCTGTGATTGGGCTTACA
>DAMDNI010000365.1:0-1384 GCA_032083825.1 Bergeyella sp. | reverse complement strand
TTCGGGGAACGTTATGAGCTTGCAGCTATGAAAGCAGCGGGAATTTCCTTAACCCGGATTATGACTCCGCTTTTTGTCATTTCCATGATGTTTGCGGTTATGCTTTTCTTTTTTTCGAATAATATTATTCCCGATTTCCAGAGGAAAGCTAAAAATATGCTGTATAATATTACGGCAACCAAACCAGCGCTAAATTTTACACCCGGGCAATTTATTTCGCAGATACCGGGCTATAGTGTCAAATTTGATAGATTACAGGAGAAAATGGTGAAAATCTTGACGGAGTTTTCATTCATAAAATGACCAATTCTTTTGAGAACCAGCAATCTATAGTTTCAAAAAAAGGAAAGTTCATTCCTGCCTCAAACCGAAATTTTTTAAAACTGATCCTGTATGACGGATATGTTTTTGAAGACAATCAAAGCCAGAATTATAATGAAAGATTAAAGCAGCCGGATCAGGCAATTAAATTTGATACGCTCACGCTTCACTTTAATATTTCAGAAATTATTAATAAAGCTATTGACGATCAGAAAATTACGGATGATTATACTTTCCAGACTTATGGGCAGCTCAATACAACTATTGAGAAATCCCGAAAATTGAATAGCGAATCTTTTGAGCTGATTAATAGTGATTTAGTTAACCAGACCAACAGTATGGTTAGTATTCTCAGCTATTCTAAAACTAAAACGCCTCCTAAAGAATCGGTAAAACTGGACACTGTAAAAGGCAATAAAAAGCTGGATATTCTCTTTTCCGCTTATAACAAAATTGATAATCTGAAAAAATCCCTTGAAAATAAGGGTGATGAAATAAAGGGAATCAACAGCTATTACAGCAAAATTATCATTTATCAGCAGAGAATTATTGCTTCTTCGGTGAGCTGTATTATTTTTTTCCTTATTGGTGCGAGTTTAGGATCCATCATCAGAAAAGGAGGAATGGGACTTCCGGTGATCATTGCGATCATTATTTTTATTATTTTTTATGTGATGACTTTATCGGTTGAGAACGTTGCATGGTCCGGAAAAATGAATCCTTATCTTGCTGCGTGGTTTCCGAATATTGTTTTATTTCCGTTCGGTGTTTGGCTGACGATAAAAGCTCTTACCGATTCACAATTATTTGATATTGAAAAATATAAAGCATTATTCAAGCCCATTATCGACAGATTCTCTAAAAATAAAGAGCACTCCAGATATCAATAATTAAAAAATCTCTTACGAAATGTAAGAGATTTTTTTATAGTGTATTATTTAATTTTTTAAAGATTCAGATCCTTTTTCACCTGTTGTATTTTGGCTTCCAAAACCGGAAGTTTCTCCACAAAATCCTGTTCGGAAGAGATTTTATCTTTTACAGAAACGTCGAATTTAATCTT
>DAMDNI010000364.1:0-1400 GCA_032083825.1 Bergeyella sp. | reverse complement strand
GCATTGTAAAGTAGGCGGGGAAGTCAATAATATTGTGATTTTTGGCTATTCTAACAAAGGTCATGACGGTTTTGTAGGCAATTCTGTAATTGGCGAATGGTGTAATTTGGGAGCAGATACTAATTCTTCCAACCTTAAAAATAATTATGCATCTGTAAAAATCTGGAATTACAGATCCAAAAGATTTGCTGATACAGGCCTTCAATTTGCAGGTCTGATTATGGGAGATCATTCCAAAACAGCAATTAATACGCAATTGAATACAGGGACAGTGGTAGGTGTTGCAGCTAATATTTTCAAAAGCGGTTTTCCTCCGAATTTAGTAGAAAATTTTTCGTGGGGCGGCATGAAAGGCGATGAAAAATTCAGGCTGGAAAAAGCATATGAAGTTGCAGAAAAAGCAATGCAGAGAAGAAAAATTTCTCTGACAGAACTGGATCGCAGTATTCTTAAGCATATTTACGAAGCATATTAGTTTTAATAGAAACCATTCATTACTCTTCAGTTTCCGCTAAAACCGAATTGCTTATCTTTGCAAAAATTTTTTCAAAAAAAATAATGACAAAAAGCGGAAAAATAGAGCTGATGTCTCCAGCAGGAGATTTCACATCATTACAAGCAGCACTGGATAATGGTGCAGATTCTGTATATTTTGGTGTAGAACAGCTGAACATGAGAGCCAGAGCATCCATGAATTTTACCATTGATGATCTGCCGGAAATTTCCAGAAGATGCCAAGAAAAAGGAGTAAGAACCTATCTTACGCTCAATACGATTATTTACGATCACGATTTATCGATTATTAAAACACTTTTGGATAAAGCGAAAGCAGCAGATTTAACAGCTGTTATTGCGATGGATCAGGCTGTAATTGCGTATGCAAGACAAATTGGTATGGAAGTGCATATTTCTACCCAGATCAATATCACCAATATTGAAACGGTAAAATTCTATGCATTATTTGCCGATACAATGGTAATGAGCCGCGAATTGAGCATTACCCAAATCAAAAAAATCTGTGATCAGATTGTAAAAGAACAGGTAAAAGGCCCATCCGGAAATTTAGTAGAAGTTGAGATTTTTGGTCATGGAGCTTTGTGTATGGCTGTTTCAGGGAAATGCTATCTGAGCTTACACTCAGCAAATTCTTCTGCAAACAGAGGAGCCTGCAAACAAAACTGCCGTAAAAAATACACTGTTATTGATCAGGAAACCGGTTTTGAAATTGAGCTGGACAATGAATATATGATGTCTCCAAAAGATCTTTGTACAATAGGATTTTTAGATGAAATCGTAAACGCAGGAGTGAAAGTTCTTAAAATTGAAGGAAGAGGAAGAGCTCCCGAATATGTTGCAACCGTGATAAAATGCTATAGAGAAGCCATTGATTCCATAAAGGA
>DAMDNI010000363.1:0-1408 GCA_032083825.1 Bergeyella sp. | reverse complement strand
ATCCTCTCAGTTTTGCTGCCTGGAAAGCTTCCTGACCTTGCTCGTAAGGAACCCGGAAATCTATACCACCCTGAATAACCATAATTGGCTTATTCCATTTTTCAACAAAATTGATGGGATTAAATTCTGTATAAGATTTCGGAAGAGGTTTTTCAAAAGGTGATCCAAGATCCCAGTTGGCAAACCATAATTCTTCTGTTGTCAATGCCCACGATTTCATATCAAATAATCCGTCATGTGCAATAAATGTTTTGAAGCGGTTCTCATGAATTCCGGCAAGCATATAAACGCTGTAACCTCCGTAACTTGCGCCAACAGCACCCATCCTATTTCCGTCAACATATGGCAAAGTTTTCGCATAATCTGCTGCTGCAAGATAATCTTTCATTACTTGTCCCCCCCAATCTTTAGAGATCTGCTCATTCCATTTGGTTCCCCAACCCGGCATTCCGCGGCGATTTGGGGCAACAATGATATAATCATTGGCCGCCATTAATGCAAAATTCCATCTTGTTGAAAAAAATTGTGTCAAACCAGATTGCGGACCACCTTGACAATATAACAAAGTCGGATATTTTTTGTTCGGATCAAAATTCGGCGGATAATGAAACCACACTCCCATTTCTTTACCATCTGAGGTTTTTACCATTTTCAGTTCAGATTTTCCGGGAGTTATTTTTGCATAATTATCTTTATTGATTTCTGTTACCTGCTTCATTTCTCCGTTTTTAAGATTTACGGAAAACAGATCCGCAGCGTGATTGATGTCGGTTCTGGTCACAAAAAGTGAATTTCCCTGAAGCGCAAATATATCATTCACATCAAAATCCCCTTTCGTAATCTGCTGAACTTTGGAAGTTTTCGGATCCAAAGAAAACAATTGTTTTGTTCCTCTGAAATCTGCAGCAAAATACATTGTTTTAGAATCTGCGCTCCAGAAAGGATTGGAAGCACTTTCGTCCCAGTCTTTTGTAAGATTGGTGGTTTTTCCGGATTTCCATTCCATGATTTTGATATCATTTTTGTCAGCTTCGTAGCCTTCTCTTGACATGCTCATCCAAACCAGGGATTTCCCGTCCGGGCTGAAAGAAGGATTGGTATCATATCCTTTGTTGTCCTCTGTAAGATTTTTGGTGGTTCCGGACACAAGATCATAAGCGAAAATATCTGTATTGGTTGATTTCGCATATTCTGCTCCGCTTAATGCCTTGGTAACATATAATAATTTGGAAGAATCAGGGCTCCAGATAAAATCTTCACTTCCGCCGAAAGGTCGCTGTGGAGAATCCCATGTTTTGCCTTCCAGCAAATCTTTTGCAGATTCGGCTTTGTCTGAAACATTGACCACAAAAACATGATTGTATTTCCCTTCATTGAAATAATCCCAATGTCTGTGATTAAGGTCTGT
>DAMDNI010000362.1:0-1411 GCA_032083825.1 Bergeyella sp. | reverse complement strand
CATTCCTGAAAGCTGACGGATCTGTTCTTTAGATCCCCTTGCTCCGGAATCAAGCATCATATACACAGAGTTAAATCCACCTTGGTCAGACTTCATTCTGCTCATGATCATTTCGGTTAATCCTGCGTTTGTGTTGGTCCAAACGTCGATTACCTGGTTGTAACGTTCTGTATCAGTAATAAGACCCATGTTATAATTAGCCTTGATTTCGTCAACATTTTCTACTGCTTTAGCGATCATTGCTTTTTTCTCAGCAGGAACTACGATATCTCCTAATGAGAATGAAAGTCCTCCTTTGAAAGCGTTGGAATATCCAAGATTCTTCATATCATCAAGGAATTTCACGGTAGTTGGGAAATCTGTATCCGCTAAAATTCTACCAATAACGTTTCTCAATGATTTTTTAGTCAGTAATTCATCGATATATCCAACTTGTTTCGGTACGATCTGGTTGAACAAAATTCTACCAACAGTAGTATTGGTAAGTTTAGTTACCAATTCTCCGCCTTCTTTGATAGGAAGTCTACATCTTACTTTCGCATTCAGGGAAACTTGCCCTTCTGCATAAGCGATCTCAACTTCTTCTGGAGAATAGAATGCTAAACCTTCACCTTTTACTTTTATTTCATCAGTTGAATCCAGTTGTTTAGTCATAAAGTAAAGCCCCAAAACCATGTCCTGAGAAGGTACCGTAATCGGAGAACCATTTGCAGGATTCAAAATGTTTTGAGAACCCAACATCAATAGTTGTGCTTCCAAAATTGCTTCCGGGCCTAATGGTAAGTGAACCGCCATTTGGTCACCATCAAAGTCAGCGTTGAAAGCCGTTGTAACCAATGGGTGAAGCTGAATTGCTTTTCCTTCAATCATTTTCGGCTGGAATGCCTGGATCCCCAATCTGTGAAGCGTAGGTGCCCTGTTCAATAGAACCGGATGGCCTTTCATCACGTTTTCAAGGATATCATAAACAACAGGTTCTTTTCTGTCGATGATTCTTTTAGCTGATTTTACGGTCTTTACAATTCCTCTTTCAATCAGTTTTCTGATGATAAACGGTTTGTAAAGCTCTGCAGCCATATCTTTAGGAAGACCGCACTCGTGAAGTTGTAAGTTTGGACCTACAACAATTACAGAACGTGCTGAATAGTCAACCCTTTTTCCTAATAAATTCTGACGGAAACGACCTTGCTTACCTTTTAGTGAATCTGAAAGGGATTTCAATGGACGGTTAGACTCAGATTTTACAGCAGAAGATTTTCTTGTATTATCAAACAATGAATCTACTGCTTCCTGAAGCATACGTTTTTCGTTTCTCAAGATTACTTCCGGAGCTTTGATTTCCAATAATCTTTTCAAACGGTTATTTCTGATGATTACCCTTCTGTAAAGGTCATTCAAGTCAGAAGTAGCG
>DAMDNI010000361.1:0-1415 GCA_032083825.1 Bergeyella sp. | reverse complement strand
CAATAGTTTTAGAAAAGGAAGAGATTTCCGGATTTTTTTTAAGAATAGCAACTGCTTTATTGATCTCAGGAAGCGTTTTTCCTGAGGCACTTTTTAAAGTAAGATCGGCATGTAAATTGGCAATCATATCTCTGTTCAGATCTTCCAGCCCGGAGAAAACAGAAATGATGATAAACATTGCAGCAACTGCCACCATCATTGCAATAGCAGCCAGCCAGGTAATGAAAGTAACAGCTGTACTTCCTTTTTTGGCGATCAGATATCTTTGCGCAATGTAGAATGGCGTATTTTTCAAACCGAATTTTTAGAATTATAGAACAGGGTTATCGCCTTCGCCTCTCAATTCACGCTCCAGTTTCTCAACGTCATCGAGAGAAGTATCCAGATAAAAGTTGAGTTCAGGAATGATGCGCACTTGTTTGCCCATTTTCTGTCCGATAAAATTTCTGTATTGTGCCTTGTTTTCTTCAATTTCCTTCATAATCGGTTTACGGAATTCCTGCGGAAATATGCTTAAATAAATCTTTGCAATTCCAAGATCGGGCGTGACCTTAACATCGGAAACCGACACCAGAAAATTTTGTTTGCTGTCTGCAGCCTGTTTGCGGAAAAGCTCGGCGAAATCTTCCTGAATAATCTGTGCTACTTTTCTTTGTCTATTGCTTTCGTTCATCCCGCAAATTTAGTATTTTTGTTTTAAACATTTCTTGATAATTAATCCTCAAAACATGAAAATCGAACATTTGGGAATTGCTGTGAAATCATTAGGGTTTTCCGATGAATTATTTAGTAAACTTTTAGGAAAAGAAAATTACAAACATGAAAATGTAGAAAGAGAGGGTGTTGAAACTTCTTTTTACCAGATTGGCGAAAGCAAAATTGAACTTCTCGAAGCTACCAACCCGGAAAGTCCGATCTCCAAATTCATTGAAAAAAAAGGGGAAGGAATTCATCATATTGCTTTTGGAGTGGAAGATATTCATTTTGAAATTGATCGTCTTAAGAAAGAAGGGTTCCAATTCATTTCTGAAGAACCGAAAGAAGGAGCCGACAATAAGATGGTCGTTTTCCTGCATCCGAAGTCTACCAATGGTGTTTTGGTAGAATTATGTCAGGAAAAACGCTGAAATTATTTTGTTTTAAAATAAAAAAGTTTATTTTTGCACTCACAAAATTTAACCAAATTTTGAGGTCCTATAGCTCAGTTGGTTAGAGCACCTGACTCATAATCAGGTGGTCCTTGGTTCGAGCCCAAGTGGGACCACGAAAGCACTCAAACTGAGTGCTTTTTTGTTTAAGGGTTTGATTTAGAATGTTTTAGTGTTTTGTTTTTCAAACGATAGTGATTCTGACATAAATTTTACAACTCAGAAATAGTAACAAATCCATCAGCTGTTCTGATGATTGAATTCTCT
>DAMDNI010000360.1:496-1422 GCA_032083825.1 Bergeyella sp. | reverse complement strand
TTTAGATGTTACCCATTCTCTTCAGCAGCCGAATCAGAATTCCGGAGTGACAGGAGGAAGGCCGGAACTTATTGAAACGATTGCAAAAGCCGGAATAGCAGTCGGAGCAGACGGAATTTTCATTGAAACACATCCAAATCCGGAATGTGCAAAATCCGACGGAGCCAATATGCTGAAACTTGATCTTTTAGACGATTTATTAGGAAAACTAACGAAAGTAAGAGAAGCCATATTATAAATTTTAATATCTTTAAAAACTAAAAATTTTTGATTTGAAAAAGATCGCCCTACTGCTGTTTCTGATGCCGTTTTTTGCCCTTGCGCAAATCAATCTTAACATCCTTGACGAAAATGGGAAACCGGTTGCAAACGCCACGGTTTCGTATAATAATCAGACTTTTACCACAAATGATAACGGAACTGCAAAAATTCCTGTTGCAGATACAGATCAGACCCTTTCTGTGGAAAAGGAAAATTACAAAGGATTTTCTAAAACCATCAAAAAATCACCTAAAGTTCAGAATGTTTTTATACAAATGTTCCTGAAAGAAAGAGAGACTGAAATACAGGAAGTGGTTTTTCAGAAAAAAGGAAGAATTAAAAATACCGATCTGACTTCTATTGAGCTCTCTCCGAAGGAAGCGCAAACTGTCATTTCTTTAGCAGGAGGAATTGAAACTATGATCAAAAGTCTACCTTCTGTAAATTCAAATGCAGAATTATCTTCGCAATATATGGTTCGCGGAGGAAATTATGATGAAAACTTAATTTATATCAATGATATTGAGATTTATCGTCCGTTTTTAGTAAGAAATTCTTTGCAGGAAGGGATGAGTATCATCAATCCGGATATGGTTTCCGCTGTGAATTTTTCTCCGGGTGGTTTTGAAGCAAGATATGGCGATAAAATGTCTTCTGCATTGAAT
>DAMDNI010000360.1:0-486 GCA_032083825.1 Bergeyella sp. | reverse complement strand
TAAGCAGCCAACAAAATTTGAGCTTGCCGGCGAAGCAAGTTTAATTGGTGGAAGATTGTCAACAGGTTTTGCTTCGAAAAATAAAAAGCTTTCCGCGATGTTTTCCGGACGTTACAGAAATACTAATCTTGTCCTCAACACGCTGAATGAAGATACAGATTTCAATCCTCAGTATATGGATTTCCAGTCATACATCAATTATAACATTAATGATAAATGGAGTGTTTCTTTCATCGGATTTTATAGCAAAAATGATTATGAAATGATTCCGAAACAGAAAGATGTGGATTTCGGCTCAGTTCAGACTCCAATCAAATTAAGTGTTTTTTATGACGGAAAAGAAGATGACCAATATAAAAATATGATGGGAACGGCTTCTGTAAATTTTAAGCCTAACAAAAAATGGACATTTACTTTAGACAATTTTGCATATCAGAACCGTGAAAAAGAATATTATACGATTGCTTCTGCTTATCTGCTTCAGAC
>DAMDNI010000359.1:0-1448 GCA_032083825.1 Bergeyella sp. | reverse complement strand
GGCTGAGCAGAAACTCTGCAGGTGTGGATCCTATTTTCCCGACAGAAGGTTCTAATTTAGAAGCATCAGTGAAGTTTACTCCGCCATATTCTTTATTCGGAAATAAAGATTATGATAACATGGATGCCATAGACAAATACAAATGGCTGGAATTTTATAAAGTAAAATTAAAAGCAGATGTGTACAATACTGTGGTGGGAAAACTCGTTTTAAGAACGGCAGCAGAAATGGGCTTTCTTAACGGATATAACAAGAAGCTGGGAGCACCGCCGTTTGAGAGATTCTATTTAGGAGGTACCGGGCTTTTCGGAGGAAGATTTGATGGTAGAGAGCTCATTCCTTTAAGAGGTTACGAAAATGCCTCTTCTACAGGAGGTGGAACTGACGATGTTACGCCTTATGGTGGAGCAACAATTTATAACCGTTTTGCTGCAGAGCTTCGTTATCCGATATCTTTGAACCAGACCGCAAAAATATTTGCATTGACATTTGTAGAAGGAGGAAATGCTTGGAGCAGCTTTGGAACTTACAATCCGTTCCAGTTGAAACGTTCCGCAGGTGTCGGGATCAGAGTTTATATGGGAGCATTCGGATTGATAGGATTTGACTTTGCTTACGGATTCGATACAACAATTACAGGCAGTGAACCTTCCGGATGGAAAACACACTTCCTGATGAACCAGTCTTTATAACCTATTTTTATTTTCCAGAGATGAAAAACTTTAAAATTATTTCTTTAACGTTGGTCCTTTTTTCAGGAGTTTTTTCTGCACAAAAGATTGGTGTGGTAGATACCGATTATATTTTAAGTAAAATGCCTCAGTATAAGGAGGCTGAACAGAGAATGAACGGGCAGATTACAGCATGGCAGACAGAAATCCAGACAATGCAGGCAGAATATGAAAAGAAAAAAGCAACTTTGGAAAATGAAAGAGTGCTTTTGGTCGGGGAACAGTTGAAGCAAAGAGAAAAAGAAGTTGACGATCTCGATAAAAAGATTAAAAATATCATCAACAGCAGATTCGGAACTAAAGGAGAAATTAATAATACTCGTGCCAATCTTGCGAAGCCTTTTCAGGATCAGATATGGAATGCTATCAAGACTGTTTCTGAGAAAAACAGCTTAGGCATAGTTCTTGATAAAAACGACAATAATGTGCTTTTTTTGGAAAAAAGATATGATTATACAGATAAAGTATTAAATTTGCTCCTCAAAAATCAGCCTGAAGAGAAAAATTCAAAAGGGAAACCAAACGGCAGCAGCCAAAGAGGAAATACAATTAACAAATCAAGTAAATCCTCTGATGCCAAAAAAGGAGCCCAGATGAATGCCACTCAGAAGAGAACAGAAAAAATGCAGGAAGTATCAACGAATTAACAACAAACTTATAAAAAATTAAATTTAACCTCTTATGAAAAAAATAAGTGTATTATTTGTAGCAATCGTA
>DAMDNI010000358.1:0-1454 GCA_032083825.1 Bergeyella sp. | reverse complement strand
ACTTCCGAGAATCCCGGAAAGCGGGAATTATCAGGCATTGCATAAAACTTTGAATGAAAAAAATTATATAATCGAAGTTTTAAAAGATATAAAGGTTAATTTAAAGGTTTTATTATTTTTGTTTAAAATACTCACATTTGAAACTCAGATTCAACGGGAAAAAAGTCCTTAAATACACGGTTATAACCATTATTTCGATTTTGGTTCTCATTACTGTTCTTATATTCAGCCTCAGAATTCCTGCTGTACAGAATTTTGTAAAAGATAAGCTGGTGGTTTATCTTGAAAAGAAAATTAAGACAAAAGTAAGCCTTGAAAGGGTTTACGTTGGCTTTCCCAATAGTCTTGTCATGGAAAATCTTTATCTGAAAGGGCAGGACATTGATACGCTTTTGGCTGTTAAAAAATTTGATGTCGGACTTGATATTATGCAGCTGATCAACTCTAAGGCAGATCTCACTTCTATTGATTTGGAAGGTGTAAGAGCAAATGTAGTTCGCAAATCTGATGGGAAGTTTAATTTTGATTACATTCTTGATGCTTTCGCTTCCAACGAAAAAGAGGAAAAAAGCCCTTCAAAACCTTTTATTGTTTCTCTTGATAAGATTAAACTAAAAGATATTGGCATTTCATTTATTGATCAGCAGTCGAGAAATGATATTAATCTTTATTTCAAATCATTCGATACAAGAGTGAAAACTTTTGATATGCAGAAAAACTCTTATGCGGTGAATGATATTAATTTAGACGGACTTAAATTAAAATTAAAACAAAATCTCGTAGAAGAAGTTGCCGGCAATGTGGAAGAAAAAGTAGATTCCCTGAATCAGAAAAAGCCGATGCAGATTGCCCTGAAAAAGATTAAGCTTACCAATTTCGATGTTGATTACGGAGATGACAATACCAAAACTTTTGCAAAGGTTATTTTCAAAGAGCTCAGCACGAAAATCAATAAAATTGATTTGCAGGACAATGCCTTCGATGTGGGCAATATTCTGCTTTCAGGAGCAAATATTAATGCCAATTTATATCTTCCGCCAAGCTCAGGCTCTAAAAAGCAGGCTGAAAAACCCGAAAGTTCAAAAAGTAAAGAACAGGAAAAAGCATTAAGCCTTCTTCTCGGGAAACTGGTTTTACACGATGTAAAGGCATCTTATAACAATACCGCGATTGTACCGACAAAACAAGGAATGGACTTTAATCATCTGGATTTTTCGCAGATGAATCTTGAACTTGAAGATTTTAAAATGCAGAACGGAACTTTCGCAGGTTCTGTCAATTCCGCAGAAATTCAGGAAAAAAGAGGCCTGAATATTCAAAAATTCAATACCGATTTTGTGTATGAAGAAAAACAGGCTTATTTGAAAGATCTGTATCTTCAGACTCCGAAAACGGTTTTGCGGGATGAGATTATACTTAATTATAATTCTATTCAACAACTGAGCGCAAATCCT
>DAMDNI010000357.1:0-1455 GCA_032083825.1 Bergeyella sp. | reverse complement strand
CGATACTCCCGGTCACAAAGATTTTGCAGAAGATACCTACAGAACTTTAACAGCTGTAGATTCAGTAATCGTCGTAATCGATGTTGCAAAAGGTGTTGAAGAACAGACAGAAAAGCTTGTTCAGGTTTGCAGAATGCGTAATATCCCGATGCTGGTTTTCATTAATAAATTAGATCGCGAAGGAAAAGATGCTTTCGATTTGCTGGATGAAGTGGAGCAGAAATTGGGGTTATCTGTAGTTCCGTTGTCCCTTCCGATTGGGATGGGTTCTGATTTTCAGGGGATTTATAATATTTGGGAAAACAACATTCAGTTATTTTTAGAAGAGAAAAAGCAGAAAGTGGGCGAAAGCATTACTTTTAATGATATCAATGATGCAAGTATTGATGAAGCAATCGGCGAAAAAGCAGCCAAAACATTGCGTGAAGAATTGGAATTAATAGAATCCGTATATCCTGAATTTAATCGTGAAGATTATATGGAAGGAAATCTTCAACCCGTATTTTTTGGTTCGGCTTTAAATAATTTCGGAGTTCGTGAGCTTTTGGATGCTTTTATTGAAATTGCTCCGGAGCCTCAGCCAAAACAGGCGGATAAAAGAATGGTAAAACCCGAAGAAAATAATTTTACCGGATTTGTATTTAAAATCCATGCCAATATGGATCCTAAGCACAGAGATCGCCTGGCATTCATTAAAATTGTTTCCGGAACTTTCAAAAGAAATGAAAATTATCTGTTGGTAAGAGAAGGCAAAAAGATGAAATTTTCTTCTCCAAATGCTTTCTTTGCTGATAAAAAAGAAGTTGTTGACGAGAGTTTCCCGGGAGATATTGTCGGGCTTCATGATACAGGAAGTTTCAGGATCGGGGATACGCTGACCGCCGGAGAAAAACTTAATTTCAAAGGGGTTCCGAGCTTTTCACCGGAACATTTCCGTTATATTAATAATGATGATCCGTTAAAAGCAAAACAGCTTGCAAAAGGAATTGATCAATTGATGGATGAAGGTGTTGCGCAGTTATTTACTCTGGAAATGAACAACAGGAAGATTATCGGAACTGTCGGAGCCTTACAATATGAAGTCATCCAGTATCGTCTTGAGCATGAATATGGAGCAAAATGTACTTACGAGCCGATTTCTATTCATAAAGCATGTTGGGTAGAAGCTGATGAAAAGTCAGACGAATTCAAAGAATTTGCAAGACTGAAGCAAAGATTTTTAGCGAGAGACAAATATAACCAGCTTGTATTTTTAGCAGATTCTTCGTTCACCATTCACATGACGCAGGAAAAATTTCCAAATGTGAAGCTTCATTTCATCAGTGAATTTGCTGAAGGTTAATTTTAAATATTAAAAATCACAAAAGCATTAGAAGTTTATCATTTTTTTAGCCTTAATCTGTATATTTGATTTTTTATATTTAAAATTTTGAGTTCGTATCTGACTATTCTTGG
>DAMDNI010000356.1:0-1490 GCA_032083825.1 Bergeyella sp. | reverse complement strand
AGAACGATTGATTTTTTATTTTCCATTCCTGCAGTAGCAGGTTTTTTAATAATTACATTGCCGACTTCATCCACTGTAGTTTTCAAACCCAGATTTTCGCCAAAGTTTTTGATAAATTCAATTACTTTTTCTTCTTTTTTTGAAGGCCTCGGCACTGCATTAAGCGCTGAAAAATTCTTCCAGATTACCTGAGGTTCTATATTTGTAAGATCCATAAAATTTTATTTCTTCAAATTTACAAAATAAAAAACGCTCCCCGAATCCGGAAAACGTTTTAATTATTTTATCTTTTTGATCAGCCTCTTGCCCTTTCCAGAAGTACCATCATAAGGAAAGAAAGCACGATAAGGCTTTCGTCCTCATCGTCAATATCAACCAGTCTGTCAAGCTGAAACCTCCTGCCAATCAGCGAGGGCATTTTTTTCAGTTTAAAAAACACCCTTCCAGAAGCGTCTTTTACCGAATAGGAAGGATTCAGAAAATATCCCGTAAACATACCGATAATGGGAATTTCACCAACAATCCCGTCCCAAAACTTAACCCAAGCATTATCTTCGGTGATAGTAAATTTTACAATATCATTTTCATCAACCACATCATAAGTAGATTTCCAGAATGAGCGCATTCCTTTTCTCGCAAGACGGCCGTAATTTTTGCTGTTTACTAAATCAGTCATGCTGTAAGACGCATTGAAATCAAGCCAACGGTCAGCCCTGATCCTGAAAAGTTCTATGGATTTGCTTTCATCATTAAAAACGATTACATCTTCTTTAAGCTTAAACATTTTCTGACGTACATACGCCACATAATTTCCGTTTTTATCCGTAATGTTGAAATCACTTGAAAGTGTTGTAATCTTAAATTTGAAATCTAAAGGATAGTTGAGATTTTTAAGAACCATATATGTTTTGTTTTCTCAAATATACTCATTTTAGGTTGTAATAAGACGTTTAAAATTTTAATTCATAATTTACAAACTTCACATATTTATTATATTTGCAGAATGGACTATCCGAGCAAGGTTTTAGCAAAAGCAGTAGAAGAAATTTCAGGGCTTCCCGGAATTGGAAAAAAATCTGCTTTGCGACTCGCACTTTATCTTCTGAAACAGCCGGAAAGCCAAGCCATTGCATTAGGAGATTCCCTGAAAAAGCTCGTTACAGAAATCCGTTATTGTAAAGAATGTTACAATTTTTCTGATTTTGATGTGTGCGAGATCTGCTCAAACCAAAAAAGAAATTCCGAACTTTTATGCGTGGTAGAAGATGTTCGCGATGTCATGGCAATCGAAAACACTTCTAAATATACCGGCAAATATTTAGTTTTAGGAGGAAAAATATCTCCGATGGAAGGCATCGGCCCCAACCAACTGAATATTTCGCAAATCGAAAAAAAATTACAGTCGGGAGAAATAAAGGAACTTATTTTTGCTCTGAGCGCAACTATGGAAGGCGATACAACCGCATATTATATCTATAAGAAATTCAGAC
>DAMDNI010000355.1:0-1550 GCA_032083825.1 Bergeyella sp. | reverse complement strand
GGAACGTTACTGAATTCTGTTCCTGCTTTTCCGTCTACATTGATCCTATATAATGAAGAGCTTCCGCCAGCTAAAGAAATTTTCGGAATCATGATGTCATTATCTTCATTATTGTACACTTTCACCGCGTATGTTTCAGAACGTACCTGGTTATAAACAGTGTCACAAAAAACAGTATCTCTGGAAAATTTCAGCAGCTGTGAAGGGCTGTCAAAAGAAATGTCATCTCTGTTACAGGAAACAGAAAGCAGGATAATCCAAAAAGAAAGAGCAACGAATATTTTATACTTCATATCAGATAAAAGATTATAATTTTCAAAGTTAACTATTTTTATGAACTGTCAAAAATTTAAAATATTGTATGAAAGATGTTTGTAGATTAAAAAAGTATTTGTATTTTTGCAACCTAAAATTTAGCAGAGAAATATCCATTACTATTTCGAAAGCAAAACTTTAATTATTTATTTTAAAATTTTACAATTATGAAAACCGGAATTCACCCAGATAATTACAGACTTGTTGTTTTCAAAGATATGAGTAACGACGAGGTTTTTCTTTGCAAATCTACTGCGGATACAAAAGATACAATCGAATTCGAAGGAGAAACTTATCCTTTGATCAAAATGGAGATCTCTTCTACTTCTCACCCTTTCTACACAGGGAAAACAAAATTGGTAGATACTGCAGGTAGAGTAGACAAATTCATGAACAAATACAAAAAATTCGCTAAGTAATTTTTTGATTCAACGAATATTAAAGTCTTTCGGATTTCCGGAAGACTTTTTTTATTGTATTTTTGTAAAACCCGGAAAGAAGGAAAGTCCGGAAATCCGAAAGTTTTTTCTACCAACCAACAACTGACAACCAAAATGCAATTAGTATTTTCCGATGCACAATATTGGGAAGATTTTCTTCCGCTTACCTTTACGCGTCCTACCGCAGAAATGCGCTGCGGAATTCTTACTTTTTCAGAACGATGGCAAAAATTAATGGGAACTTCTGATGTTTCATTTGTTACAGAAGATTTTCTGCAAGATAAATTCAGAAAGCCGGAAGGAAAAGAATCTCTTTTTATCGTACCGAATTTTATTCCCACAGAAAATGTTTTGGAGCAGATCAGAAATCTTCAAATAGGTGAAGCGCTGGTTTATGAAAATGAACTTCTGGCAGCAAAAATAAATATGGAAAATTTTTCGCTGAATCAGATTGAAAAAATGACCGATATTCATGAAGAATTGTTGTTTTTCAAAAAGCCTACAGATTTGTTTACTTTTAACGATCAAGCAATCAGTTACGATTTTGAATTGCTCACAAGAGATAGAATTTCACAGCCTTTGTCTTCTACAAACGGTTTTTTGGGGAATTTAGAAGATCTATTTATTGAAGAAGGAGCACAGATTGAATTTTCAACTTTGAACACCAAGACAGGAAAAATATATATCGGGAAAAATGCCGAGATTATGGAAGGCAGCCATCTTCGCGGTCCGATTGCTTTATGTGAAGATTCGAAATTTAATTTAGGAGCAAAAGTTTACGGAGCAACTACTATA
>DAMDNI010000354.1:0-1589 GCA_032083825.1 Bergeyella sp. | reverse complement strand
ACAGAAAGAATCAAAAGTGTTTGTAGAATTTTATTTTCATAAATTTTTATGAATATATATTCAAATTTCTTTTCAAATGCTGAAAATTGGTATTGTCTTTTTTCGGAATCAGCACCGCTTAAGATCCAGGGGTTTTTTACAATCCAGTCAATTTCAGTAAAGGTTCTGTTGAAGCTATTCTGTTTTTTATGCTGTTTGATAAAATCCTCAGATTCTTTATCCATGCTCTTGGTTATGGTGAATTCTTCTTTCCCGGAAAGGCGTATTCTATTGAATAATTTTACAAAAGAATTTAAAACATAATCAAACAGTTTCAAGAAAGGAATCAGTGTATTCCATTTTTTATTTTTAGCCGGAAGGATTTTCTGCAGATCAGACAAAAAATGATACGACATACCTTTTAACGGCGATTGATAAGTGAAAAAACCACTTTTTCTATACATATTTTCAGCTTCAGGAGTGAATTCTGTAATGAGAATTTTCCCCTGATATTCATCACAGGCTTTAGATAAAAGCTTTTGCGCAATTCTTTTTCCACGAAAATCGGGATGTACAAAAAGAGTGCTCAGCCATCCAACTTGTATTTTCTGATTTTTATGAATCAGATGGTCTGCCAGAATACCGATATAACCAGCCAGATTGTTATCCTCGAAAGCCAAGATAAGAACAGGAGTGTCATCCTCAAGATTCGGATTTTTGATATGCGAAATGGCACGGTGAAAAGAAATCGGGAGAAAACTAAATTCTTTAAACCTTTCAGAATTTATCAGTTTTTCCAGCTGAGATCTGTTATAAGTTTCTAGAGAAATCATGTTCTGAGGATAATGTTTTTATTGAATATTTTTTTTATCTGGAAATAATTGTTTTCAAACTTCAATTCTTCTTTTGCGGGAAAACCATTTTCCATAGGTATGCGGTGTAGATTTTTTGGAAAACTGTCCAGCTTTATTCCGGCTGTACCGAATGTGAATGCCAAATCCTTATTTTCATCAAACAAGCTTTCGAAAAAATTTGTTTTAACTCCAAAGTCTGTAAACGGAAAAGCAAAAGTTTCATCGATAAAACCGTTTTCCCTTATATAATCTAATGATTGTTGAGTATTTTGCAGCTGCTCTTCTGGAGAAAGATCGAAGAAATAAGGATGATCCCAGCTGTGTGAAGCGATTCCAAATCCTTGTTTTTTTACAAATTCCAAATCTTTTTCGTCCAGATAGATTTTATTATTTTGTATGTATTCTTTAAAATCTACCTCAAGCAATTCTCCTATATGATTCAATTGCTGCCGGTTGTTATAATTTACGGATTTTATTTTTGCAACAGCTTCTGATGTACTTCCATTCCATCCTAAAAGTGCTGAAACAGATCTTGGAATGGTATAGTTTTTCTCATTTATTTTTTCGATTAGCAGACTTGCTTTCAGCCTGAACATCATATCAGAATTGCCTATAAAAGCAGGATTTACAAAATTGATAGCGTAAATCCCCTTTCTAAGCAAAATAGGCAGGATAACCTCTTTGAATTCGATCAGGCCGTCATCGAAAGTTAAAAGAGCATAAGGTTTAGTATTTTTTTTATCAAAATTTTTTTTA
>DAMDNI010000353.1:0-1619 GCA_032083825.1 Bergeyella sp. | reverse complement strand
ATTCTTCAATCTTTGTAGCCTCGGCAATTGCCTATGACTTCCTTAAAGGAAAAGGAAAAGAAGAAGAAGTACATGGCAGGACAACTGTCAATAAGGAAATAATTCCAGCTAAAAAATAACAATCTTTGCATTAGATAAGTAAAGCTCTTCGTTTTTCGAGGAGCTTTTTTTATTAAAATTTTAATTTTTTTGTTTAACAATTTTGTCAAAACAAATGTTTGAGCTACATTTGCACAAAATTGTTTAACAAAAATGTCAAATCTTCACAAAGATCAAACACAAGAACTAATTAAAAAAACAGCAAAAAAGTTATTTTTTGGGGAAGGCAAATTCAATGCGACTACTCAGGAAATTGCAGATGCTGCGGATGTTAACAGAACACTCATCAATTATTACTTCCGTTCGAGAGACAATCTTTTTAATCTAATTTTTGAAGATGCTATTCTAAAGGAAGAAGAACAGAGAGAAATGGTTTTGCTTTCCAATCTACCATTTAAACAAAAAATAGAAAAATACATTGATGATTCTATTCGTATGGGACAGGAATATCCATACTTGGAAACGTATATAGTCACAAGAATCAATGATGGCTGTTTCTATAAAGAGGAGGAAGATTGGGACAGGTTTATGGCACTTTTTTATAAAGAATTTGAAGAAGAAATCCAGAAAGGCAATGTAGAAAAAATGGAACCTATCCAGTTTATCCTCAATCTGGCGTCATTGGTTTCTTTCCCCATGGCTGTAAGACCTTTGTTTCAGTCTACCATGAAAATCAGTGATGAAGACTATGACCGAATCATAAGAGAAAGAAAAGAGGTAATCTTAAGTATATTATTCAAAAAATAAAAAAATATTTAAAGTAAAATAAATAATCAAAACGTCTTAATAAAGTAAAATTAAATTATGAGATTTAAAATGATAAAGTGGAGAAAATTGGCTTTAGGCATTTTGACTGTTACAGGATCTTTACTGTATTCTCAACAGACAATTACTCTTAAGCAGGCCATAGAATTTGCTTTGCAGAATAAAGCGGATGCGCTGAAAGCAAAGCTGGATATTACAAATGCAGAGGCAAAGATTATGGAAGCAAAAGCAGGTGCGCTTCCTACCATCAACGGAACTGCCAATCTGAATTACAATCCTATTCTGCAGCAAACCGCGCTTGATGTTGGTGCGTTCAGTGGAGGTCCTAGCAATATTCAGATGATTGCAATGGGACAAAAATGGATTGCAGGAGCTGGTGTTCAACTTCAGCAGGCTCTATTTAATCAACAAGTTTTTATAGGACTGAAAGCAGCTAAATCAACAAAAGAATTTTACCAGCTGAATGCAGACCTTACAGATGAGCAAATCATTGAAAGGGTTTCTAATGCTTATTTTCAGGTATTTACGGTTCAGCAAAATCAGGAAACTCTGGAAAGCAGCTACACAAGTACAGAAAAAGTGAGAAATGTAATCAAGAGCTTATTCGATAACGGTTTGGCCAAAAAAATTGATTTGGATAGAACCAATGTTAACCTTACCAATATTGAAACCAATATCAAGCAAACCAAAAACGGAGTAATACAGGCGGAAAATGCATTGAAGTTCTACATGGGAATGCCGATTGAAAACAAAAT
>DAMDNI010000352.1:0-1646 GCA_032083825.1 Bergeyella sp. | reverse complement strand
ACAGATTTGATGTCATAATTATTGGCTCTGGCCCACGTATTATCAATCACTTCAGGAAGCTTCCTTGGCGGTTCATGGGATCGCTATCCACATTTAACTTTAAAATAAATCTATTCTCGGTATGAAACCTAAAAGTCTTTTTAAGAGCAGCTATGCATTGCTTACCAGATTTTTTCTATTATTTATCATAATGTCTTTTTTACTAAGGCTGGGATTTGTATTGTCCTCATTTCCTAAGGCTGAGTTTTCTGCAGTAGCTTTTATTAGAGTATTTTTATTAGGACTTATATATGACATAGGGGTAGGTTTGTTTTTCATATTTCCATATAGCCTTTATTTGTTGATTTTGCCCCAACGATTGGTAGATTCTAGATTAAATAAAATCATTACCTACTTTTCTTTTTCTCTTGTTGTATTGATTCTGTTTTTTTCCTTTTTTGCTGAAATAACTTTTTGGCAGGAATTTGAAAGCCGGTTTAATTTTATCGCTGTAGACTATCTTATTTACACTTACGAAGTAATTAATAATATCAATGAGTCTTATCCCCTGCCAATATTAATTGCAGTGATGATAATTCTCACATTTTTTGTAATTTTTTTCTGTATCCGAAAAAAATATTTTTTTGATACTTTCAAAGGCACTACCAGATTTTTTTCAAGGCTGAAAATAACGGTTGGAATTTTTGTAGCAACTCTTGTTTATGCTTTCTTAGTCGAAAACAATTTTGCGGATTTGAGTACCAACCGCTATCAAAATGAATTGTCAAAATCAGGAATCTATTCATTCTTTTCTGCTTATAATAATAATGAAATTAATTACGATCATTTTTATCAACTTATGGATAATAAGGATGCTTTTAAGATTATTAAAAATGATTTGAAAGACAGCAGTTCTATATTTCTGCAGAACAGTTTCTCAATCGAAAGAAAAATTAAACCCACCACAGCAACTGTACAAAGACCTAATGTAATTATGATTACAATGGAAAGTTTCAGTGCAGATTTCATGAAAACTTTTGGAAATAATCAGGGTATAACTCCGGTATTGGATTCGCTTGCAAAAGAAAGTGTTTTATTTACAAATATGTATGCTACAGGTACGAGAACGGTTCGAGGAATGGAAGCTCTTTCTCTTGCAATACCCCCTACACCAGGTAATAGTATCGTCAGACGAAAAAATAATGACCAGCTGACAACAATAGGATCAATTTTCAGTCAGCAGGGTTATGATACAAGTTTTTTTTATGGAGGGGACGGATATTTTGATAATATGAACAAGTATTTTGGGAATAACGGATATAACATTATTGATAGAAACAGAAATGCATTTGCAAAGGAAAACTATCTTGCGCCAAGAACTTCAATCGATGATAGAAATATTACTTTCGAAAACGCATGGGGTATATGTGACGAGGATCTTTACAATGAGGTAATCAGAAAATCAGATCAGCAATATAAAAGTGGCAAACCCTTCTACGACTTTGTTATGACTACGTCAAATCACCGACCGTTCACCTATCCGGATGGAAAAATTGATATTCCCTCTGGTTCAGGAAGAGAAGGAGCAGTTAAATATACAGATTATGCAATAGGAGCATTTCTGAAAAAGATAAAAAATAAGCCATGGTATAAAAATACTGTTATTG
>DAMDNI010000351.1:0-1674 GCA_032083825.1 Bergeyella sp. | reverse complement strand
AGTCTCAATCATCAGCTTCTGAATATCTGTTTCTTTATCATTGAAATGAAATTCAAAAGATTTTCCGACGCTTTCAAGAGTATTGCGGATTTTAATTTTATAATCATAGAAATCATCAAAACTGTCCACATTAATGACAGAATGTCCGCTCTTTAACAATTGCTCCACCAAATGTGAACCGATAAAGCCGCTTCCGCCTGTTACAAGATAATTCATTTGCAATTTTTTCTACGGCAAATTTATTACTTTTACTTTATAAATATGTTTATATGTTATTTAAAGGACAAATTTTAAAAATGTCAACTCAAATCAGCCAACCTATAGAATATTATCTGAATCTTTCCGGTGACCTGCTGAATATAAATCAGCTTCTGGAAAAAAAAATCAAGATAAAGCACATTGGCTATCAATGCGTCAGCTGCGGAAGTGACGAAAAAATCTACAGAATGGGGTTCTGCAAAAAATGTTTTTTTGAAAGCCCTTATGCAAGCGATACAATTATTCGTCCCGAGTTATCTACCGCACATTTAGGAATTGAGGAAAGAAATCTTGAAATAGAAAAAGAAATCCAGCTTCAGCCTCATATCGTTTATCTAGCGTATACCGGTGATGTGAAGGTCGGCGTTACACGTTCATCCCAGATTCCGACAAGATGGATTGACCAGGGTGCTACCTTTGCTCTTCCCATTGCAAAAACTGAAAACCGATATGAAGCAGGAATGATAGAAGTCACCCTTAAAGACCATCTTCCTGACAAGACCAATTACAAAAAAATGCTTCAGGATGATTTTGAAAGTGATCTTGATTTAATTGATTTCAGGAATAAGATTAAGGAATATTTTCCTGCTGATTTTTCCCGGTTCTATAGTGATGAAGGGGAAATTTATAAACTTGATTTCCCATACGAGGCACCTGAAAAGATCAATGTTTTTACACTTGACAAAAATCCTGAATTTGAAGGCATTCTGAAAGGAATAAAAGGACAATATCTTTATTTTGAAGGTGGAAATTTCATGAATATAAGAGGACATGAAGGATATGTAATTGAATTGGAAGTATAAAAATTACAGCCAGAATGATGAATTTTACAAAATTCACATCTGGTTCGGCATTCAACCACATTTTATTTATATTTGAGAGCATGATCTTGCAAATGATGAAGAATAAATGGTTTAAAAGAGTTGCAATTGCATTGGGAACATTATTAGGAATAGTGCTTCTTGCAAATGCAGGACTTAATTTTTGGCTGAAACACAATCTTCCGGATTTTCTTAAAAAAAATTCCGATTACATCGTCAATTACAAAATGCTCGATGTTGATATCGGCACCGGAAATATTTTTCTCACAGGATTTTCCGTGAACAATAAAAACCCTCAAAACCATGAAGTCATCGGACTTCAGGGAACCATCGATACGATAAAAGTCAGCAGATTAGGAATTATTGATGCAGTCTTCAACAAACAGATTTCTACATCAGATCTTTATCTCGGAAACCCTAAACTCAATATCACTCTTGCCCGCAAAAAAGACAAGGGAACAAATAAAAAAAAGAATCCGGTAAAATTCGAAAATATTCGTATCAATCGTGGGAAAATCATCATTTTCAAACCTGATATGAGGAAATTTTTATCCGTGGATGACCTTAGCCTGTATGTAGAAAACCTGCAAATGAC
>DAMDNI010000350.1:0-1681 GCA_032083825.1 Bergeyella sp. | reverse complement strand
TGTGACCAATCTGATTGTCCTCCGAAAAGCATTCCGCCCTTTCCAGAATATAATCGAACAGCTGAAAAGCTACCGCTTTGGAGAAAAAAATACGTTTCAGCTTCCTAAAACTAATGTTTCAGAGTTTCATACACTTTCCGACGGGATTACAAGAATGCTCAATGATAATCAGGAATCCTTTACACAGCAGAAAAGCTTCATAGAAAATGCTTCTCACGAGCTTAAAACACCAATCAGCATTATCCAGAATAAGCTGGACTGGATGATCGAAAATGAAGAACTCCAGGAGAAGAACATCCTTCAGCTTGCCGAGATCAAGAAAACAACGAAAAGAATGTCAGATCTTGTTACTTCTCTGCTGATGCTTTCAAAAATTGAGAACAGCCAGTTCATTGACGAAACTGAAATTGAAATCAATTCTTTAATCAAAAAAATTATTGAAGATTCCGTTGATTGGCTGGATTACAAAAACCTGAATTTGAACTTAACCGAAAATTCTGTCTTTCTGATAAAGCTGAATAAAAATCTTGCAGGAATCCTTCTGAACAATCTTTTTCAGAATGCATTAAAATACACCCAAAAAAACGGGAACATACATATTACTATTGACCAAAATGCAATTGTTTTTTCAAATACTTCTGAAGAAACTGCACTCGACAAAAACCATATTTTCAATCGTTTTTATAAAAAATCTGAAGACAGCACTTCAGTAGGATTAGGGCTTTCTATCGTGCAAAGTATTATTAATCAGAACAAAAAACTTTCAATAGATTATTATTTCAAAGAAAATATGCATCATTTCCGGTTATCCGCAAAAAATTCCTAATTCTTTCCCAATTGTGTTTCTTTCTTTGTGGTATTAAAATAACAAAGTAATGAAATTTTCACACAATCTAAAAAAAATGATCCTGCTTTTTACCCTTTCCGGCGGAATTTGGGTAAGTGCACAGCACAGCATCATCAGCAGTAAAGAACTGCCTGCAAATACACAAAAATTTATCATCAGAAATTTTGCAAATCACCAGATTGCACATGCACAGAAAGAATCGAAAGTAGGAATCGTTCATGAATACGAGGTGACACTTAACGACGGAACCCAGCTGGAATTTTACAGAGACGGCTCATGGAAAGAGATGAAAAACAAACAAAATGGCATCGCTCTCAACCTTGTCCCTAAAAAAATATCATCTTACATCCAGCAGAAATTCCCAAAAACATTTGTCACCAAAATTGAAAGGGAACGTTATGCTTATAAAGTAGATTTATCCAACGGTCTTGATTTAGAATTCAATTCTGATGGTGATTTTAAAAGAATTGATGATTAATAATTTAATACTTAAAAATTTATGAAAAAGTTATTCATACCTTTCGCCTTCTCTATTCTGGCAACCGCTTTTATTTCTTGTAATGATGACGATGATAATGTCATCAGCGCTGAAAATCTTCCACAAGCAGGAAAAACATTCCTGAATACTTATTTTGAATCAGAAAACGTAGTAAGAGTGGAAAAAAATGCTCCTGCAGAATCTGACGGAACAGTATACGAAGTGAATCTTACAAATGGATACGAAGTAGATTTCACAGAAGAAGGAAGCTGGGTAAATGTGAGCCAAAGCAATGATACAAAGAGTATTCCTACAGGTTTTATAAACGAAAAGATAGTGTTGTATAGCACAACCAA
>DAMDNI010000349.1:0-1725 GCA_032083825.1 Bergeyella sp. | reverse complement strand
TGCTAACTTCATCTTTATTCTACTTTACGATATTGAATTTAGATCCGTTGTCAAGGTTGATCTGTCCACTGGTAATCACTTGTTCACCACCATTAAGACCACTTAAAATTTGTATTTTATCTCCATAAACTTTTCCTGTTTGTACTTTGATCAGTTTTGCAGTTCCGTTTTGAACGATAAACAATTGTCCTGAACTCACTCCGTTTACGAAAGCTTCTGCAGGAACGGTAAGCATATTTTGAGTTTCTGCACCGTTATTTGTTTTGAATACTGCGGTTGCATACATACCTGCTTTCAGGTTTCCTCTGTTCTGCACTTCAATTTCTACCGGGAAATTCAAAGAAGCATCACTTTTCGGGGCGATAAATGTAATTCTTCCGCTGAAGGAATCTTCAGGCAAAACATTGACATTAATAGCAACTTCCTGACCTAGCTGAATTCTTCCCACCTGGCTTTCGTCCACCAAAACAGAAAGTTTGAGTGAATTGATATTTACAATCTCAAACATTGAAGTTCCGGGAGAAACAACGGTTCCCGGCTCAACCATTTTTTTGTTGATGGTACCGCTGATTCCGGCTCTTACGCTGGTATCATTTACCCTTACACCTTGTGCTCTTACAGCAGCCTGAGCATTTTTAAGCTGTAATCTTGAATTATCAAGCTGTTGCTTGGTAACACCTCCTGTTTTATAGGCATTTTCGTATCTCTGGTTATCAATAATTGCATTCTGTAAATTGTTTTGCGCTTGTGAAACATCTACTTCGATGGCGTCTCTTTTGATGGTTGCTAAAACCTGTCCTGCTCCAACTCTTGAACCTTCTTTTACCAAAACGCTTACAATACGACCTGAGATTTCAGAAGACTGATTCATCTCCTGCTTTGGAATAAAAGTTCCGTTTGCGGAATAATCAGTATTAATATTTTCTCTTTTTGCTGTGATGACATTTACATTGATTTTGTCAACCTGTTTTGCCACTTCCGCAACTTCGGTTTCCTGTTTCTTTTTGTTGTCAGCAATCTTATATGCTGCTAAACCGACAAGTACCGCAGCTCCGATGATATATATTAAAGTTTTTTTCATTATAGTTTATTTTAAATATGTTTTAAGTTCTCCTTTTGATTTATAGTATTGGACTTCGGCAATTTTATAATCCAGAATTGCAGTGGTATAATTATTTTTAGCCTGAACTAAAGAATTTTCAGCATCTAAAAGATCTGTAAGAGTTGCCAAGCCGTATTGATAGTTACTTTTTGTATCTGCTAAAACATCTTCTGCTAATTTTACATTGGCTTTTTGACTGTCTAAAGTTGAAAGGCTGTTTTCTATCTGGGATTTTGCATTTTGGTAAGCAAGATCAAGGCTGAGCTTGGTATCTTTGATATCTGCATCCAATTTGTCTATATCAATTTGTGCCTGCTGTACTTTTGCTTTTGTTGAAAATCCATTGAAAATCGGAATATTAATTCCCAAGCCTATTGCAGAATAATCTGACCAGTAAACACCATGTGATTTACCATTTGTTAAAGGAAATTTTGCTCCTAAACCTTGCCAGTTGTAATTTGCGGTAAGATTGACAGTCGGATAATAAGCCGCTTCTGTTGCCTTTTTGTTGTATTCTAAAAGTTCTTTATTTTTCAATAAAACTTTAATTTCCGTTCTGTTGTCAGAGCTTAATGTGTTTTCTAAAAGATGCGGTGTGATCTCCATGTCTTCCTTTACCAGCT
>DAMDNI010000348.1:0-1739 GCA_032083825.1 Bergeyella sp. | reverse complement strand
CACTCCTGAATTCAGTTTGGGTGTAGATCTCGGTGGTGGCCGTATCATTAAAAATAGAAAAAATGATGGAGGATTTTATTATCAGCCAAAAGCAGCTTATCATTTTGGGGCAAACCGTGTTTATTTAAGCTATGCAGGAGTTTCAAAAGATGGAAATTCTATAAGTTCTATCAATTTAGGCTTTACACACAGTTTTGGCAAATAATTTTTAATTATAATAATGAGAATCTGTAATTTAATTACAGATTTTTTTATTTATGATTTATATCATGTTGTAGTTTACAGGAAAAGTATAATTTTCTACCTTTAAATAAATGAATTATGAAAAAAGTTTTAATGATGAGTGCTTTTGCACTTATCGGTATTATGAATGCGCAAACTGAGAAAGGTTCTTGGGTTGTAGGCGGTACAACTACTCTGGGATTTAGCAGCCAGTCTTCTAAAACAAAATACAATGGGAATTCCACAGATGGGCCTAAACAGTCAACTTTTGTAATTTCACCTTCTGTGGGCTATTTTGTTGCAAATAAAATAGCGGTAGGATTGGATCTCGCATTGTTAAGCCAAACAGTTAAAAACGAATCCACTGGCTCTTATACAATTTCTTCTAAAGCAACCCAAACTACCATATCAGTACTTCCGACTGCTACATATTTTTTTAAATCAGATTCAAAACTCATCCCGTATTTAGGAGCAGGAGTTGGATATGCTTCTTCTAAAACCAAATATACTTATAGCGGATATGAAGGTAATGAAAGCCAGGAAGATACAACAGATGGTTTTGCATGGAAGGCAAAAGGAGGAGTAATGTATTTAATTACTCCATCTATTGGATTAGATTTAGGGGTTTCTTTCAGCCAGGTTTCAGGAAATACAGATTATCCGAACTATGTTTATAATGAATGGGGAATGATTGAACAGGTTGGAACGTATAAAGTAAAAAATATTGAAAATACTTTTGGCTTTGTAGCAGGGTTTTCTTTTTTCTTTAAATAAAATTAAGCTTTTATCAATATAAATCCTGAGTTTTTTACTCGGGATTTTTTTATTTTTTGTAAACGTTTTTTTTAAAACTTGCGAAATTTTTAAATAAAATTTAATACTCAGTTTATTTTTTTTATATATTTGAATTCTATAACAATATTCTGTTTTTCAGTAAATATTTTTATTCATATGGTTTTACATTTGTTAGATATGTAAGATGTGGTGTCTGATATAACTAATAATTTAAAATCTAATATCATGAAGAAAAATTATTTATTAGCGTGCAGTCTTATACTAAGTATTATTACAAACGCTCAAGTAGGGATTAATACTGAAACCCCTCAAGCTACTTTGGATGTCAACGGTAACCTCATTGTAAGACAGGTTAATCTTACTCCTTCCAATTCAAATTATGATTTTTTGGTTGTGAATCCAACCAGCAACGAAGTTCAAAAAGTTACGGGGAATTTTTCGGGCGGCTCTACTACAAACACTACTATTGCCAAAGCTTCAAGATCCGGAGGTAACAATCTTCTGAATGTCAGTTTGTTTGATCAGTGGAGGAAAATAAACTTCCAGCCTGCGGGAGTTTCGATTAATTCAGGTAATAATTTTACAGCTTCTAATGACACCTATACTGTTCCGTCAAGCGGAGTATATGTCATCAATCTCAATTACAGATTTAATTCAGGTGTTCAGCTGAGCTTGCTAAGTTTCAATGGTGATCCTAGAATAGGAGTTTTAAGAAGAATAAC
>DAMDNI010000347.1:880-1741 GCA_032083825.1 Bergeyella sp. | reverse complement strand
GAATTTAATTGAAAAGTCTGAACGTATTGCCGCAACTGAAGCTTCCGCTTACGGAATTCATTGGACATTTGCACCAATGGTTGATATTGCAAGAGATGCAAGATGGGGAAGAGTGATGGAAGGTTCCGGCGAAGATACTTATCTTGGAAGCCAGATTGCAAAAGCGAGAGTAAAAGGTTTTCAGGGAAATGGCTTGGGAAATATTGATGCTTTAATGGCTTGTGCAAAACATTTTGCAGCATATGGCGCAGCTGTTGGCGGAAGAGATTACAATTCTGTCGATATGAGCAAAAGAATGCTGAATGAAACTTTCTTACCTCCGTTTTTAGCAGCAAAAGAAGCTGGTGTTGCGACCTTCATGAATTCTTTTAATGATATCAACGGGATTCCTGCTTCGGCAAATAATTATATTTTAAGAGATCTTCTTAAAGGAAAATGGAATTTCACAGGATTTGTAGTTTCCGATTGGGGAAGTATAGGTGAAATGGTGAATCACGGTTATGTAAAAGATAATGAAGAAGCTGCCATGAAATCTATCATTGCAGGCTCTGATATGGATATGGAAAGCCGCGCTTATATCGAATATCTTCCTAAACTTGTCAAAGAAGGAAAAGTAGACATAAAATATATAGATGAAGCAGTCCGCAGAATTTTAACCAAGAAATTTGAAATCGGACTTTTTGATGATCCATTCAGATTTATTGATGAAAAAAGGCAAAAAGCTCAGGAAAATAATACTGAAAACAGGAAATTCGGAAGAGAATTCGGATCAAAAAGTATTGTTCTTTTAAAGAATGAAAAAAATATTCTTCCGCTTTCAAAATCAGTGAAAACAATTGCATTGATCGGGCCTTTCGGAAA
>DAMDNI010000347.1:0-870 GCA_032083825.1 Bergeyella sp. | reverse complement strand
CGGAAAAGAAACTGTTGCCATGCACGGATTTTGGTCTGTACCTTTCAAAGATGATGCCTCAAGGATTGTCACTCAGTTTGACGGAATTAAAAATGCTCTTGGCAAAAGTTCAACATTATTATATGCAAAAGGATGCAATTTCGATGATCAGGACAAATCTATGTTTAACGAAGCTATTGAAACCGCTAAAAAAGCAGATGTTGTCATCATGACTTTAGGTGAAGGACACGCCATGAGCGGTGAAGCTAAAAGCCGTAGCGACATTCATTTTTCCGGTGTTCAGGAAGATTTATTAAAAGAAATCGCAAAAACAGGAAAACCGATTGTCTTGATGATCAATGCAGGTCGTCCTTTGGTTTTTGACTGGGCTGCTGACAATATTCCTGCAATCCTTTACACTTGGTGGTTGGGAACCGAAGCAGGAAATTCTATTGCAGATGTTTTGTTCGGGGATATCAACCCTGGCGGAAAAATCACGATGAGCTTTCCTAGAACTGAAGGGCAAATTCCTGTTTATTACAATCATTTTAATACAGGAAGACCGGCAAAAAATGATACTGACAGAAATTATGTTTCCGCTTATATCGATTTGGATAACGATCCTAAATTCCCTTTCGGTTATGGCTTGAGTTATACAAAATTCGAATATTCTGATTTTAGTTTGAGTTCGAATGATTTGAAGGGCAACCAAACTTTAACAATATCTGTAAAGGTTTCAAATACAGGTAATTATGATGGGGAAGAAGTGGTGCAGCTTTATATCCGTGATTTGGTAGGAAAAGTAGTGCGCCCGGTAAAAGAATTAAAAGGTTTTCAAAAAATATTTTTGAAAAAAGGAGAATCTAAAACAGTAACTTTTAATATTACCCC
>DAMDNI010000346.1:0-1755 GCA_032083825.1 Bergeyella sp. | reverse complement strand
TTTGATCTGCTAAATGAAAACGGAGAAGTTCTCAAATGTTCCCGTGAAGAAAATTCAGAAAAATTCTGGGCAACCATTGGAGGAATGGGACTTACAGGAATTATTCTTTCCGCCAAATTTAAGCTTAAAAATATTGAAACCGCATACATTCGCCAGGAAAGCATAAAAGCTGAAAATCTGGATGAGATTTTTAAACTTTTTGATGAAAGCGAAGACTGGACTTACAATGTTGCTTGGATTGACTGTCTTCAGAAAGGCAAAAATATTGGCAGAAGCATTTTGATGAGAGGAGAACATGCGCTGAAAGCAGAAATTCCGAAGAAATACTCTGAAAACCCACTTCGTTTAAAAGAAAAATTCAAGCCGACTATTCCTTTTTATTTTCCGGGATTTGTACTGAATGCATTGACGGTAAAGATCTTTAACTGGCTGTATTACGGCAAACAAACTAAAAAGGAAATTAAGAATTTCATTGATTATGAAACATTTTTTTATCCTTTGGATGTAGTGAATGAATGGAACCGTATTTACGGAAAGGGCGGATTTATCCAATACCAAATGGTGATTCCGAAAGAAAAAGGCAAAGAAGGAATGAAGAGAATTCTTGAAACAATTGCCAATTCAGGGAACGGATCTTTTTTAGCCGTACTCAAACTTTTTGGCAAAAACAATCCGCAGGCTTATAATTCATTTCCAATGGAAGGATATACTTTAGCTCTGGATTTTAAAGTAAATTCGAAATTGGCAGGTCTTGTTAAAAAACTGGACGAAATTGTTGAGCAGTTCGACGGAAGAATTTATCTTACCAAAGACAGCATGAGCAAATCTTCGCTCACCAGCTATCTTAAGAATGTTCAGAGCTCAAAATTTGTTTCTCTTCAGCACAAGAGAATTTTAAATAATATTTAAAGTGAGATTTAGATATTTCACTTCAACCAAGTATCACACATAAATGATTGTTTTAGGCAGCAACTCCGAAGTAGCGCAGGCTTTTGTAGAAAAGGCTTTAGTTTCAAAAGAAAAATTTGAAAAAATTTACCTGTTCTCTTCCAACCCGGAAACTACTGAAAAATTTGCAAAACATATAGAAGTAAAATATTTCCAAAATTCGGAGATTATTCCATTCGATCTCATGTCGGAAATTGATTATTCTAAATTGGATTCCGTTTCGTCAGATTTGCTTTTCTGTGCCTCAGGCTATTTAGGCGAAGGTACGGAAGAAGGCTTGTATGATAACAGGAATACGGAAAAAATTGTTGATATCAATTATGCAAAGCTGATCCCTGTTCTCAATCATTTTGCAAGACAAATGGAAGCGAAAAGAAGCGGAAGCATCATTGTTTTATCATCTGTAGCCGGCGAAAGAGGAAGACAAAGCAATTTTATTTATGGAAGTGCAAAAGCCGGATTAACAGCTTATCTTAGCGGTTTGAGAAATTATCTTTTCCCTAAGAAAGTTCATGTTCTAACAGTTAAACCGGGCTTTATGGAAACAAAAATGACAGAAGGACTGCCTCTGAATCCTGCACTTACCGCAACTTCGAAACAGGCGGCAAATTATATTTACAAAGCATGGAAATCAAAAAAAGATGTCGCTTACGTTTTGCCAATTTGGGCTGTTATTATGATAATTATACGGTATATTCCCGAGTTTATTTTCAAAAAACTAAAGCTGTAGCCAAAAATCAACTAATATGAATAATAGAATTTAAATATTATTATAAATGCTTACATCTAAATAGCAAAAATGAAAAA
>DAMDNI010000345.1:0-1755 GCA_032083825.1 Bergeyella sp. | reverse complement strand
ATCGCCCATTCAATTCCTATTTCCCTGACTGCATTATTCGTTTTGCATTTTAAAACTTCCGAAATAAGAATTTCAGGCAAATCAATTTTAAAAACCTGTGGCAAAAGCTGTAGGTGAGCCTTAGTTGCAATGGGTTTAATCCCGGGAATTATCGGAACATTAATTCCTATTTCACGGGCTTGTTTTACAAACTCAAAAAATTTCTGATTATCAAAAAACATTTGTGTCACAATGTAATCTGCTCCCGAATCCACTTTTTTCTTAAGCATCTGCAAATCATAATTCATCGAAGGAGCTTCGATATGCTTTTCGGGATATCCGGCAACACCGATACAAAAACTGTTGCTCTCTTCATCACATATAATTTCTCCACTCAAATATTTTCCGCTTCCCAGATCCTGAATCTGCTTTACCATATCCGATGCGTATTTATGACCTCCTTTTGTAGGTTCAAAATATTTTTCACCTTTCATTGCATCACCTCGAAGAGCCATAATATTATTGATTCCCAGATACATACAATCAACCAAAAGATATTCTGTTTCTTCCTTGGTAAAACCTCCACACAAAACATGCGGAACTGTGTCTACATTATATTTATGCTGGATTGCGGCGCAAATCCCTAAGGTTCCGGGGCGCATTCTGGTGATTTTACGTTCCATGAGGCCGTTGCCTCGTTCAATAAAAACATATTCTTCCCGCGAAGTCGTTACATCAATAAAAGGCGGTTTGAATTCCATCAAAGGATCAATATTCTGATACAAATCTGCAATTCCTACTCCTTTTTGAGGAGGTACAATTTCAAACGAAAAAAGAGTTTTGCCGTTGGCATTTTTTATATGGTCGGTAATTTTCATTTTTTTATTTAATTATTTGCTGTCAGTTGTTCGTTTTCGGATTTTTCAGTCAATGGAAATAACCATTAACAATCATCAACTCTCAACTAAATTAGGAGCAAGCCATTTTCTGGCAAACTCAATATCAACTCCTTTCCGGTCTGCATAGTCTTTCAATTGGTCTTCATTTATTTTTCCCACTCCAAAATATTTTGCATACGGGCTTCCAAAATAATATCCTGAAACTGCTGCAGTAGGCCACATCGCGAGACTTTCCGTTAATACAACTCCAATATTATTTTCAACATTTAAAAGTTCCCAGATTGTCGGCTTTTCAAGATGATCAGGACAGGCAGGATAACCTGGAGCCGGACGGATTCCTTTATATTTTTCTGAAATCAAATCTTCATTATCCAAGTTTTCATCAAAAGAATATCCCCAAAATTCTGTCCTTACCTTTTTATGCAGAAACTCTGCAAAAGCTTCTGCAAAACGGTCTGCTAAAGCTTTTACCATAATGGCATTGTAATCATCATGCTCTTCTTCATATTTTTTGGCAATCTCATCCGTTCCAAAACCGGCTGTTACACAGAAAGCTCCGATATAATCGGTTTTCCCTGAAGATTCCGGGGCGATAAAATCGGATAAAGCCAGATATTCTTTCCCTTCTGATTTTTTGAGCTGCTGGCGAAGTGTCCTGAGAACAAAACTTTCGTCCCCTTTTTTTACAATAATATCATCTTTTTCGTCAGAATTGGCCGGAAAAACACCAAATACCGCTTTTGCTACAAGAAGTTTTTCATCAATGATTTTGGCAAGCATTTTTTTGGCATCTGCAAATAATTCTTTTGCCTGAGCTCCGACAATATTATCTTCCAAAATCTGAGGAAATTTCCCATGGAGATCCCAGCTTCTGAAA
>DAMDNI010000344.1:0-1769 GCA_032083825.1 Bergeyella sp. | reverse complement strand
TTATCGAATTGGATGGAGGTGGTAAGCATAGATTTCTTTAGAATTTCAAATATACAAAATAGCTTTTAGGTATAAGGAATTAGGGTTTAGTTTTTTACTTTTGCAATATGGAAATCCAGTGTTCAAATCTTCATTCTTTTTCAGTCAATTGCTGCGGAAAATTGATTGACCTTTCCGTTCCGAAAATCATGGGAATTCTGAATCTTACCCCTGATTCTTTTTCAGACGGAGGAAATTTTAATAATGAAAAAAAAGCTTTGCAACAGGCAGAAAAAATGATTTCTGAAGGTGCAGATATTATCGATATTGGTCCGCAGTCAACAAGACCAAACGCAGAAAAAATCTCTGCAAAAAGTGAAATTGAAAGAATCGGAAATGTAATTTCGAAAATCAAGAAAGAATTTCCCGATATTTTGATTTCTCTGGATACTTTCTATGCGGAAACGGCAGCTTTCGGTTTCCGGGAAGGAATTGATATTATAAATGATATTTCGGGAGGGCAGTTTGATGATAAAATGTTTGAAACTGTTGCACAAACCGGGCTTCCATATATTCTAATGCATATTGGCAACAGCTATGAATCCATGCATGAGAAAGCTATTCAGGAAGATATTACTATAAATGTCAACAGGTATTTTTCCGAGAAAATTTCTGAATTGCAAAACTATGGAGTCAAAGATATTATTCTGGATCCGGGTTTTGGTTTTGGAAAAACAATAGAGCAGCAGCAGCAGCTAATTGAAGAAACTGAATTTGTCGGATTTCAAAAATTTCCTTTACTGATAGGAATTTCCAGGAAATCTTTCATTTATAAACCTTTAGGAAAATCTGCTTTGGATATTAATGAACAAACGCAGAAACTTCATCATAAAGTGCTGGAGAAAGGTGCAAAAATCTTAAGGGTTCACGATGTTACAGAGGCAAAAAATACAGTTGATGAGTTTTTGAGAAATAAATGAATTTAATTGAAATCTTTTAATTTACCGGCAAATTCTTCTGTGAATTTTTTGCGGTCTGCCTCCAGTTTTTCCTGATTTGAAGGAAGAACGTAATTGAACAGGATTTTATCTTCATCATCAAGAAAAATCAATTCTTTCTCCTCACCATCAATCATCTGTGAAAAAATAGACCACATTGAAGTATCTTTCTGCTTCAGCAAATCAAAAAATTGCACCGCCTTTATCTGGATGTTTTTCATTTTAAATTTTTAACAAAAATAGAATAAAATCACGGATTCTGCGTAAGGGATAGCAGTGTAAATCCTTCACTTTTTTCTTTTGGAGCGGCGGCGAAGCCGCCGCTCCAAAAGAAAAAAGTGAAGATTGGAACGTATAGCCCGACCCGAAGCAAATGAGTTTGCTGGGACTGAGGGATACGCCCAAATTAAAATCCTAAAAGTTTCAGCTTAAATTGGATGGCAAAATTATCTACAAATTTCGGTGTATTGTAATATCCAACCCTGTAAAAGAAACCGAGATTGAACTGCGAAGAAAGGAAATTATTCCATTCCAGGCCGACTTCGTTGTAAAGATGATCCAGCTTCTCAAAACTGAACTGGTGAAATTCAGGATTTCTCATATTTCCAATGGTTCCGCGGTAAATAATATCAAAACTTGAGGTATTTTTCCCGAAGCTTTTGAAATACCATGGAAGCCGATGTGTAAAATAGGCGCCGACAAACTGATCGCTGTAAAATCTCCCGCCATCCATTGTAGCAAACCCAAGATAAGAAGTAAGGTTGAAATTAAGCCCCTCTCTGCCGTTCCCTA
>DAMDNI010000343.1:0-1773 GCA_032083825.1 Bergeyella sp. | reverse complement strand
TATTTTGCATCAGAAAAACCAGATTCCATCGCTGTTTCGGCAACTGTGATGTCTTTTTTCAAAATAATTTGTGCTGCATATTCCAATTTGTAATCCCGGATAAGATGGACGGGAGATTCATTAGTAATTTCTTTAATTTTACGATAAAATTTCGAACGGGACATTCCCAGTTGAGTGGCGATGTTTTCCAAAAGGAAATCTCCGTCCTGAATATTAGCATATAATATTTTTTTTATCTTGTTGAGAAACTCTTTATCTTCCTGTGATAATGCAACGGCATCTCCTTTTACCAAGCCGGTTTCACTAATTTCTTTCCTTTTTTGCAATACATTATTGACACGCGCCAGCAAATGTTCCTTATCAAAAGGCTTATTGATATAGCTGTCTATACCCAAATCATATGCTTTTATCAAGGTGTCTTTTTCATCTACGGCAGACAAAATAATAATGGGAATAAATTTGGTTTTAGGATTTTCCGATAACATTTTGCACATTTCCAGGCCATCCATTTCAGGCATCAGAATATCGGAAATAATCAATTTCGGACTTTCATATTTTGCTTTTTCAAAGCCTATTCTACCGTTATCAGCTTCTACAATATTATAATCTGTGCTCAATATTTCTTTCAGTCTTTTGCGAATAGCTTTATCATCTTCTACAATCAGTATTTTTTCAGTATTTTGGTTCTGATTGGTGTTTGCGTCAATTTCATTGGATTGCTTTGTCGGAAAAATGAATTTAAATTCGGCACCTTGATTTTTCTTACTGTTGATTTGAATATTTCCCGCATGTTTTTGTGCATAACTAAGCGCTACATTTAAGCCTATTCCAAAAGATTCTTCATTATCGTCTTCCAGTTTATAGAATCTTTTAAAAATATCGTTAATCTTATTCTGACTAATACCAATTCCGTTATCTTTTACGGTTAGAACAACCTGGTCATTTTCGGTATGTAATGAAACTTCGACGTTTCCATTTTCCGGTGTATATTTTTGAGCATTATTCAATAAATTGCTAAGGATGCTGGTGATGGCCATCTCATTAAAATCACAATAAGTATTATGGATTTCTGCTATAAAATCAATGTTTTTAGCATCAAACATAGGTTTGAAATCTGCAAAAATTTTACTGACAACAGGTGCGACATTTCCGTATTTAAATTCTAATGAAGATTCGGACTGATGGGTAGTCTGGGCTGTTTTGTAGCTCAATATCTTTCGGGCATACGGAGACAGTTTTCTAATGTTATTCCGAAGGGATCTTGAAATTTTTCCTGTTTTTTCCATCTCATCCAAATCCAGTTGGATAAGAGTAAGCAGGTTTTTCAATTCATGCGAACTGTCCATAAAATAGTTTGCCTGAAGTGCCTTCATCTCTTCCATTTTTTTCACTACATCTACCAGTTCGTTTTTTTGAAGAAAGAGTTTGTTGTATTGACCATCGATTATCTCTTGTCTGAATTTTAATTCCTTATTTTTTTTCTTGATTTTACGAATGGTCAGAAGGATAAAAGAAGTAGCCGCAATCAGAAGAATACAAAGTGTTGAGGCTATTAGAAGAAATCGGTTTCTCGTTTTCAAAATTCCTGATAAGGAATCGTTAAGGGATAAAACTTTTTTCAGTTTCCCATGGTTTTCATCTATTCTTTTCCGTTCAGCATAAATAGTTTCTACATTATTTTTATCAATCCCAAAAACATTAAGATAATTATATTTATCCACTTTTTTGTGATTAAGTATATCGATTGCCAGATGCACGGCTTTATCGCCTCCA
>DAMDNI010000342.1:0-1799 GCA_032083825.1 Bergeyella sp. | reverse complement strand
TTGGAAGCCAATATGCTGCTTATGACTACACATCCATCAATCCCGAATTCGGAACTATGGAAGATTTTAAAGATATGGTAAATGCAGCCCATAAAATTGGTTTAAACGTAATTATTGACTGGGTGGCCAATCATACTGGCTGGGATCATGTCTGGACAAAATCAAATCCTGATTTTTACCTGCATGACGAAGACGGAAGTTTTCACATTGCATCCGGAATGGATGATATCATAGAGCTTGATTACAAAAATCCGCAAATGTGCCAGGCCATGATTGATGCAATGAAATTCTGGGTAAAAGAAACCAATATTGATGGTTTCCGCTGTGATCTTGCAAGCTGGGTAGAAGTTGATTTTTGGCAGCAGGCACGTCCGGAAATAGAAAAAATAAAGCCGCTTTTCTGGATCGGAGAATTTGATGAGCTGGACAATCCCGATTACGGGAAAGTATTTGACGCAAGCTATTCTTGGACATGGATGCATAAAACCAAAGAATATTACGAAAAAAATCTTCCACTTCAGGATCTGAAAGATTTGCTGTTCAGGTATTCTGCAATTGGTGATTCGTCAATGAGAGCTTGGTTCACTACCAATCATGACGAAAATACATGGAACGGAACTGAATACGAAAAATACGGAGTCATTGCCAAACCTCTTGCTGTATTTTCAGCTACTTGGAACGGAATTCCGCTTTTATATTCCGGGCAGGAGCTTCCTAATAAAAAACGCCTTGAATTTTTTGAAAAAGATCCGATCGAATGGAACGGAACCTATCAGCTTAATGATTTTTATACAACCCTTCTGAATTTGAAATCAAATAATCCTGCTTTAAGAGGCGGAGATCCTGCTGTTACCACTTATATTTTGAACACTACAGCAAATGATAAAATTCTGGCATATGTGCGCAAAAACGGGGAAAATGAGGTTCTTGTCCTCCTCAATATGTCGAAAGATGAGGTAAGCTTCCGTTTGGATGACAGCAATGTTGCGGGAATGTTTACAAATGCTTTTGACAAGACCGAACGTAATGTAGATCATAACAAAGAATATCATCTTAAAGTTTCTGATTATCTAGTTCTTATAAAATAATACTATTCATTTCACATTTTAAAAATTTGTTAAATAACTAAGAATGTACTTTGATGGTTTGTGAATTTTTGTAATTTAGCGGAGTAAAAAATTATTAAAAATTATTTAAGAAATGAAAAAAATCTATTCTTTATTTGCGGCTGTAATATTGGCTGTAGGTGTTAACGCTCAGACTTATAGTGAGGATTTTGAAAATGCTCCATCTAAAACGGCTTATGCGTCTGCAAATATTACTTTAAGTGAAATTTCTTGGAATCTTACAGATACTGTAATCAGAGTTGCAGGAGCTGCCGATGCAGACTGGTATAACGGAACCAGAAGCTTAAGATTTAGAGGTTATGGAACTTCTTCTTTTACAATGAATGAAAATAAAACCGGTGGAATTGGTAATATTGAATTCAAATATAGAAGGTATGGTACAGATACTCAAAATACATATAATGTAGATTGGAGTGCTGATGGTAATACTTGGGTAACGATTGGAACTTTTACTCCTACTGCTGACGTACAAACTTTCAGTTATAATCTTAATAAAGAGACAGCAAGAATTAGAATTGTAGCTACTGTAACAGGATCATCTAACAAAAGAGCTAATCTTGATGATTTAGTATTAACAGACTATGATGCTACTTTAGCAGTAGCAAATTATAATACAGCAAAAGTTTCTTTAGTTAAAAATACAGTAGCAGATAACGAAATTATATTTGCTCA
>DAMDNI010000341.1:0-1812 GCA_032083825.1 Bergeyella sp. | reverse complement strand
AAAAACAAATACCTTAAACTTTCCGGATTAGAGCCTTTGGTGATCACTCCGGAATCAAATTTTATAAATGTCGGAGAGCGCACCAATGTTGCAGGCTCCAAAAAATTCCTTCGTTTAATTAAAGAGGAAAAATTTGCAGAGGCACTTGATATTGCCAGGCACCAAGTGGAAGGTGGAGCGCAAGTCTTGGATATCAATTTTGATGATGGGCTTTTAGACGGAAAAGCATCAATGATCAAATTCCTGAATTTAATCGCTTCCGAACCGGATATTGCGAGGATTCCTATTATGATTGATTCCTCCAAATGGGAAATTCTGGAAGCAGGACTTCAGGTGGTTCAGGGAAAAGCTGTAGTGAATTCCATCAGTCTGAAAGAAGGTGAAGAACAATTTGTTCAACATGCAAAAGCAATCAAACGTTACGGAGCCGCTGCCATAATTATGGCTTTTGACGAAGCCGGACAGGCTGACAATTACGAAAGAAGGCTTGAGATCTGCAAACGCAGTTACGATATTTTAGTTAATAAAGTAAATTTTCCTTCAGAAGATATTATTTTTGACCTGAATATTTTTCCTGTAGCAACAGGAATGGAAGAGCACCGCAAGAATGCAATTGATTTCATTGAGGCAACAAGATGGGTTCGTCAGAATCTTCCAAATGTTTCTGTGAGCGGCGGAGTTTCCAACGTTTCTTTTTCGTTTCGCGGAAATGATACCGTGCGTGAAGCCATGCATTCCGTTTTCCTTTTTCATGCCATCAAAGCCGGAATGAATATGGGGATTGTCAATCCTGCCATGCTCGAAGTATATGACGAAATTCCGAAAGACCTTTTGGAACTGGTAGAAGATGTAATGCTTGACAGAAAAGAGGATGCCACAGAAAAGCTTCTTGATTATTCAGAAAAACATAAATCCACAAAAAAAGAAAAAACAGAAGATCTTAGCTGGAGAGAGCAGGATCTGCAGTCAAGAATTACACATGCTTTGGTAAAAGGGATTGACCGTTTTATTGAGGAGGATACAGAAGAAGCACGCAAAAATTCAAAACGTCCGCTTGATGTTATCGAAATCAATTTGATGACAGGAATGGGCGTTGTCGGAGATCTTTTCGGAAGCGGAAAAATGTTTTTGCCGCAGGTGGTGAAATCTGCAAGAGTGATGAAAAAGGCCGTAGCTTACCTTCAGCCCTTTATTGAAGCCGAAAAAGACCAGACTCAGAAATCTAATGGAAAAATTCTGATGGCAACCGTGAAAGGTGATGTTCATGATATCGGTAAAAATATTGTGAGTGTGGTTTTGGGCTGCAACAATTACGAGATTGTAGATTTAGGAGTAATGGTTCCTGCTGAAAAAATCATCCAGACTGCGATTGATGAAAAAGTGGATGTGATTGGTCTGAGCGGTTTAATTACGCCAAGTTTGGACGAAATGGTTCATGTTGCTGCAGAGCTTCACCGCCAGAATTTGGATTTTCCTTTACTAATCGGAGGTGCAACAACTTCAAAAGCGCATACCGCAGTGAAAATTGCGCCCAAATACAGCAATACTGTAGTTCACGTAAATGACGCTTCCAGAGCTGTGAATGTGGTAAGTTCACTCTTAAATAAAGATAAATCAAATGTTTATTCATTGGATCTGAAAAAAGAATATGATGATTTCCGTGAAAAATTCCTGAATCGTCAGGTTGATAAAGAATATATTCCGATTGAAGAGGCCAGAAAGCAGAAATTTAAAATAGACTGGAAGAATGAAGAAATTTTCCGTCCAAAAAAGTTATGGATTCAAATCATCGAGAATCAAAATCTGGAGGAT
>DAMDNI010000340.1:1626-1972 GCA_032083825.1 Bergeyella sp. | reverse complement strand
ACATCGTTTCTGTGCTCTAAAATCTCAAGATTTTCGTCCACGAAATAGGCACTTCCAAAACCGTTAACATACGCTCCTTTTAAAGGATGCAAAGCAATAAGGATAAAATCTGTCATTTCATTCAGAATATCGAGAATTTTCCCGTGTCTTTCCTTCAGTTTTCCGACAACACTATTCCATTCTTCAGAATCTCTATCAATTTGATAAGGAATTGCTTCAATAGTAAGACGTTCACGTGCGTAGATTTGCTTTGTTGCAGATTCATCTTCAACGAACATTGCAGAAGCCTTCCGCCCTTCCGCCAAATTTTTAGTATGTTTTGCCATGAAAGAAACAAGAATGTAGA
>DAMDNI010000340.1:689-1616 GCA_032083825.1 Bergeyella sp. | reverse complement strand
TAAACTTTTAGTATTGGCAATTAATTCTTTTACTTTTGGTGCGATTGGTTTTGCCTGTCTTTGTGCTTCCTGAGTATGTTCATTCATAAATGTAAAGTTTATGGCTGCAAAAATAGTATATTCTAATTATATAAACATTTTAAAATCAATCTGACTAAATTTTCCCATGTTTTTGTTTCTTGATTAATAATTGTAATTTTGCAAATCGAAAATGAATTTATAATTTATTCAATCATAAATATGAGTACAGCAACACAATACATTCCTTATAAAGTTAAGGATATTTCCTTGGCAGACTGGGGAAGAAAAGAAATTGAATTAGCAGAAGCAGAAATGCCAGGATTAATGGCACTTCGCAAAGAATACGGCGCTGAACAGCCTTTAAAAGGAGCCAGAATCGCAGGATGTCTTCACATGACAATTCAGACGGCTGTTTTGATCGAAACTTTGGTTGCATTAGGAGCAGAAGTTACCTGGTCTTCCTGTAATATTTTTTCAACACAGGATCATGCTGCAGCTGCAATTGCCGCTGCCGGAATTCCTGTTTATGCATGGAAAGGTATGAATGAGGAAGAATTTGACTGGTGTATCGAACAAACTCTTTTCTTTGGTGAAGACAGAAAACCACTGAACATGATTCTGGATGACGGAGGCGATTTAACGAATATGGTTTTCGATAAATATCCCGAATTAGCAAAAGACATCAAAGGACTTTCGGAAGAGACCACTACAGGAGTTCACAGATTGTATGAAAGAATGCAGAACGGAACTTTGGTGATGCCTGCGATCAATGTAAACGATTCAGTGACAAAATCTAAATTTGACAACAAGTACGGATGCCGTGAATCTGCTGTTGATGCAATCAGAAGAGCAACTGACGTAATGCTGGCAGGCAAAAGAGTCATTGTCTGCGGATTTGGAGATGTG
>DAMDNI010000340.1:0-679 GCA_032083825.1 Bergeyella sp. | reverse complement strand
TGGGCAAAGGAACAGCCGCTTCATTCAGAGGAACAGGTGCAATTGTTACTGTTACGGAAATCGATCCAATCTGTGCATTACAAGCTGCAATGGAAGGTTACGAAGTAAAAAAACTTGAAAACGTTGTAGAAACTGCAGACATCATCATCACAACTACAGGTAACTTCGGAATCGTGAGAGGTGAACATTTTGAAAGAATGAAAGATAAGACCATCGTTTGCAACATCGGGCACTTTGACAACGAAATTGATATGGCCTGGCTGAATTCAAACTATGGAAATACCAAAGTCGAAATCAAGCCTCAGGTTGATAAATATAACATCAACGGAAAAGATATCTTGATTTTAGCAGAAGGTCGTTTAGTGAATCTTGGCTGTGCCACAGGACATCCAAGTTTTGTAATGTCAAACTCTTTCACTAATCAAACATTGGCACAGATCGAACTTTGGAAATATTCTGACAAATACGAAAACAAAGTGTACACTTTGCCGAAACATCTTGACGAAAAAGTAGCAGCCTTACATTTAGAAAAATTGGGTGTAGAGCTGGAAATCTTATCCGAAGATCAGGCCAAATATATCGGTGTAACGGTTGAAGGACCATTCAAACCGGAATATTACAGATATTAATTTTTCAATAAAACAATATAAAAAGGCTCATCAATTGATGAGCCTTTTTA
>DAMDNI010000339.1:0-1975 GCA_032083825.1 Bergeyella sp. | reverse complement strand
ATGTTTTCCTAAAAAAAATTCAACATCCTTCAGTTCAATTTATCGCTCATCTCCCGTTTGGTGAGTGCAAATGTAATGTAAACTTTATGTTAAGTCCAAATAGAAAATTTTAATATAAACAAAATGTGTAAAACTACTCATCGTAAAATATTGAAATCATGAACACTAAAGGATAAAAAAATAGTTATCCACAAAGTGAAAAAGCTTTGAAAAGCTGATTAATTAAAGATAGTTTCTTTTGAAAAACCGAAAAACTGCATATCCGAATAACAAACCGAGACTATCAGCAACAATGTCCAATACTTCTCCGGATCTGCCTAAATTCATTTGATCCTGTAGTATTTCTGTAAGAAAAGCATATATAAGTATTATATATATATAGTATAGAAATTTAATTCTCGGAAAGGCCGCAATAAAACAAAAACCTAGTACTCCAAAAATTGTAAAGTGAATAATCTTGTCTAAACCTTCAAACATGAACCAATATTCCTGATTCTCTGAACCGGGCTTGAGAAGCATAAAAGTAAGAAATGCCCAATAAATGGGCAAAATCTTCTTAAATATGTTCGATATTCTATCCAAGTGATTCTTGATATTGTTCTGCAGAGAGTAAAACAGAAGCATCAAAATCAGAATTTATTTCTACTTTAACAATCCATCCTTCTCCGTAGGGATCTGTATTTAGCAATTCCGGCTGATCTTCTAAATTGCCGTTGAATTCAGTTATTTTTCCGGAAACTGGTAAAAAAAGATCAGAAACAGTTTTTACAGCTTCTACACTTCCGAAAACTTCTCCTGCTTCTAATTCGTCATCCACGGTATCTACATCTACGAAAACGATGTCTCCAAGTTCTCCTTGTGCAAAGTCTGTAATCCCAACTGTAGCTACGCTTCCTTCAATTCTTACCCATTCATGATCTGCGGTGTACTTTAATTCCGATGGTGTGTTCATCTTATTAGATTTATTTTTTTGTTATGCTTCCAAAATTAAAAAATTTATGCCTTAAAAAAAATTTAATTTTATATCCTTTAATAAATTATATCTATTAAAAATAGAAAACTTCCTTTTTATCGTCTTTAATAATATAAATTATGAGATATGATTTCGGCACTGTAAAGAACTTTAAAACATTGTAACCACAATTTTAATCTGTGAAATACGTTACTTTTACAACCTGTTTTAGCGAATTTGAAAAAATTTTATTTTGTCATACTATTCCTTATATATAGTGTATCAAATCTTGGTGCACAAATTTTCACTTGGAAAAATCCTAATCTTCCGCAAGATTCCATAAAAAAGGATTCACTTTATATATTAAAGAAGGATTCGATTCTTGCATCCAAGCTGGAAAAAGATATTTTTCAGAAAGACACGCTTGATTTTATCAAAACAAAAGAAAGAATAATCATTGATGAAGGAATAATTGTAAAAAATGACCGTTCCAAGATTTTAGGAGATCTCAATTCCAAAGGTTCCATTATCCGGGGAATTACTTTTGGAAACAGCCAGGGTTCTTCGGTTCAAAGTTCGATGGATTTGCAGATTTCAGGCAAATTATCCTCTGACGTTTCGGTTTTGGCATCCATTTCTGATCATAATCTTCCGATACAGGCTGATGGATATACACAAACATTGGATGAGTTTGACAAAATTTATATGCAGCTCAATATAAAAGATCATTCAATTATAAAAGCCGGGCATTTGGATCTGAATGATGAAACCACTTATTTCGCAAGATATCAAAGAAGAAGTATGGGACTTCAGTTCCAGACAACAATGGGAAAAGAAAACAAAACTTTCCTTGATATTTCTGCTGGAGTTGCCAGAAGCGAATTTCACCGAATCCGTTTTCAGGGAACCGAAGGCAATCAGGGGCCTTATCGTCTAACCGGGAAAAATGGAGAACAATTTATAACAATTATTTCCGGATCCGAGCAGGTTTTTATTGACGGAATCCTAATGAAACGTGGTGAA
>DAMDNI010000338.1:1747-1984 GCA_032083825.1 Bergeyella sp. | reverse complement strand
CGTGATGGCCTGCTCTACAATTTTGTTGTGAATAGACATCTTTACTTTCTTTGCAAAATTAAACGTTTTTATTGAATCCTGAAAATAAGACCGCAAATTTTAATAAATAATTAATTGTTAAAGTTTTACAAAGGACGATATGATGAATGAAAAAAGCTGCACTCCAAAATGAGCACAGCTTTTACATTATTATTTCGAAAATAAGATTTTTATTCTTCAGATGCGGCATTAGATGCT
>DAMDNI010000338.1:0-1737 GCA_032083825.1 Bergeyella sp. | reverse complement strand
CATCACGTTTTGCATTATTAATAAGATTGGAAATATCCTGCGGAGTGAATTTCCCTCTCACATCTATGAAAACCATTTCGTCATCGGAATTGACAAGGATCATGAGTTTTTTAATGACATCACCATCCTGCAGTGCCTGGATATTTACATTATCACCGTCATGTTTTATGGTAACCCAATCCTGATAATTATTGCTGCCAAGGTATTTTGAAAAATCTGCCAGCATTTTTTTGTCACCGTTTTCTACCGTTAAAACTTTGATTTTTTTGATTTTTTTCACCAAAGCAATGACTTCTTCACTTTCGCCGTCTTCACGTAAAGCCTGTTTCACAAAAGGTTTTGCAAGAAAAACAGGCACATTCACACTTACAAATTTTGCCTCTCCGTAATCATAATAAGGATTCTCGAAAAAAGCCATTTTTGGACGCTGGGAAACCATACATGACTGAAGTGAAAAGAATAATGCAAACAGGATTCCGAAATAATAGAAATTTTTCATAGACTTTTGTTTTTTAGTTTATTGCTTTTGTACTTCCGCCGCTGGAATTGTCGGTTCTTAAAATTTTCGGATTTCCTGAATATTTCACGCTTCCTCCTGATGAAGTCTGGGAATCTAAAGAGTCTGTTGTATTGAGTTTGATGCTGGCTCCGGAGGTTGCGCTTACTTCTACTTCTTTTGCTGAAGTATTTTCTGCGTTACATGAGGCTGCGCTTGACAATATATAATTTGCTTTCGTTGTTTTCCCGGAAATCGTGGCAGAAGATCCACTGTTTCCTGTAAAAATAAGATTTGTTGTGTCCAGATTTACTTTTATGCTTGATCCGGAAGTGGTTTCAAGATTTATATTGCTGTTGGCTTTCAGGCTGACATTCATTGATGATCCTGATGATGCGGAAACATCAAAGCTGTTTTCTTTAACGGTATTGAGCGTTGAGAAGTTTGCACCGGAAGATGTTCTGATTCTTTCAAGATTAGGAGCTTCCACTGTCACAAGTATTTTTTTGATCCTGAGATTATTTTTGCCTTTTCCATCAATACCGACTTTCAAGGTGCCGTTTTCTACTTTTGTTACGATGTATTGAAGCATTCCCGGATCTGTATCTACGATAACTTTTTGGTTGCTAGATTGTGTGAAATTTACTTTTACACCTGTAGAAACATCAATCCCGGTAAATTTTCCGACTTTCCGTTCTTCCGTTCCGGATGATGTGGAAGACCTTTCACTCCCGCCATTTCCTGAAAAAGCAGTGGTGGTAGTAGTCGTTGTAGTAATGGTATTATTCTGGGTTTCATTGACGAGATTATTGACATCATCCATCGAGATTTTCCCATCAAGCATCATGAGAACAGTATTCCCTTCGGAGCTGATATTTAAAAGCAAATTATCAAAAACTCCGTTGACGGCTTCCGAGGTCAGGAATTTGATTTTGCTTCCTTTACTGTTAACGGTCATCAGTTCTTCGTATTTCAGATTATTTACTGAAGACAAGATTTCTTTGCTCAGGTTTTGGTAGAAAGCTGCAGGTTTTGTTGCATCTTCTTCAGGCTGCTCAATGACTAAAATTTTAAGTCCTTGTATTTTGCTGAGCAGTGGTTTGATCTGATCCAGTTCGGAATCTTTGATATCCAGGTTGTTGAGCATTCCGAACATCGGTTTTGCAATCTTAATAGAAGTTACACCCTCGGTGTCCTGATATTTATCAAACAGTTCTTCTAATTTTTGTTTCTGCGCTGTC
>DAMDNI010000337.1:0-1986 GCA_032083825.1 Bergeyella sp. | reverse complement strand
TCTGCTGATTATGGGGTTTTCAACTTTCCTAATCGGATGTATTCCTTCTTATGAAACCATTGGTTTTGCTGCGCCGATTCTTGTTTTAATTTTAAGATTATTACAAGGTCTTGCATTAGGCGGAGAATATGGAGGAGCAGCGACTTATGTTGCAGAATATTCCCAGCCACACCGCCGAGGTTTCTGGACATCATGGATTCAGACGACGGCAACTGCAGGATTATTTATTTCATTAATTGTAATTCTTGTGACCAAAACTTCACTTTCTGCTGAAGAATTTGATAACTGGGGATGGAGAATTCCGTTTTGGGTTTCAATCTTAATGGTAGGCGTTTCTTACATCATCAGAAGAAATATGAAAGAATCTCCTCTTTTTGCTAAAGCTAAAAAAGAAGGAAAAACTTCATCAAATCCATTGAAAGAATCTTTCGGAAACAAATTCAATTTCAAATTTGTATTGCTAGCATTATTCGGAGCAGTAATGGGACAAGGTGTAGTTTGGTACACCGGGCAGTTTTATGCAATGAGCTTCATGCAGAAAACCATGAATATTGATTCCGCACAGGTAGATTCAATGATGGCACTTGCCTTGTTTTTAGGAACTCCGTTTTTTGTTCTTTTTGGCTGGCTTTCGGATAAAGTGGGACGAAAACCTATTATTCTTGCCGGAATGCTGATCGCTATTTTTGCCTACCGCCCAATTTATAAGGCCATGTATAGTTCTGTAAATCTTCAGGAAAAAACACTTGCGCAAAATGGTCTTGTTGAAAAAAGAACTTCTGCTGCACACGAAAAAATTGCAGGTGACAGTCTGATTACCTTCCATACCGAAAAAACTTTTACAGATGGTTTTAAAGTAAAACAGGACAGCATCGTACATTGGTCAGCAAACGGGCCGGTGATGAAAGAAGGAAAAGTGGAAGAACCTGTCAAAAAAACAGCCATTACTGTAAATCCTGATACACGCTGGAGCTTGATTTTCTTAGTATTCATACAGGTTTTATTTGTAACTATGGTGTATGGGCCTATTGCTGCATTTTTAGTAGAAATGTTCCCGATAAGAATCCGTTATACCTCAATGTCGCTTCCTTACCACATCGGAAACGGTGTTTTCGGAGGTTTGCTTCCTGCAGTTTCGACATATCTTGCCACAACAGCAAAAGAAGGCGGAAATGCACAATGGTATCTGGAAGGACTTTGGTATCCGATTATTGTGGCAGCAGTGTGTTTCATTATAGGATTGATCTATCTGAAAGGCAAGGACAAAAACGTTAATGACTAAAGCCTGCAACAGATATCAGATCAAAACATTAATAAGTTTTAAAATCTGATCTGTAATAACCTAAAAATGTATAATTTTAAAAACAGCAAAAAATGGATTCAATAAAAAAAATATTAGGGATTGTCTGGCTTGCGATTGCAGCAGCGATTCTTTACTTTGGTGTCACTGTGATGGGAATTCCTAAACTAACATCAGGAAAACAGGAGGATCTTGTTTTCGGGATTATTATCGTATTTATTCTCCTTCCGATTGTCGTCGGCGGTTTGGGAATTTTCGGATGGTATTCCCTGAAAGGAGAGTATTCTCAGGATAAAATGTAAAATTAAACACGAGGAATGAGATTCGGGGCTTTAATTCTTTAAAGCACACATTAAGATTATTAGAACAAATTTCTTTTAAAAGTCTCGCATCTCGTTTCTCTAATCATATCTGTCAAAAAATATGAAAAAAAGACATAAGCAGAAGCTGGTGATATTAAGCATTGTATTATTTATAATGTTCAATGCACCGGTTTTGCTTTTGTTTAACAGTCCGAAAAATTTCGGAGGGATTCCTGTAATTTACGTGTATCTATTTTTAGTTTGGATGGGGTCTTCAGTCGCATCTTTTTTAGTTTTCAAAAAATTTGATGAGTAGTCCGGTTTTATTCATATTGGTGATTCTTTATCTGGCGCTTTTGTTCCTTATTGCTTACACAGCAGAAA
>DAMDNI010000336.1:1006-1986 GCA_032083825.1 Bergeyella sp. | reverse complement strand
ACCCTGCAAACTGGGACAATATTGACATTGCGAACATCAGTTCATGGGGAAGCCCTTTATACAACCCTGATCAGACAGAAAGTTTGAACGACGGAGCTTTTGAACAAGGTTCTGCAACTTATGGCTGGGGAGAATACAACGGCGCAAGCCACCATGTGGAAGGAAAAGTAATTTTTGTATTAAAATATTTGAATGACAGCTCTTATTACAAATTCATGATTGAAGACTATTACGGAGGTTATACTTTCAAATATTCAAAATGGAACGGATCTTCTTGGGATGCAACTCAGACCAGGACAATCGCAAACGGAACTGACGATGCCTATTTCAATTATTTCTCATTTGCAACAGGAGAAAAAGTTCCGAACCTGGAACCTGCAAAAGCAAACTGGGATCTTATGTTTACAAGATACTGGACATTTTATAACGGGATGATGATGTACCTGATGTCAGGAACTATTCAAAATCCTAATGTAAGTGTTGCAAAAGTACAGCCTGAAGTACAAGCTACCAATACCCTTTCTGCTCCTGCTGCAAATCAGTATTCAAAAAACATTACTTCAATCGGGCATTCATGGAAAGGAGTAAGCGGTTTCACACCCATCGCTTACAGCGATGTTGTGTATTATGTAAAAAACGGGAATAGTTATTACAGGATGTATTTCACTCAGAATGGTGGAACTACTACAGGGAATATGTACTTCAAATACAAAGACATTACTTCACTTTTAGGAGTTCAGAATGTAGGAGACAAAGCAAGCTTCGGTATTTATCCGAACCCGGCTGTTGACAAAAAAGTAACCATTCTTTATGATGTCAAAGAAAAAGCAAATAACTCTGGTAAAGCAGAAATCTATGATATGACCGGTAAAAAAGTATACGAAACAGCACTTTCCAACCAAAGCGGTCTTTATCAGAAAGAAGTAAATCTTCAAAATCTTTCTTCAGGCATTTATGTTGTGAAAATTTCATTCGGAGGT
>DAMDNI010000336.1:0-996 GCA_032083825.1 Bergeyella sp. | reverse complement strand
CGGAGGTTCTACAGAAACAAAAAAACTTATTGTTAAATAATTTATTCAACAATAGATTCATTTTTTTTAAATTATTTTTTAATATTTCCTCAAACCCTTTCAGAAATTAAAAACTGAAAGGGTTTTTTCTGATAATTCGTTATCTTTGCACTCTAAAATTAGACACTTTAAAGTCTGATCACAAAAGTCTAACATCTAACATCTATCTAAAATGTTCCGTACACATACAAACGGCGAACTGACGCTGAAAAATCTGAATGAAAAAGTAACACTTTCCGGCTGGGTACAAACCATCCGCGACAAAGGTTTTATGATTTGGATTGACCTGCGGGATCGCTACGGAATTACACAATTGGTTTTAGACGAAGACAGGACATCCAAAGAACTTTTGGAATCTGCTAAAAAACTGGGACGTGAATTCGTCATTCAGGCAGAAGGTACCGTTATCGAACGTACATCTAAAAATCCTAAAATCCCGACCGGAGAAATCGAACTTTTAGTTGAAAAATTAACAGTTTTAAATGAATCCATTCTTCCTCCATTTACCATCGAAGACGAAACCGACGGCGGTGAAGAATTAAGAATGAAATACCGTTACCTTGATATCAGAAGAAATCCGGTAAAAGACAAATTGATTTTTCGTCATAAAATGGCACAAAAAGTAAGAAATTATCTTTCCGAAGAAGGTTTTATTGAGGTTGAAACACCCGTTTTAATTAAATCTACTCCGGAAGGCGCAAGAGATTTTGTGGTTCCAAGCAGAATGAATCCGGGACAATTTTATGCACTTCCACAATCGCCACAAACTTTTAAGCAGTTGTTGATGGTTGGTGGAATGGACAGATATTTCCAAATCGTAAAATGTTTCCGTGATGAAGATTTACGTGCAGACCGACAGCCGGAATTCACACAAATCGATTGCGAAATGGCGTTCGTAGAGCAGGAAGACATTATGAATGTTTTTGAAGGAATGACGAAAGTTCTTTTGAAAGACAT
>DAMDNI010000335.1:0-1988 GCA_032083825.1 Bergeyella sp. | reverse complement strand
CAAATGACTATCGGGGCAATTATGCTTCATATCATGCTTTTCAACAATGTTTCTGCCCCGATTCGCCAGCTTCACAGGATTTATGATGATATGAATGATGCTATGATTTATGCCGAAGGATATTTTGATATTTTAAATGCTGATACCGAAGTCGAAGCCAACGGAAACTTTCGTGAAGCAGAAATTACCGGAACTTTTGAACTAAAAAATGTCAACTTCTCTTATCCCAACGGAACTCAGGCTTTGCATGATGTTTCCATGAAAGTTGAAAACGGGAAAACCACCGCTCTTGTAGGCTTAAGCGGAGCAGGAAAATCAACAATCATCAATCTTTTATGTAAGTTTTATCTTCCAGGTTCCGGAGAAATTCTTTTGGATGGAGAGAATCTGAATAATTATGAAAACTCTTACTTAAGAGATGACATTGGGCTTGTGCTTCAAAAAAACCATATTTTCCAGGGAAGCATCGAAGACAACATCCGTTACGGAAAAATGGATGCCAGCTTTGAAGAAGTACAGGAAGCGGCAAAAAAAGCCTATCTCCACGATCAAATCATGGAACTTTCCGAAAATTATAAGCATGATGCAACACAACTTTCCGGAGGACAACAGCAGAGAATTGCCATTGCCAGATTATTTCTGAAAAATCCACCGATTATTTTCCTTGATGAGCCTACTGCAAGTCTCGATGCTATCGCAACAGAACAAATTAAAAATTCTTTGGATGCCATTAAAGAAGGAAGAACAGTTATTATCATTTCGCATTCTTTATCGCAGATTCTGGATTCTGACAAAATTTTTGTAATGAAAAAAGGGCGAGTTGTCGAAAGCGGAACGCATGACGAACTCATTCATCTTGACGGAACTTATAAAGAAATTTTCGATGCATCTGCAAGAAGCCTAAATCTGGACAAACTAGTACATTCTTACCGGGAAAACTAAAAAATGCAGGATCAGTATTTTAAAAAGATTGACCGTGTAACTGCAATTCTCACCCAATTGCAGAGCAAACCTATAGTTCGTGCCCAAGATCTGGCAGAAAAATTCGAGGTGAGCGTCCGCACTATCTACCGTGACATCAAAACTCTGGAAAATGCAGGAATTCCGGTAATTGGAGAAGCAGGCAACGGATATTCTCTGATGGAAGGCTATAAACTTCCGCCCGTGATGTTTACAAAAGATGAAGTTTTAAGCTTTATTACTGCCGAAAAGCTGATGCAGAAATTTTCCCATGAAAGTCTCGGGAATCATTATCATTCTGCAATGGAGAAAGTACGTTCTGTATTGAAACATTCTGACAAAAAAATGATACAGAATATTGAAAATCAAATTGATATATACAGCTACAGCCCAAAGGAAAATGATCCGATAAAAGATAGCGTTCCTCTAATTTTAAAAAGCATTGCGGAGAAAAAGCAGCTTCATCTGGAATATCAGAATGTCAGTGAAAAAATAACAGAAAGGACGATTGAAGCGGTAGGAATTTTTTATGAATTTAACTATTGGTACGTTCTGGCATTCTGTACGATGAGAAAAGATTTTCGCCAATTCCGTGTGGATCGAATCATGAAAATAGCCCAAACGGAAATCTCCTTTCATCAGCAATATGGAAACATCAGTGATTACAAGAAAAGATCGGAAAACCAGAAAGTTACGGTCAAAATTTTAGTAAAGAAAAAAATAATGCCATATATTGTAAATTCCAAAAAATATTACGGGCTGATCTCCGAAGAAGAAACCAAAAACGGAATGCTTCTGACTTTCGAAACAGAATCCATCAATGAAGGTTTTCCTCGATGGCTGGTTACATTTGGTGATTATGCAAAAATCTTGGAGCCGGAAATTCTTAAGGAAAATATGAAAAAACTTCTATCTGATATTTCAAGAAACCTTATTCTTTGACTTCTTCTTTTACCAAAGGTTTGAAAAAACTGAAGCTTACATTCCCGTATTTTCTATTGTCAAAAAGCTGCGGATGAGTGAGTTTT
>DAMDNI010000334.1:0-1990 GCA_032083825.1 Bergeyella sp. | reverse complement strand
AGTTGCTGTCAAATTAAATGAGTCATCGCCCATAATTTTTTAGGTTCTTTCATCAGTTTAAGCTCTTCTTTAGTATAATCCAAATCATCGAAAACATCACATTGAGGAAGTGCATTTTTGAAGATTTCGTAAGGATATACTTTTGCAATTTCCTCTTTACCTTCTCCGCTGACAGAAGCAACAATCTCGCCATTTAACTGATCTACAGCTGCCTTTCCGGTTCCTGTTACCGATTGATAAGTGGAGACGACAACTCTTTTAATATCATATTTTTTGTTTAAAGGATGCAATACCATCACCAATTGAATGGTGGAACAATTGGGGTTTGCAATAATTTTATCGTCTTTTGTCAATACATCTGCATTGATTTCGGGAACCACTAATTTTTTAGTGGGATCCATTCTCCATGCTGAAGAATTGTCTACTACAAAAGTTCCTCCTTCGGCAAATTTCGGAGCCCATTCCAAAGAAGTTCCTCCTCCTGCAGAAAAAATAGCAATCTCAGGTTTGAGTTCAACAGCTGTCTGCATGGAAACGATATCGAATTCCTTGCCCTTATAGGTTACCTTCTTCCCTACCGATTTTTCGGATGCTACCGGGATTAATTCTGTTATCGGAAAATTTCTTTCCGCCAAAACTTTTAACATAACCTGGCCAACCATTCCGGTTGCGCCTACAACTGCTACTTTCATTGATGTACTATTATTTTTAAAATTAAATTAAATTTTTTAAGCTCCGAATAACCTTGAAAAAGGAAAAGCAAAGAAGAACAATGCTAAAGCTACAACGGATAAAATGATAATTCCTGTTGATACTTTTTCGCTGGTTTTTATCTTTTTGTTCACGATCGTCATCAAAACTGCTGCAATCAGCATGGAAAAAGGATGTTCAATATACGTGAATCTTAATTCTGAATTTTTCATTAATCCTCCCATTCCGATTTCATTGATTATACTTGTAAAAGGAGACGTGAATAAAAGCATGATAATACCTACCACAAACTGAATGTGGAAGAATATCATGGTAAAAAGTGATGCCTTTTTCAAAAGTTTCGAAATTTTCCCTGAGGCTGCCGCTAATATTAAAGCAATTACAAATACAGCCACCAGAAGCAGTTCCAGATAAGCAAAACCTCTGTGCGCCTGTAAAAAAATGTTGTGAATATCCATATTGTAAAATTTGTAGGGCAAAGATAAAAAATCCCGACGAAATGCCGGGATTTTAAATGTATTGCATTTAATTAATTTATTCTTAGAAAGAATATTTGAATCCTAACATTGCAGACCAAGTAGTAGCAGTTGTACTGGCGGGTCTGTAAGGTTTAGTTGCAAGATTATTGCCATCACGAAGCATTGTAAAAGTCGGATCTGGAGAAAGACTTCCTGAACGTCCCAAAATTGCAGCTCCGTAAGAACTTACCGTATAATCCTGAATTCCCCAATCTGAGTTCAGTAGATTTCCGAAGTTAATTACATCAAGTGTAATTTGCACTTTATCGCCTTTTGTCGCCATATTGTTAAATAATGTCTGGCTCAAACGAACATCAAAACGGTTTACCCAAGGTAATAAGAATGCATTTCTCGGTACAACTTTTCCTCTGTATTTCTCAAGATCATTATCTGCTATAAACTTATCAAAAGCTTCTCTCTGCTGATCTGCTGTAAATAAAACCGTACTTCCTGATGTGATATTAGCGAACTTCATATCAGCAGTGTTTTCAGGGATATACATAAGGTCGTTTGCGATACCATCTCCGTTTACATCATTCGAGTAATAATAAGAATATCTTCCCTGGCTAGCTCCGGAATAAAAAATACCAATTGTTGTATTTTTGATTGTATAGCTAATATTTGCCACTACACGATGAGGAAGCGCAAAATTTGAAATATTTTTCACCTGTTCGTTTGGCGAATTCACAGTAAGAGAACCTGACCATGCTGATGAAGCACTGGATCCTGCATTTGCTGTCACTTCTTCAGCTTCAGAATAT
>DAMDNI010000333.1:0-2031 GCA_032083825.1 Bergeyella sp. | reverse complement strand
CTATTCTGCCTGCTAACCTAGCTGAAATACTTCCTATTTGCCTTGTATCATAAGCAATAGTACCCAGTGCTTCTATATCTACAGGTTGGGAACTTCGTTCGATAGTCATGACAGGAACTGAAGATACCACAAAACCATTGGTAGGCTTTAACTGGCTTTCTAACTGAACGCCTTCATCTGCGTGATTTGCACCCGATTCTTTTTTTACCAATTTCATACCGCAAATAGGACAGTTGCCCGGTTGATTGCGGATAACATCCGGGTGCATCGTGCATGTGTATACTTCTTCTGTTTTTCCGTGCCCGGCATGTCCTTCGTGATTTTCTTTTTTATCATTTTTGCAGGCAACAAAAAATATTGAAAAGCTGAGGATAATGATGATAATTTTGTAATTCATAATAATTTATTTTTTCTCAATCAACCTATCCAAAGTAACCTGCATGGTAAGCGCTTTGGTATAAAGGTCAAAATATTCTATCTGAGTCATGTTCAGCTGTTCCCAAGCGTCAAAAAGCATAAATAGTTCTTCTGTATTTTGCTCATAACCCAGCTGCATAGATTTGTAATTGTTCTTTAATGCAGGGATGATCTCTTGTTCATACAATTCAATCTGTTTTTTATTAAGATCAAACTCGTTCCGCATGCCGTAAGCCATACCACTGTATTCGTTTACCATCATTTCTTTTTGCGACTCCAGTGAACTGGCTTTCCATTTTAGACTTTCAATATTGGCTTTGTTCATTTTGGACGCCCAGCTTACAAACGGCAACTTTATCATAATCATTGCCGTATATTGTAAGGGTTGCCCGCCAAAACCAACCATATTTTCGTAACGAAAACCAAACTCCGGCTTCAGGCTTTGTTTCTCATTTTCTTGTTGCAGGTTGGCAATGTTGATTTCTTTATCCAAAGCCTTTAAGTCGCTCCGGTTTTTGTAAAATAGATCTTTGTCAAAAACCAAATCAGCATAATCATTAAATTGAAAAGAAGTGTCAATCTCTAAAGGAAGCATTGCATTCCTGTTCATTAGCGCATTCAGGCGGATTCGCTTTTCTTTGATATCATTTTCATACATCAATTGCATATTTTTGATATTACCAAGCGATGCTTTTGCCTTGTAATAGGCGCTTATTTTGCTTAATCCATTCTGGTAGCGGATCTCAGCGTTTTTGATCATAAAATTCAATAAACTTTGATTTTCTTTTATTACCGAAAGTTTCTTTTCTAAAATAATCCAGTCATAATACAACTGTTTTGCATCCTGCACCAACTCGTTGAGCTGGGCATTTTTCTTTTCCTTTTGAGTAGATGACATTGCCTTCATATACGCTTCGTTGGCATCTAATTTCTTTTTGTTGGGAATCATCTGCTCTACCGAAAAAGCTACAGAACCCATGCCGGTCATCCCATCTTTTTTCCGCCACAAGTCAACGTTATAAGGTGTCATAAAATTCCCCACACCTACTTGCGGAGCCATCCAGCTTCGGGCACCTTTGGCATTCTCATCCATTGATCGGATTTCGTTGTCGTACATTTTCACAACAGGATGATGTACGGAAATACTATCAATAATTCTTTGTAACGACATTACCTGTGCCTGCACAACAGTTCCAGCATAGAGGAGGATCACTGGTAAGAGTATTTTTATTTTTTGAATCATATTATTAATGTTTTGCTTCTAAAACCTCTATTTTGCCATATTTGCGGAGCTCATATTCTTTGGTCATTAAAAAGATGATGGGTGTAACTAAGAGAATATGAATGGCTGATGTGAAAACACCGCCGACCATTGGCAATATAATAGGTTTCATCATATCACTTCCTACGCCATGGCTCCAAAGTATAGGTACTAAGCCGAAAAGTGTAACCATTACGGTCATTAATTTTGGACGAAGTCTTTTTGCTGCACCAAAAATTACATATTCACGCAAATCATCTCTGGTAATAGTTTCTTTGGTATTGCCTTTCAGTTCTACCAGTTGCTGCATTGCATCGTTCAGATAAATAATCATCACAATACCTGTTTCAACT
>DAMDNI010000332.1:0-2037 GCA_032083825.1 Bergeyella sp. | reverse complement strand
AACTAATGGTTCCGTATTTTGAATCGGCAAGATAAGAGGCATAATTTACGGAAAGCATTTTGTCCTGTTCAATATTCATTAAAGCAGGATTCACACCCGAAAAGCTCACATCATAATCTCTGATGGAAACCGCATCACCTCCCAAAGCAGCCTGTCTTGCAGAAACCGGAATATTCAGGAATGTATACACAGTAGTACCATCCTGAGCAAAGGAAAGAAACGAAATTAACAGAAAAGAAAAAACAGAAAACTTCTTCAAAATTTGGCTTTAGCTTTGCAAAAATAATTTTTTTTAAATGGGAATAAAATTTTTCCCGGTAAATATAAATCTATTAACGAAATTATTTGCGATTCCTTATATTTGCAGCACAAATATTTTTATTAAAATCTAAAATGAAATACAAAAGAATCCTTCTGAAACTTAGTGGAGAAGCGTTAATGGGAAACAGACAGTACGGAATTGATAACGACCGTCTTAAAGAATACGCTGCAGAAATCAAAAAAGTAGTGGATTTGGGATGTGAAGTGGCAATTGTAATTGGCGGCGGAAACATTTTCAGGGGATTAGCTGGTGCAGCAAAAGGGATGGACAGAGTTCAGGGAGATTATATGGGAATGCTGGCAACAGTCATCAACGGAATGGCTTTACAAGGAGCTCTAGAAGATGCAGGTATTAAAACCCGGCTTCAAAGCGCCATTGAAATGGATAAAGTCGCGGAACCTTTTATTAAAAGAAGAGCTGTACGCCACTTAGAAAAAGGACGTGTGGTGATTTTCGGGGCAGGAACGGGAAATCCTTATTTTACAACTGATACTGCCGCTACTTTAAGAGCCATCGAAATTGGTGCAGATGTTATTTTAAAAGGCACAAGAGTGGACGGAATCTATGACAGCGATCCTGAAAAAAATGCAGATGCTGTAAAATATAATTCGCTTACTTTTGAAGAGGTTTTTGAAAAAGATCTTAAAGTAATGGATATGACGGCCTTCACTTTAAGCCATGAAAACAAACTTCCGATTATTGTTTTTGATATGAATAAGGAGAGCAACCTTCTTAAACTTGTTCAGGGAGAAAATATCGGTACTCTGGTAAATCTTTAAGCTATAAGAGTTCAGCCATCACTGATTGAACATACCGCTTATTACCCATCACCTATTAATTATGTGTAACTTATCAAACTTTAAATATACAATGGAAGAATTAGATTTAATTCTGGAAACCGTTAAACAGGAAATGGATGCAGCCATAAAGCATTTGGATCACGCTTTTCAGAAAATCAGAGCAGGTAGAGCTTCTACTTCTATGGTTCAGGATGTAATGGTAGAATATTACGGAGCAATGACGCCAATCAACCAGGTGGCTAATATTTCTGTTCCGGATGCAATGACAATTTCTATCCAGCCTTGGGACAGAACTGCCATTAATGCGATTGAAAAAGCAATCATTATTTCCAATTTAGGATTTGCGCCTTCCAACAACGGAGAATATATCATTCTGAATGTCCCTCCTTTAACAGAAGAAAGAAGAAGGGATTTATGTAAACAGGCAAAGACCGAAGGCGAAAATACAAAAGTTACCATCCGTAATGCAAGACAGGACGGAATGAAGGAACTCAAAAAATTAGACGGCGTTTCTGAAGATTTAATAAAAAACGTAGAAGCCGACATTCAGAACCTTACCGACAAATATGTAAAAATCATTGACGAGCAGGTAAAACTGAAAGAAGCTGACATCATGAAAGTGTGATAGAATTTACTTAACAATTTAAAAAGGCTGTGTCTTAGAGATACAGCCTTTCCTTTGTGTTATTGGAATAGAAAATTAATCAGAAATTTTATAAATAAAAAATGAAGTTGAAGTGTTGCTTAAAAGATCTGTATCCAAAAGGCCTCCCAAGTAAACTCCAAATGTTAATACATCACCCTGATTCAGCACATAAATCGAATTGATACTGGCATCAGCAATAACAAGGCTTAAAACTCCGATTGGAATTCCAATTGGACCTAAACCTAGATTGACAGCACTGAAATTTTTCT
>DAMDNI010000331.1:0-2039 GCA_032083825.1 Bergeyella sp. | reverse complement strand
TTAAAAAATACGGAAGTAATTAATTATTAATATTTTATCCTTTCAAACCTTTGTCACAAAAGTGGGTGCAAATGTATGGATTTTTTAATTAATATACAAGTTCTTTGATAAATAAAAAGGCGGCTTGTAATGCACAAACCGCCTTGATAAAATAAAAATTTTGACTATTTTTTGAGTAATTTGGTAACCTTAGTATTCACACCGTCATTTACTTTCAGGATGTAGCTTCCTTTTGCCAAATCAGAAACATTATAAGAATCAGCTAATTTGAAAGATTTTACTTTTTTACCGCTGGCATCAAATAAAGAAATTTCTGCCTTTGCTGATAGAGATTCTTCTGGCAGCTGAAGTTTGAAAGTATCTGCAACAGGATTAGGATAAACTACTACTCTGCTGTCATACTGTCTTGTTTCCGTTACTCCTAATGAAGTTACAGTATAAGTAATTACAAAAGGTAGACCTTGTGGTACAGATGAACCGGTATCCAAAAGATCAGCCCAGGATGCCCCGTCGTATTGCTTTGCATTTCCATCAGGTGCTCCTAAAGATCCCAAAATGGTAATATATGGGAAGAAGCCTGATGAGTCATTTGTAGCGTGGCCTTGATAATCAAGCCAATATGTTCCAGGGGTTAGCTCAGTGGAAACATTAGTATGGATTTTCCAGATTTTTCTTGTAGTTCCGGGTGTAGAAGAAATTCTGTAGATTTGCCCGTCTCCACTACTTGCTGTATTCAATAAGTTAGTGGTTGTATTACCAAATATAACACTTCCTACTTCCGGGCTGTCATTCCATATTTGGAGGTTCAGCTGATTAAAAGGAAAGCTTGTAGCACTAGTCTGATATCCAAAAAAATCAATTGAGGAAATCGTCCATTTTTCTAATGCAGGAACTACAAAGTCATCTGCAAGCCTATAACTAAAAGCAGAAGCTGTACTGTAAACTCCTGTGCTTCCATAGACCGTATTACCTGTTTGTAATTCGCTCCATGTATAACCTGTCGGCGCAGCTGATCCATTGCTGCTGGTAGCTCCGGTGCTTAAACCACCGTTGGAATAACTTTGTGCCGAAGCTAAAGATCCTAAAAGGATCGCTAAAGAAAGTAGTTTTTTCTCCATAAATAATATTTTTAAATTCGGATCAAATGTATAAATATTATGATAAATAAACAATAAAAATAATTAAAATTTAAATAATTTTTATATAATTTAAAATAAATGAAATTTAATCAAAAAAAAACTATTAACAATTCCCTGTAAAATTATTTATCTTCCTAAAAAATATTTTAAAAATTTACATTTATTATACCACTATTATGAATGATGTTTGGCTTTTTTTACTTAATTTTTGATATGAAGAATATTGTTATGAATAATAAAATAGGATCTCTGACCTAATTATTATCTTTGCAAAATGGAACTAGAATCAATCTTTCAAAAACTGCAGATTCAGGAGATGAACCAAATGCAGAAGTCTACCTTTAAAGCTACAGAAAACAACAACGATGTCGTTCTCCTTTCTCCTACCGGTTCAGGAAAAACACTTGCCTTTTTGTTTCCGGTTCTCAGAAATCTAAAGAAAGATACTTCAGGGATTCAGGCTTTGATTTTGGTTCCGGCAAGAGAATTGGCTTTGCAAATTGAACAGGTTTTCAAAATGATGGGAACAGATTTTAAAGTTTCAGTTTGTTACGGAGGGCACGACAAGAAAATTGAAGTCAATAATTTAATTGAAGCGCCGGCGGTTCTGATCGGAACTCCGGGAAGAGTTGTATACCATTTAAGGAATCATAATTTTGATCCTGAAACCGTTCAGACTTTAGTTTTGGACGAATTTGATAAAGCACTGGAGTTAGGCTTTCATGAAGATATGGAATTCATTATAAATTCTTTAAAAGGGCTTTCTCAGAGGATTTTAACTTCTGCAACTGCAATGAACGAAATTCCGAAATTCACAGGTTTAGAAAATGAAAAGATCGTTAGTTCTTTAAAATTAAATGAAATAAAACCGGATATTCAGTTAAAAAAAGTAATGACAAT
>DAMDNI010000330.1:0-2048 GCA_032083825.1 Bergeyella sp. | reverse complement strand
AGGGAATTGTTTACGTTTATAAAGTTGGAGCTGATAAAAAAGTAAAAAATACAGTTGTTAAAGTAAAAGACAGGGTTGATAACATGGCAATCATTGAATCTGGAATACAGAAAGGTGATCAGATCGTTGCTACAGGGATCGGAGGTCTTAAAGATGATGCCCAAATTATTCCTAAGCCGATCAAATTCGACAGCCTTGTTCAATCTATAAAACCGTTATTCTAGTATGATTAAACATTTTATTAACCGGCCGGTTTTATCAACGGTAATTTCCATTCTGATTGTAATTCTCGGTATACTCGGGCTTATTTCGCTTCCGGTGACTCAATATCCTGATATTGCGCCGCCAACGGTAAGTGTTTCCGCAAGTTATACCGGAGCAAATGCAGAAACCGTGATGAAAAGTGTGGTCGTTCCGTTAGAAGAGCAGATCAATGGAGTGGAAGGAATGGACTATATCACTTCATCAGCAACCAATGATGGTTCTGCGCAGATTCAGATTTTCTTTAAACAAGGAGTGAATCCTGATATTGCTGCCGTAAACGTTCAAAACAGAGTAGCAAGAGCAACACCGCTTCTTCCCAGCGAAGTTACACGTGCCGGCGTTGTCACACAGAAACAGCAGACCAGTGCATTGATGTATCTTTCATTTTATTCTGAAAACAAAGAACTCGACGATGTTTATCTTCAGAATTATATGAATATCAATATTATTCCGGGGATCAAAAGGATCAACGGTGTAGGGGATGCAACTGTAATGGGAGGAAAAACTTATTCCATGAGAATTTGGCTGGATCCCGTGAAAATGGCTGCCTATGGCCTTGAACCTTCTGATGTTTCCAACGCAATTAATGATCAGAGCCGTGAAGCTGCTGCCGGATCAATCGGTCAAAACAGCGGAACTTCATTCGAATATATCATTAAATATGTGGGTAAATTTGATGAGAAAGAGCAATATGATAATATTATTCTAAAAGCTTTAGGAAATGGGCAAAACTTAATGCTTAAAGATGTTGCTAAAGTAGAACTTTCAGCCCTTTCTTACAGTGGAAAAGCCGAAAATGGAGATAATCCTGCAGTAAGTATGGGGATTTTCCAGACACCAGGTTCTAATGCTCAGGAAATTATTAAGAATATTAAGTCATATCTAGCCGATTCGCAAAAAGATTTCCCAAAAGGTATTAAATACATCATCAATTTTGACACCAACGAATTCTTGGAAGCTTCCATTGAAAAAGTAATTCATACTTTGATTGAAGCATTTATCCTGGTATTTATCGTTGTATATATTTTCCTTCAGGATTTCAGATCCACGTTGATTCCGGCGATTGCCGTTCCGGTTTCGATTGTCGGAGCATTTTTCTTCCTGAATCTTTTGGGTTATTCGATGAACTTGCTTACGCTGTTTGCACTAGTTCTTGCCATTGGTATTGTAGTGGATGATGCGATTGTAGTTGTAGAAGCCGTTCATGCCAAAATGGAGCACGGCATTAAAGATGCCAAAAAAGCAACAGTAGAAGCGATGCACGAAATCACCGGCGCAATTATCTCAATCACTTTGGTAATGGCGGCGGTATTTATTCCGGTAACCTTTATTACAGGGCCAACAGGAGTTTTTTATCAGCAGTTTGGGATTACGCTTATTGTAGCAATCTTAATTTCTGCAATTAATGCATTAACATTGAGCCCTGTATTATGTTCTTTATTTTTGAAAAGCGAGCACCATGACGAAGCGTATGAAAAGAAAAATTTCATTGAAAAATTCTTTTATAAATTCAATGTGGGTTTCCAGGCTGCAACCGAACGTTACGGAAGAGCATTCGTATTTCTTATCCGTCATAAATGGGTGACTTTAGCCATTTTTGCAGTTACAGGAGGTATTTTGTTTTGGGCAAATTCAACAATGAAAACCGGTTTTGTACCGAATGAAGACCGTGGTATTATCTTCACCAATATTGAACTTGCAGCGGGTGCGTCACAGGAAAGAACCTATAATGCTTTGAAAGCAATTCAGAAACAAGCTTTACAGATTCCGGGTGTACAGAATGT
>DAMDNI010000329.1:0-2089 GCA_032083825.1 Bergeyella sp. | reverse complement strand
TCTCTCGAACGAAAATAATGCTAAAAACTGTCAAATCCTACGGAGTAGAATTGATGATTTGGAAGTTAAACTAGGCAGTTTTGAGCTCACTGTTGATTCAGCTCATGCTTGTTACAATGAAGCGAATGATTTTTCTACTGAAGAAGAAAAGAAGCGAGTATCTTTTTTAGAAAAATTCCCTAAAACGGTGGCGCTGGTTATGCCGGATTCTACAATAGAATACTTGGATGACCTAAAGACAAAATCGGTCTCTTTTAAAAGAATTTTTCAAGCCTCTGTTTTAAATTTTGTTCTGAGTATTACATTTCTCATTTTTTTCTCATTTTTTGCCTTCAAATGGTATCAAGAAAGCATCCGTACCAAACAGGAAATGAGAACCGAAGTAATGCAAAGTATTACAGATGAAGGGAAACAAATCACACATAAGGATTATCTGGAAAAGTTGGAAAACAATACGAAAGTAATGCAATCCTGGATGAAGACCAATTCGGATGAAGTCAAAGATTTTAAGAAATTTAAAGCAGGTTTTGAAGCGAGATAGATGTATATCAAAATAACAAAAAACTTTTTTCTTGGTACATGCTCTAAAAACCTCCCTTTTTTGAACAAAAAATCTCCCATAATAAATACTGATATACTATAGATTTGGCGCATACCATCGTGGTAAACTAAAAATATTGTTAAATAAAAAAACTTACTAATGAAAAAATCATTACAAATTAAAGTGTTCTTCATTTTACTTTTAACGTGTTCTTTCACGTATTTCAAATGTGCTGTTAATGGTACTAAATACGCCTTCTTTGGGGAGCAATCTTCAATATCCGCGTTGATAGATGACGATGCTAAAGCAGCCGCATTATGGATGCAGCAAACCTACGGATCCGATTTTGTTTATATTCCTTTTAACGAAATTAGCCTTACTTCTTTATCTGATGTAAAAGTAGGAATGATCTATTACCTCACTTCGGGCTACTCTGCAACACCTACCAATGTTTCTACCATGCTGCCAGAAGTTTTACGAAATGGGCAAAGCCAGTTAGAAGCGTTAAAAGGATGGGTGAAAGATGGCGGTTCCTTATTTATCGCTGGTGATGCAACTCCTTTGGTATTTGCTCTCGGAAGAGTTCCCGCCGATTTTACGGCTCCAAGAGCTGCCGGTAATTATGTGTATTCTGAATTTGGTTGCGCAAATGCTTCCGGATGCTTAGAAACCAATCATACTTCTGATGATTTATGGGGATTAGGTGTGCGGCCTGCAAATGTTGCCGGAGACATTCAAAGCCATCCTATATTTTCTAATTTAGACATAACTAATGGAGAATACCTCGTTCTTAATAATGCTGCTTCCAGAGAAGTACGTTTGGTTTGGTGGCAGCATTTTGACGGAATTCTGAATCCGAGTTGCTGTGGACAGGATGCCGCCATAAAATTTGAAAAAGTATTGAATGCCCAGAAATTTGGAACATTACGACATGTGACAGATAGTTTCGGATATGCAGCGGTGTTATGGAAAAGAACAGATAAAAATACAGACGCCGAAATAGATGCCAATATACCAAAAGATTTTAAAGGAAGCTTGTTTACTATGGAAAACACTATTTCCGGATATGAATGGGATAGTAATGGAACCGTAAATGACTATCAAAATAATATTAAAGTATTCACAAAGAATATATTGGATTTTCTTAATGAAGAATATCAATCTTTGTCTACCGCCGCTATTTCTATAACCAGACCTTCCCTTTCACCTAATCCGGTAAAAGACATAGTACTTTTAAAATCTAATGAAAAAATAACAAATATTGATATTTTGGATTTTAATGGTAGAAAAGTTCGTTCGCTTAATCCGCAGAATAACAATGTTCAAATAAATGTTCAAGATTTATATCCAGGTGTATATCTTTTTAAATTAACCGTTCAAAACAAAACCTACACCTATAAGGTTATCAAGAAATAACACTTTTATTTTTCTCTATAAGAGGCTGTCTCGTATGAAACAGCCTCTTTTTATTTATATTCCTTTTTAAAATGAGATGGATAGATGTTATATTTTTGATAAAAACATTTCGTGAAATATTTTGCATCAAAA
>DAMDNI010000328.1:223-2094 GCA_032083825.1 Bergeyella sp. | reverse complement strand
TTTTTTTTAAATGAATCCCAATCTGTAAACTCGAATTTATTTAGCATATAATCTAAATCATTCTCAAAATCCTTACAGTTTTTATAATTGATAATGTTTTTCACATGTGCAAGCCTTTCATTAGAAACACAATGATAAACAGGAATCATAGAGTTGAACGGAAATCTACTGTTGATAGGAAGTAAAGAATTTATTTTTTTGAAAAGTAATTTAGACATTTTTCAAATTTTGATTTTCAAATATAAATGTATTAAAATAACTTTTAATCGAGAGATGTATCATTTTTCTAAGAATACTTTTTGAATAAAAGCGTATTTTTTAACAAAACACTCTTTAACCTAAAAAACTCCACGCCTGAAATAATTCACAATTGCACCAGGATTTAGAACCAATGTAAAGCGGATTCTCTGCGCATAATCTTTAAAGGACGGCTCAAATCCCAGCGAAGATTGGATCGGGAAATAAATTTCAAGAAAATCAGGAATTACCGCTACTTTGATCCCACTGTCCCAAATAAACTTCGGATCACGGTATTTATTCTTGTAAATTCCTGCATCAGCATAAATATTGAACCATTTCCAAACATTAGAGTCCAGATTTACAGCGCCAATCCACTGGTTTACAGAAGGTGCAACATATGATTTGAAGCCGCCGTCTGCAATGATGAGCTGCTGAGAAAGAATCCCGGAAATAGCACTTTGCCCGATAAGCCCGTAAGAAAAAGAATAATTGGAGATTCTCGCAACACCAAAATTAAACAGGCTGTTTTTTGTCTCATTATTAATGAAATATCCTCCAAAAAAACGCAGGCTCGCTTTTTTATTTTTTGCATATTCGTAACGATAAAATACTTCTGCAGAAATTTTTTTAAAATCTTTCATCCATTGAAGCCCGCTTCCTATGTAATTTTCATGAATGACCCGCTGGTCAAAGTAATTATAATTCAGGTTCCAGAGATTATATTTTGCATATTCATTTGTCTGAATTACCGTTGGTCCCAGCTCTTTTTCAAAATAATTATAGGAAAAGCTCAAAGATCGGTTGATGTCGCTTCTTGGGTTTTTAGTAAAATTAATATTCGCAAAAGAAGAAACCTTCTTATACAAAAGATCATAATCGTAATGAAAATACGAGCCGGAAACACCAATCTGTAAAGTCCTGAAAAAAGATTCCGGAGGCATAAAAGTGTAAGAAACTCCTGCAGAGCCTGTTAGTTTTTCCGTTCCGGAACTGTAATAAGGCGTAACAGAATACACAAATTTCCTGCGAAAAAGGGAAGTATTTCTGAAATTTACTCCCAAAAGCAGATTGTCGTAAGCATTGTAATTAGCACGTGGATTTACATAAACCTCGTTATTTTCCGGATTCGGGATATCACGAAAGAGCTTAAGTTTTATTTTTTTTGTATTGGCGAAAAGCCCTTTTGTGTAGAGGTAATTGTCACGGAAATTGCTCTCGGGAAAGCTGTAATCATTATTCACCAGTATTTTCGAAGCATTGGAATGCGGGATTGTATAAACTTCCGGGTTTTGCGAGGTGCTCGTATCAAACCATAAGGTTTTCACCTGTCCGTTATTTTCCTCCGTTTCTATTTTAAACGGAATTTTTTCAGGTGTATTTTTCGCAATTTTTACCTGAAAGTCATCTCCTGTTTCTGTATATTTTTTCAGCTTAAAATTCACTCTCTGCTTTTTGCTCATAAAAGTTTCAAGGAAATCTGATGAGTGGTTTGAAGCAGTTTTAAGAGTATCCAAGAACTGCGTAGTATTTATTCTCTTGTCGCTGTTTCCGGAAATATATTTTTTAATGAAATCATTGAAATTTTTGGTTCCCATTTTTTCGGCAATAAAGCTGAAAAGGCTTCCGGTTTC
>DAMDNI010000328.1:0-213 GCA_032083825.1 Bergeyella sp. | reverse complement strand
CTGATCGCCGTTTTGTTATAATTGCTCAGCCTGCTGAAAGATTCGTTGATTTTTTGATCAAAATTTTCATTCTGAATATATTGATATCCCAATCCGTAACGTTCGGAAAGTTTAAGTTTGGAAGCATAAAACCATTTCAGAGGCTTGATACCGAATATTTGAGCCTGTTCCGGAAGTTCACCCAAAAGTTTGGAATCTTTATAAAACTGTTCA
>DAMDNI010000327.1:0-2095 GCA_032083825.1 Bergeyella sp. | reverse complement strand
GTTGCTGCTTTAGGGTCGTTGGCGCAGCTGATTTATTTTGCCTCCATGCTTACGGGCGGAAGGAGAGATTAGTATGATACAATTTTAAAAGAAATATTCTGCATCTCGGACAATTGTTCCGAGATGTTTTCTTTTTGTGAAGTTTTGACAGTGGCAGTAATAGTACATATTTCTTCTGCAGTAAAATTTAAAATTTTTGCATCAAACTTATTCAGTAAAGTAAAAATAATATTCTGCTGATTGAAATTGAATTGTACTTTTATTTCGCTTTCCAGTTCTTTAATGATGATCTCTGCCTCTTCCAATGTCAGTTTTGCAGATTCTTTATATGTTTTTACCAGACCTCCGACTCCGAGCTTGGTTCCTCCATAATACCGGATAATTACTACTAAAACATTCGTAATCTCATGTGCCAAAAGCTGATTATAAATTGGTAATCCTGCACTTCCCGAAGGTTCGCCGTCATCATTTGCGCGGTAATTTTCTCCATTCAGCCCAAAACGGAATGCATAACAATGGTGTGTTGCTTTCGGATGCTCTTCGCATAATTTCTCAAGATTTTTTTTTATATCGTACTCATTGTTTACAGGATAGGCAAAACCAATGAATTTGCTTCCTTTTTCTTTGAGAAGAATATTTTCTACAGAAGTTTTTATCGTTTTGTATTCGAATTGCATCAGAATGAGTTTTGATAAAATTCCACAATATTATCCCGGAAATTTTCTGTTTTGTATGATTCATAATTAAAAACAGGAGCTTGTGTTCCGTTTTCTAAAATCAGATTTTCGTTTTTAATGATCAGGGCTTCATCCCAAAGATTTTTATTGATGAATTCCTGAAGTGTAAAGCTTCCTCCTTCAATAATTACTGACTGGATCTGGTGCTTGTAGAGTTCTTGCATCAGGTTTGAAAGAAAGTTTTCTTTTTCAATTTTAATGAAATGAATGTTTTCTTCGTCAGTTTCCTTGATTGCATTAAAAACTAAAGTTTTAGCTTGTCGATTATAAATATTAAAATCTATTGGAACTTTCAAATCAAAATCAATTAAAATCCTGACAGGATTTCTTCCTGTCACTTCTCTTGTGGTAAGGCTCGGATTGTCATTCATTGCAGTTTGTGTTCCCACTAAAATAGCGTGTTCCTCACTTCTCAATTGATGTACGAGTTGTTTCGTAAGTGGGTTTCCAATTTGAAAAGGTCTGAAATTTTGATCCATATAACCATCTGCTGATTGAGCCCATTTTAAAATGATATACGGACGTTTTTTCTCATGAAAGGTAAAGAATCGCTTATTGAGCAGTTTGCATTCTTTTTCCAGAATTCCTGAAACTACTTCAATCCCGGCATTTTCTATCAGCTGTTTTCCTTTTCCGTTTACTTTTTCATGAGAATCCATGGCTCCGATTACCACTTTTTTGAATCCGATCTCAACAATCCTGTTTGCACACGGCGGTGTCTTTCCGAAATGCGAACAAGGTTCCAGCGAAACATAAATGGTTGCTTCTGATAAAAGAGATGGGTTTTCAACAGAATTGATAGCGTTGATTTCGGCATGCGCTTCGCCTGCTTTTTTATGAAAGCCTTCTCCAATTATTTTCTCGTTATGTACAATGACACTTCCAACCAAAGGATTTGGATAAGTTTTCCCGGCTGCTTTCTGCGCAAGCTCAATGCAGCGATGCATATAAAATTCGTCTGTGATCATTTGATTACAAAAATATCAAAACCTGAAAGATTAAAAAAGCCGTAAAATATTTATTTAAAGAAAAAAACACTTAGCGAAAAATGCCAAGTGTTTTTATAATTTTGTATGTTATTTTTTTACCGGAACAGGTTCCTGATTGATGAGCTTTATTTCAGGGATTTTGTATTCGATGAGTGCAGTCATTAAAGCGTCTCTTTCCCTTGCAAATGATTTTGAGGCGCCTTTATAATCTTCGCCATAAATTCTCTTTGCATAAGATAAGATGAGAAAAGATTTGTTTCCGGCATTTTCATAGCTTTTAAAACGATAAATGTTGTATTCTACGAAAGGCTCGCCTTTTTCTGATCCTTCAGAAATAGTATAATCTACAATGTATTCTTTTCCGTCAGG
>DAMDNI010000326.1:0-2107 GCA_032083825.1 Bergeyella sp. | reverse complement strand
CAAATACAAAGAAGGATACCGCCAAAGTAATGATGATAAAAATTTTGAAATCTGGGTAAAGGAAATCCGCGAAGTTTTGGAGCAGCAGCAGAATTTTTCAACATCAGAGCTCTTAGATAATATCAAACTTAATCTTTACTCCAAAGAAGTTTTTGTGTTTACGCCAAAAGGCGAAATCAAAATCCTGCCTATCAATTCTACCGCTCTCGATTTTGCTTTTTCCGTACATACCGACCTCGGAATGAAATGTCTGGGAGCAAAGATTAACGGAAGGCTGGTTCCGATTTCCTATAAACTGCAGAATGGAGATCAGATTGATATTCTTTCGTCCCAAAACCAGAAACCGAAAGTAGACTGGCTTGATATTGTGATTACATCCAAGGCAAAGTCTAAAATCAAAAACTACCTGAATTCTGAAAAAAACAATATCGTTGCAGAAGGCAAAGAAGTTCTTCAAAGAAAACTGCGCCATGCAAAGCTGAATTACAACGACGAGGAAATCAATAAAATGCAGAAATTTTTCGGACTGAAAACTTCTCAGGAACTTTTTATCGGATTTCAGGACGGAACTTACGACGCAGGCGATATCCGGAAATATGTAGAAAGCAAAAATGTTTTCAACAACATTATTTCGCGATTGAGAAAATCACCGGCAAAAAACAGCACTTTTGAGGAGGTTCCGGAAACCAATCTCGACATGATTGTTTTTGGAAAAGACGAAGAAAAGCTCAATTATACTTATGCTAAATGCTGTAACGTGATTCCTGGTGATAAAATTTTCGGATTTATTACTATTTCTGACGGCATTAAAGTTCACAGCGACAATTGTCCGAATGCAATCAATCTCCGCGCACAATATGATTACCGTGTCATTCCTGCAAAATGGGTGAATGCGGAAAGCTTTAAAAACAGGGTTAAAATCCAAATTGAAGGCTTGGACAGATTAGGTATGATCAACGACATTACACAAGTCATTTCCAACTCGATGAATATGGACATGAAAAGCATGTCGATCGCTTCCAATGACGGGCTTTTTACAGGAACCATCAATCTGGAAGTGAGAAATAAAGTTCAACTGGAAGAAACGTTCAAAAAACTGAAAGATATCAGCGGAGTTTCTAAAGTGACAAGGCTTCAGAAATAAATCCCGTATTTTCGGAAGATGATTCTATCACAATATTTCAGGAAATTTTTCCACAGCAGCCAATCTTCGGGAATTCTTTTAATTTTCTGCGTGGTGATTTCTCTGATGATTGCCAATTCATCTTTTGGAAATTCTTTCCGGGACATTTTGAATCAGTCTTTCGGTTTTGAAAATCTGCACCTGAAATATTCCCTTTCTGTTTGGATTAATGACGGATTGATGTCTGTTTTCTTTCTTCTGGTCGGCCTGGAAATCAAAAGGGAATTGCTAAAAGGTGAACTTGCCAGTTTTAAAACCGCTTCATTGCCAATATTTGCTGCAATTGGAGGAATGCTGATTCCTGCATTAATTTTTATTCTTTTTAATTCTCATTCAGAATATTCAAAAGGATGGGCAATTCCGATGGCTACCGATATTGCATTTTCTCTTGCTATTATTTCGCTGTTAGGGAAAAATGTTCCTGCTTCACTGAAAATATTTTTAGCTGCGCTTGCAATTGTTGATGATTTGGGAGCAATCATTGTAATTGCAATTTTTTACACTGGAGAAATCTATTGGAATTATCTCGGATTTTCTGTTTTAATTCTGATTGTATTGATTATGTTGAATTTTCTTAAATTCAGGAAACCAATTTTTTACCTGATTCCCGGATTTTTCCTTTGGTATTGTATGCATCATTCGGGAATCCATGCTACAATTTCCGGAGTTTTGCTTGCATTTACAATTCCTGCCAATACCTTTAGTACAGAAAAATCACCATTAGAAAACCTGGAACAAAAGCTTCATCTTCCTGTAAACTTTATTATCATGCCGCTTTTTGCGCTTGCCAATACCAATATCGTATTCAAATCCGGAATTTCGGAGGCTGTTTTTTCAAACTTAGGAATGGGAATTATTTTCGGATTGTTTTTCGGAAAAGTTTTGGGAATCAATTTCTTTTCGTTCCTCGCAGTAAAAACCGGA
>DAMDNI010000325.1:1052-2122 GCA_032083825.1 Bergeyella sp. | reverse complement strand
GCCTGTTGCTGCACCAACGCAAAAGCCTGCAGAAAAAACGGAAGTAAAAACAGAAACATCGAAGTCTCCTGCTGCAAAGCCTAAAGAAGAAGAGAAAAAGCCTGCAGCTAATACAAATACTGGATCAGCAAAAACCAATACTCCGGATAATAAACAAAAATCAGCAACTGCCAAACCTAAAACAGAGGAAAAGTCGAAAGCCAAAAAGGTAGTTGTAGAATAAAAAATACAAGGCTTCAGCAGATCGTTGGAGCCTTAATTATTAAATTTTCAAATGCAGGAAGATCAGGATTTCTTTGACGATGAATTAGAACTGGAAAATAACGGAGCTATTGATGATGAAAACAGTGGCCTTTTTGAGCATCTTAACATTAAAGTTGACAAGAAGCAGGAGCCGCTTCGTATAGACAAATTTTTGCTGATCTACCGTCAGAATTCTTCCCGGAACAAAATTTCGCAAACCTGCCGTGCCGGAAATGTACACGTAAACGGAATTCCTGTAAAACAAAATTACCGGGTAAAACCCGGAGACGAGATTTCAGTTCTCCTCGCACATCCTCCGAGAGAAAATGTAATTATTCCGCAGGATATTCCTATTAATATTGTCTATGAAGATGAAGACCTGATTGTGGTAGATAAAGAAGCAGGAATGGTTGTACATCCCGGTTTCGGAAATTGGGACGGAACCTTAGTCAATGCTTTGGCGTACCATTTTGAACAGCAGGGAGAAAAATCTGATTTGGATAGAGTAGGGCTAGTTCACCGGATAGATAAAGATACTTCCGGGCTTTTGGTAGTTGCAAAAAACGAATATGCTCTCAGTTTTTTAGCAAAACAGTTTTTTAACAGAACCACAAAACGTTTATATTGGGCATTCGTCTGGGGAAATATTGCAGAAGATGAAGGAACAATCCGTGGACATATCGGAAGACATCCAAAGAACAGAATGCAGATGTCTGTTTACGAAGATGGAAGCCATGGAAAACATGCCGTTACCCATTACAAAGTGTTGGAAAGATTCCGATACATGACATGGATAGAATGCAAGCTGGAGACCGGGAGAACACACC
>DAMDNI010000325.1:0-1042 GCA_032083825.1 Bergeyella sp. | reverse complement strand
ATATGAAGGCCACGTTCCTTTACGCGGAATCAATCTTCCTAAATATAAGCAGTTTATTAATAATGTTTTTGAAATTTTACCCCGTCATGCACTTCACGCTCATACGCTTGGCTTTGTACATCCTATAACAAAAAAAGAAATGTATTTTGAAAGTCCGATGCCGAAGGATATGGATGAAGCTGTTAAAAAATGGAGAAAATATTTGGAGAATTCATAATATGTAAAGTTTTTTGTTATTTTTGTTTAATATTAAAATTGAATGCTCATTATGGGAAAAATAGTTTGGATATTTTTCTTTAGTTTGTTGTCGATAGGTTTCTATAATGCGCAGGAAACACTTCCTATATATCAGCAATACCTGCTTGAAGGCGATTTCTTATTTAATCCGGCTCTTTACGGGAAAACAGATAAAGTAGTTGTAAATCTTAATTATCAGAAACAGTTTTCACAATTTTCAGAATCTCCGAACGTGCAGTCTGTCGGAATGCATGCCAATATTGTAGACCGTTTAGGTGCAGGAGTTTCCTTTTTCAGAGATCAGAATGGTCCTATTTCAGCTAATGGAATTTCTGTAGGGGCATCCTATTTTATTCCGATTGATGACGATGGAGAAAGGAAAAACCAGTTTTCTTTCGGAACCAATCTAAATTTTTATAACATGAATATTGATTGGTCTCAGCTGAATCCTGAAGACGCAGGAGATCCTAATCTTTATAATGAAAATGGTATCTTCATGCTGTATTCTAATATTGGTATGGCAGCTTCTTACCGCAATTTTTTTGCCGGAGTTTCTGTTACAGATATTCCTCTGAGTAATGATATCACCATCCAGAACGGGATTGAGCCGCAGCCAACAAAGATTTTCATCAATGCCGGATACGACTGGTATTTTGGTGAAGATTTTTATGTCACACCTTCCATATTGGCAAATCTCAATACAAATTCTTCGAGAATGCTGGATATGAATGTGATGGCAACAGTAAAAAGCTATGAAAATTCTTTTTCAGGAGGAATCAGTTTTCGCGGGGTGAAAAACCGTTTT
>DAMDNI010000324.1:0-2128 GCA_032083825.1 Bergeyella sp. | reverse complement strand
TACAAAGACGGGCTTAAAATCTACATCACTTTAGATTCTAAAATGCAGAAATATGCTGAAGAAGCAATTAAAGAACACCTTACCGATCTTCAGAAAAGATTCGATGCAGAACAAAGAGGAAGAAAAGATAAACCTTTCTATTATCTGAATTCAAAACAAATCAATGATGTGATGATGCAGGCGGTAAAACGCACAGGAAGATACAAACAGCTTAAGAATGCAGGCGTTTCCGAAGATTCTATCATGCTGGATTTCAAAACGCCTATCAAAACCTCCATATTCACTTGGGAAGGCGAAGAAGAGGTAGAAATGTCTCCTTGGGATTCTATCCGTTATCATAAGCAGATTGCACAGGCAGGATTGATGTCAATGGTTCCCGGAACCGGCGAAATCAAAGCTTGGGTTGGAGGAATTGATTGGCAACACTTCCAATATGACCACATCAAACAAGGGAAAAGACAGGTAGGATCTACCTTTAAACCATTCGTATATGCCACCGCAATTATGAAATTAGGAATGACACCATGTTCTACTGTTTCAAATGCTGCTTATAACAAAAATGGTTGGAAAGTTGGTGGCGGCCGTGGCGGAATGCTTACTCTGAAAGATGCCTTAGCTCATTCTCAAAACCCTGTAGCCGCAAGATTAATAGAAATGACTGGAGTGGATGCGGTAATACAGACCGCAAGAGATCTCGGAGTTACAGAAGAAATCGAACGGAACAATACCATCGCATTAGGTTCAGGAGATATTACCATTTACGAAATGTTGGGCGCATATTCCACATTTGCAAATTACGGGAATTATATCCGGCCGGAAATGATATGGAGGATTGAAGATGCAAACGGACGCGTAATAAAAGAAGTAAAACCTGAAATAAAAGAAGTTATGAACGAATTGTATGCTTATACAATGGTCGATCTGATGAAAGGTGTTACCGCTTACGGAACAGCATCGGGAGAATTAAGAAGAAGAGGGATTTCAGCCGCTGTAGAAATTGCAGGAAAAACCGGGACAACACAAAACAACTCCGATGGTTGGTTTATGGGAATTACACCCAACCTTGCAACTGGAGCTTGGGTTGGCTGGGAAGACAGAGCGACACACTTTTACGGAACAGGAGAAGGACAGGGAGCAAGAATGGCGCTTCCGATCTGGGCAATTTTTATGAAAAAAGTCTGGGCAGATAAATCGTTAGGAATTTCACCGGACGATAAATTTATAAAACCATCCAACTGGACAGGAAACTGCTCTGACCTTCAGGGACTTGGCGGAGGATATGGCGATGATGGAGGCCTACAGACCATGGATCAGATCCGGAATCCTGATCCGCCTAAAGAAAATCAGAATAACACTCCGAAAAAGCAGGATAATGCCAATGAAAACCTCAACACCGGAGAAGAAATCGATTTCAATCAATAAAATCTAAAATATTCATATATAACATCCTTTCAGAATTTTGAAGGGATGTTTTTATTTTTCCGAACTTTGGATGATGAATCTAGATAAAATACAACAGCCCTTCATACATCAGTTTCCCGGAGATTTTACCAATAATCCGGAACAGAGACAAACGCCGAAAATTCTTTTCTCTACAGTAAAACCTGTAGGATTTCCTCAAGCAGAACTGATTTTAATAAATGAAAAATTAGCAGAAGAAATAGGTCTCGGCAGCATCGAAAATGAAGATGAAAAACAATTCTTCTTTGCAAATCACCTTCCCGAAAACATACAAACTTATGCAACCGCCTATGCAGGACATCAGTTTGGAAACTGGGCAGGACAATTAGGTGACGGAAGAGCAATTTTTGCCGGAGAAATTGAAAATAATTCAGGAAAAAAAACTGAAATACAATGGAAAGGTGCAGGTGCAACGCCTTATTCAAGACATGCTGATGGAAGAGCCGTTCTTCGCTCTTCATTAAGGGAATACTTAATGAGCGAAGCAATTCATCATTTAAAAATTCCGACCACGCGAGCTTTAAGTTTGTCTTTTACGGGAGAAAAGATTGTCCGTGATGTCATGTACAACGGCAATCCTGCAGAAGAAAAAGGAGCAGTCATTATCAGAACGGCAGAAAGTTTTTTGAGATTCGGCCATTATGAATTGATTTCTGCTCAGAAAGAA
>DAMDNI010000323.1:0-2173 GCA_032083825.1 Bergeyella sp. | reverse complement strand
TAAAAAAAGGAATTCTTGCCGCCGAAAACCGCGCAAAAGAATTGAATAAATAATGGAAAATTTTGAACAAACCATTGATATTTACCTCAATAAAGCAATTGATATCGCTGTAAATATTTTAAATGAAAAACAAATCCTGCCGCCATATTCTTTCGGTGTCAGGAAAGACGGGCAGATTTCTTTTGTGGAGATCAGCGATACCGATTATTATGTAGACGATCAGTCACTGATCGATTCGCTTAAAGATTTTGGGCAGCATATTCTTTCCGAAGAAGATGCAGAAGGCTTTGTCATCATGTACAATTCTAAAATAAATCTTAAGGAAACCGAATATGACTGCATTACCTTCTATTTTAAATTCATAAAAGATCCGCTGCCGCTTAAAACCAGAATTTTCTATTTCCCTTACACTTTAATCGGAGGAAAGCCGAATATTCTTTTTGGCGATGCGTTTGCAAGCGAAGGCTGATTTTATTTATTAAACCTTTACCCATAATAGAACAAATAATTCTAACGAAATTGTCAGTTGCCTGATTTGTAAGTATCTTTGCACGAAATTTCAAAAAAGTAAAAATGTCAGATATTAAGCTAAATACAATTCCTGAAGCCATTGAGGATTTGAAAAACGGAAAAATAATCATAGTTGTTGATGACGAAAACCGTGAAAATGAAGGGGATTTTCTTTCCGCTGCAGAATTGACAACTCCCGAAATCATTAATTTTATGACCATTCACGGGCGCGGACTTATCTGTACTCCGCTTCCTGAAAAACGCTGTGACGAATTAGGTCTTGACGTCATGGTTTCCAGAAGCACAGATCCGAAAGAAACAGCGTTTACTGTTTCCGTAGATTTGCTTGGAGATGGTGTTTCCACAGGAATTTCTGCTGGTGACAGGGCAAAAACAATTCTTGCCTTGATGGACGAAAAAACAAAACCAACTGATTTTATGCGCCCTGGGCACATTTTCCCGCTTCGTGCAAAATCCGGAGGCGTCCTGAAAAGAGCCGGACATACCGAAGCCGCCATTGACCTTACAAGATTAGCAGGATTAAAAGAAGGCGGAGTGATTTGTGAAATCATGAACGAGGACGGATCAATGGCGCGTTTGCCGGAATTATCCGAAATGGCAAAAAAATTAGATCTTAAAATCGTTTCGATTGAAGACCTGATTGATTACCAATTGAAAAAAGGAGATCTTGTGCATCAGATCGAAGAAAAGAAAGTAACGACTTTTTATGGCGAATTCGACTTTCATGCATTTCAGGAAAAACATACCGACCAAATCCATTTTGCCATCACCAAAGGAAGCTGGGAGCTTGACGAGCCGGTTTTGGTAAGGGTACAGAGTTCAAGCTCGTACTTCGATGTTTTATCAAGGCTTACAAACGGCGAAAAACCACTTCTGGAAAAAGTAACCGACATCATTAATAAAGAAGGTAAAGGTGCTGTAATTTTCATTAATAATGTATCGAACGCAGAACAAACGATGAGGAAACTTCAGCAGTTTATGAATTATCAGGATGGCCAGGAACAGCATCCCACACTTTCCATCAATTTCATGGAATACGGAATCGGAACGCAGATTCTAAAAAAACTGGGAATCAATAAATTTCGTGTTATCAGCCAGAATACAGCCCAAAAACCTCTGGTATCAGGGTATGGCGTAGAAGTAACAGAAATGGTCCCGCTTTGTTAATTATAAAAGTCAGTTAATCAATAAAAAAAGTCTTGAAAATATTTCAAGACTTTTTTATATCTATTATTTTATTTGAGAATTAAGCTGCAGCTTCCGCATCACTTCTCTGAAGCAAAAACTTGTAAATCAACCCTCCAACAATTGCTCCCGAAATTGGCGCAACCCAAAACAGCCAAAGTTGGGATAATGCATTACCACCAACGAATACCGCCTGAGATAGAGATCTTGCAGGATTCACAGAAGTATTGGTTATCGGTATAGAAATCAAATGAATCAATGTAAGACAAAGTCCGATCGCAATTCCTGCAAATTTCCCGTTTGCAAATTTATCTGTAGCACCCATAATGACAATCAAGAAGAATGTGGTCAAAAGAAACTCTGCAAAAAAAGCTGCCCCTGCGGAATAACCTTTCCCGAAATAAACCGCATCACCATAAAAGTTTGTCGCAAAAGCTCCCGGTTTTGAAAAATCAGG
>DAMDNI010000322.1:1103-2174 GCA_032083825.1 Bergeyella sp. | reverse complement strand
AAACCGTTTTGGAAACCAAAATTTAAGCTTTTCTCCGGTTGTAAAAGCAACGGTGAACGATTTCTTTTTCGGGGCCACTTATAATTTCGGGCTTTCCGATATTCAGGAATATGCAGGGAACAGTTTCATGCTGAGTATTGGGTATAACTTCGACAACTTTATCAATACAAGAGGATTTCGATACAGATAGAATTATATAATTTCAATACATTTGAGCTCTGATTTTTTCAGGGCTTTTTATATGCTTTACTTTCATATTCCTTTTTGCAAGCAGAAATGCAGCTACTGCAATTTTCATTTTTCTACTTCTTTATCACATAAAGAGGAAATGCTGGCTGCTATCAAAAAAGAAATTTTCCTTAGAAAAGAGGAGCTTGAAAATAAAAATCTCAAATCCCTTTATTTTGGTGGAGGTACACCATCAATTTTGAAAGTTGATGAAATTAAATCTCTTATTGATGAGGTATTAAAATATTTTACTTTTGCTTCCGATATAGAAATTACGCTTGAGTCGAATCCCGATGATTTGAATAATCAGTTTTTGAAAGGGATTTCTGATTCGGGAATCAACCGTCTTTCCATAGGTACTCAGAGCTTTTTTGAAGAGGATCTCAAACTGATGAATCGCGCACATTCCGCTTCAGAAGCCGAATCTTCAATCAAACGTTCGCAGGATTTTGGTTTTGAGAATATCAGCATTGATCTCATTTACGGTTCTCCCACTTCCAATTTCGAAATTTGGAAACAGAATCTAGATAAAACGATTCAGCTTCAGGTTCCGCATATTTCTTCCTACGCATTGACGATAGAGCCTAAAACAGCTCTTGAAAACTGGATAGGAAAAGGTAAAATCCAGCCTCCTAAAGAATCGGAGCAAAATAAGGAGTTTTATTATATGTCTGATTTTCTTAAAAATAACGGCTTTAATCATTATGAGATTTCAAATTTTGGAAAAACTGGCTTTCATTCAAAGCATAATGCTGCTTACTGGAAATATCAGGAATATCTGGGAATCGGGCCTTCTGCACATTCGTACAACGGGAAAAACGAAAGAAGCTGGAATATTGCCAA
>DAMDNI010000322.1:0-1093 GCA_032083825.1 Bergeyella sp. | reverse complement strand
CAATAATTCAATTTATACTAAAAAACTAACCGAAAATATTCTTCCGAAAGAAACCGAAATTCTTTCAGAAACCGATCAGTTCAACGAAATGCTGATGATAGGGCTGAGAACAACTTGGGGTGTTGATGTAATAAAAATGAAAGAAAACTTTTCGGAAAATATTATGGAGAAATTTAAAAAAGAAATCAGGCCGAAGATTGAGGACGGGATTTTGATTATTGAAAATGAACACCTCAAAATCCCAGATGAACATTGGTTTTTGGCGGACGGAATTGCTTCAGATCTTTTTATTGTATAAAAATCTCAAATCCGAATCCGAAATCTCAAATCTTTAAGTATTTTTGTAACACAATTCAGAATCCTTGAAAAAGAAAAAGCCTGATTATTCTTACCTGAAGCCGGAACAACCAATCGGAATTTTTGATTCCGGAGTTGGAGGCCTGACTGTTGCAAAAGAAATCAAAAGACTTCTGCCCAACGAAAACCTCATCTATTTCGGAGATACGAAGCATCTTCCTTATGGTGAAAAATCCAGGGAAGCCATTATCGGATATTCCACAAAAATTGCAAAATTTCTTCTTGAAAAAAACTGTAAAGCTATCGTCATTGCCTGTAATACAGCGACCGCAAATGCTCTGAAAGAAATCCTCGAAGTAGTTGATAATAAGGTCCCTGTAATTGATGTCATCAATCCGGTAGCAGAAAAAGTAGCCTACGAAATCCATACGAATGTTGGTGTGATCGCTACCAAAGCTACTGTAAATTCAGGGCTTTACAGGAAATCGATCCGAAAGCATAACAAATTTATCAAAGTCGATGAGCTGGCAACTCCGCTTTTGGTTCCTGCGATTGAAGAAGGTTTTAAAAATCATCCGATTACACATTCCATTATTTATAACTATCTCAGCAACAATAAACTGAAAAATATTGAAACCCTGATTTTGGGATGTACACACTATCCCTTATTAATAGACGAAATCAAGCAATATTACGGAAACAGGGTGCGAGTTATTGATTCTCCCAATATTGTTGCCAATCAACTCAAAATTATTCTGGATAAGCATCATCTTTTGAATCATAACAACCCAACCCC
>DAMDNI010000321.1:0-2212 GCA_032083825.1 Bergeyella sp. | reverse complement strand
TTTCGGATGAGTTGTTGTTCTCTTCGTCAAGCGATCGATAAGTAGTAGATATCAAATCTTTATACCGCGCAAGGATTTCCTTGTTCTCCTGTTCTAAATCGTAAACCATCTTCTCAATTTGGGCTTTGTTATAACGAAAATACTAAAAATTAAAGAAAAATGCAACGGTTTTTTAAGGGATTTGTCTGCAATTTCGAAATAAATATTTCGTTATATTTGAAATAAAAAGAACTTCATGAATCGTCTTTTTTGGGTTTTTCTCATTTTGGGTAATATTCTTTATGGTCAGGCTGTTTCACAAAAGCTTGATAATGCTGTAAAAAATCTCCTGAATTCCGAATATGCATATTCTTCAAACCTGTCTGTTTATGTATCAGACGAAAGCGGAAATTTTATTTATGAATATAACGGGAATAAAGGTCTTTCGACAGCATCCACACAGAAAATTTTCACTGCTGCCTGCGCTTTGGAAACTTTAGGGAAGAATTATCAGTATACTACTTCCGCATCATATTCAGGAAAGGTAAATAACGGAAATCTTGATGGAGATCTTTATCTTTTTTCGAACGGAGATCCTACGCTTGGAAGCTGGCGCTATGAAGGATATAAACCGGATAATTTTAAACAGAAATTATTAGCTGCCCTGAAAGAAAAGGGAATTGTAAAGATTTCAGGAAATGTGATCATTGATGATTCCTATTTTGATTTTCAAACCACTCCTGGAGGCTGGCCTTGGAATGATATGGGGAATTATTACGGAGCCGGAGTTTGGGGAACCAACTGGAGAGAAAATCAATTCGATCTGAATGTAAACGGAAATAAAATCCAAAACTCAAATGTTGAACTTCCGGATGTGAAATGGGTTTCCGAGCTGAAGACCGGTGGAAGTTCCGACCAAAGCCTTATTTTCACAGCTCCTCATTCTGATGTGGCGTTGATCAACGGAATGCTTCCTGCAGGAAAAGTAACCACGGTTTCAGGTGCAACTCCCAATCCGCCACTGACTTTAGGAAATGAATTAAAAACCTGGATTTTGCAAAACGGAATTGATTTTAAAGGAAAAATTGTTTCAGTTTCGCAGCAGAAAATCAATGGAGAAAAGACAAATCCCTTTCCGAAAAGCAATATCTTCTTTGAATATAAGTCACCAACATTGGATAAAATTATCTATTGGTTTTTGAAGAAAAGCGTCAATCTTTATGGCGAAACGCTGGTGAAAACTTTAGGAAAAGAAAAGAAGAACGAAGGAAGCTTTAATGCAGGAATCAGTTTTATGAAAGACTTCTGGAAGTCAAAAGGCATCAATTCTGCCATGATTAATTTTGCAGACGGAAGTGGCCTTTCTCCGCAAAATTATGTTGCTGCAAGAGCTGAAGTTCAGGCTTTGCTTTGGGCAAAAAAGCAAAATTGGTATCCCGAATTTTTTGAAGGATTTCCTACACAAGGAAATGATATGAAAATGAAAAGCGGAACCATGAAAGACACCAAATCTTTTGCAGGATATCATAAAGGGTATGTATTTTCGATTATTATTAATAATTATCAGGGTAGCAACATCAGCGATGCCCTGTACAAAGTGCTGAATGTTTTAAAATAAATGAAGCAGAGACCTTTACTTGCCCGGATCAACATCTGGTTTGTTTACGTTCTTTTCACTGCGATTGTTGCGGCTGTTGCACTGTATTCTGTTTTTCTCATTAATGAATTGAGAACCCGAGAAGCCAAAAGAATTGAAATTTTTGCAAAAGCCATGCAGATTCTGCAGGACAATTCTACAATGGATGCTGAAACTCAGGAACTTCTCTTGGCAATCTTGCAGGAAAATGACCAGCTTCCTGTCATCATTACTGATGAAAATAAAAATCCTTTGCTGTATGACGGAAGTGTGAGGAATATTCCTGAAGAAATTACCCATGATTCCGAGGCTTTAAAATCTTACATTATGACGATGGAAAGCAATTACGAGCCTTTTGAAATTACCATTTCGAGCGGTGAAAAGCAGCTTGTTTTTTATGATAACTCTCAGTTACTGAATAATATAAGGTATTTCCCATATCTCCTTGGAAGTTTTATTCTTGCATACCTTTTCTTTTCCATATGGTTTATGCGGACAATGAAAAAGACCGATGAAGGATTTTTGTGGGCCGGCCTTGCTAAAGAAACGGCTCATCAAATCGGAACTCCGCTTTCTTCCATGATTGGCTGGATTGAA
>DAMDNI010000320.1:0-2212 GCA_032083825.1 Bergeyella sp. | reverse complement strand
AACAGGAGAAAACTCAACAAAACAATATAAAATCTATCCAAATCCGGCTTCAGATTACATTTTCGTTTCAGGAATTGATGGAAATATAAGCGTAGAAATCTATTCTTCAGAAGGCAAAAAGACTGAAATCACGAAATTATCTCAGAATGGCAGTGCAGATATATCCTCTTTAGTTCCGGGAATATATTTTATAAATGTGAAACAAAACGGACAGAAAGTTTTTTCTCAAAAGCTGATAAAAAAATAAAATGCTACTTTAAAACTGCTTTTATAATCCGGTCTTTTCCGGCAAAAATAAGGGTGTTTTTGTCAATCCATTCACAGACATATAAGTTTTTCTCATCTGAAATTTTTGTCCATGTTTTCCCGAAATCACTCGAGAAAGAGATATGCTGGTCACCAACTGCAATAATATCCTTTCCTTTGGATTTGGGACGCATTTTTACGCATGTCATGTAACCTGCATTTTTTCCAGAAGCCTGAATCTGCCATGTTTCTCCTCCGTTATTTGTTGTTGCAATATTGTTGATATTTTCAGATTGTTTTGTGTAATCTCCCCCAACTGCAATTCCGAAATTTTTGTCATAAAAATCAATGGAATAAATACCTTGTGAAGATGTTCCCTGAATGAAAGGGGTATTGAAAATTTCAAAATCTACCAAATTTGAGGATTTAATAATTCGCGAAGCATTTCCACCTGTTGCAACCCAAACTGTTTTTTTGTAGGATACGATATTGGTGTTACTTGCGGCAAATGCGGCTTCACCAACTTTCAATTTGTAATTATCGTGGTTTGAGAAGCCGACATGAATAAATTCGTAAATATTCTTACATGGAATTATTGTTTTAATTTTTACGTTGTAATTCTTATCAGGATCGCTAAATGCAAATGCAATTTTATTATTTATAAAATGCAATGCATCATAAAAAGCCGTTTTCAAAGTATCTGTATGCACGATTTTAGAAAAAAGATTTTCTTTATCTATTTCAAAAAAATAAGCTGGACTTTCAATATTAATTGTGTAAAATTTTTTGTCATTCTGCGCCAAAGTACGGAACTGCAATTTTTTTTCAGAAAGTTTCAATTGTTTATTATCCAGAGTATCTTTCAGATTCACATATCCGAATTTAGAATCTGTTCCTGTATACCAGACTTTACCATCCCAAATCTGAATGGCCCTGATGCTGATTTTATCATTCAATAATGTCTCAATTTCCAAAGATTGGGAAAACGTAAAAACCGAAATCAGAAAAAAGAGGATAAAATATATCTTATTCATGCATTCAAATATAATTAAAAAAAATTCCGCAGTATCTGCGGAATTCAATTTTTACTGTTTGTTGTCGATATCAATATCTATTTCTTCCAGAGGTTCCTGTTCTGCCTTGAAGGTTTCACCAAAACCTCCGTTTTGCAGTTTAGAATTTTTCTTACTATAAAGGAAATAGATTACAAATCCTAAAGCAAGCCAGATCAAAGAATAGGTTTGTGCCTCCTTGCTTAAATTAATAATCAGATAAACATTGATCAGGATTCCTAAAGTCGCAATAACAGGTAAAGCCGGAACTCTGAAGTTTCTCTGAAGATTGGGTTCTTTTTTTCTCAAAACCCAAACTGCAACACATACCATTGTAAATGCGAATAAAGTACCGAAGCTTGTCATGTGCGCAAGATCATTGATTGGGGTGAAGGCGGCAATAACAGAAATCACGCCTCCCAAAATAAATAGATTTTTTCTCGGAACTCCAGATTCTGCGTTTACTTTGGAAAATGTTTTCGGAATTAAACCATCTTTTGACATTCCAAGGAAAATTCTGGATTGTCCCATAATCATTACCATTAAAACTGAAATCAAACCTACTGTTGCTGCAATTGTAATAATATATCCTGCCCAAGGCTTTCCTGCAATATCAAATGCATACGCTACAGGTGCTTTTATTGCATCGGGATATTTTCCGAGCGGATTAAAATCGGTATAATGCATCATCCCCGTTAATACCAATGAAACTAAAATATAAAGTAAAGTACAGATAATTAAAGAGGCAATAATGGCAAAAGGGACATCTTTTTTAGGATTGATGGCTTCGCCTGCCTGTGTAGAAACCGCATCAAAACCAACATAAGCAAAGAAAATTGCTGATGCTCCGGCTACAATTCCGGCATAACCATAGGCGGGATGCGAGACTCCGTTTTCTGTAATGGTTGTCGCTT
>DAMDNI010000319.1:640-2213 GCA_032083825.1 Bergeyella sp. | reverse complement strand
TTAGTTTTTTAAAATTAAATGAAATAAAACCGGATATTCAGTTAAAAAAAGTAATGACAATCCCGGAAGAAAAACTCAATACGCTTTTTAATCTAATCTGTAAAATAGGTAACAAAAGAACTTTGATTTTTTGCAATCACAGAGATGCTGTTGATCGGATTTCCTCGCTTCTCAGGGAAAAAGGGATTGCCAGAGAAACCTTTCACGGGGGAATGGAACAGGATGAAAGAGAACGTGCACTGCTGAAATTCCGAAATGATTCTGCAAGGATTTTAATCACAACAGATCTGGCTTCAAGAGGTTTGGATGTACCAGAAGTTGAATCAATTGTACATTATCAGCTGCCACCGAAAGAAGACGCTTTTGTGCACAGAAACGGACGAACCGCAAGAATGAACGCGAAAGGTTTTGCATATATTATCATGACGGATGATGAGAATTTTCCTTTCATTAAAAATAATATCCCCGAAGAGCATGTGGCCGGATTTGATAAAGTTCCGGAAAGAACGCCTAATCAGACCATCTATATAAGTGCCGGGAAGAAAGATAAGGTCAACAAAGTGGATATTGTTGGTTATTTAATAAAAAAAGGCGGCCTGGAAAAAGAAGATATCGGTTTAATTGAAGTAAAAGATACCACTTCTTATGTAGCCGTCAACAGAAAAAAAACTGTTTCTTTGCTAAAGCAGCTTGCCAACGAAAAACTAAAAGGTAAAAAAGTAAAAATGGAAATTGCCTATTAAATTTCTTAACCACAAAAATTAAAGAATGAGTTTTAATAACTTTTGTGGTTAAGGTTTGGAAAAATTATTTTGTTCCTTTTACTTTGGTTTTTAAAGTATAAACTGATTTCGAAGCGGTAATGAATAGAATATCATTGTTTTCCCCTCCAAAAGTTACATTCGAAGTCCATTTTTCAGGAATTGGAATGTTGAGAATTTTTTTGCCTTCAGGATTAAAAACCGTAACGCCTTCACCGGTCAGATAAAGATTTCCGTGATTGTCTAGTGTCATTCCGTCAGAACCTAATTCACAGAATAATTTCTTTGCGGACAATCTGCCTTCACCAAGAATATCATAAACGTATGTTTTTCCGGCATCAATATCAGAAACATACAGCTTTTTGAGTTTTTCACTTCCGACGATTCCATTTGGCTGAACGAATGTCTCCAGCTTAGAAATGTCTCCGGAATGACTTCGGTAATAAAGATTCTTTTCCTGAATTTCCTGTTTGAAATTTATCCAGTAATCTCTTTCATACAAAGGGTCTGTAAAATAAATTCCTCCAAAAGAATCCAGCCACAAATCATTAGGGCCGTTCAGCCTTTTTCCTTCAAAACCTTTTGACAAGACTGTTACTTTTTTATCTTTTGAGATTTTCCAGATTTCTCCGTTTTCATCGGAGCAGGTGATGAGATTATCATCTTTATCGAAATAAGTTCCGTTTGCTCTTCCTGTTTTGTCAAGAAAAAGTTCGATTTTATTGGTTTTCCAGTCCCAGAAATAGATTTTGTCGTTCGGCTGATCCGTAAAATAAACATTTCCGGTTTGATCAGCTGCAGGGCCTTCGGTA
>DAMDNI010000319.1:0-630 GCA_032083825.1 Bergeyella sp. | reverse complement strand
AAAGCAAATTTGTCTGAAATCAGCAAAGGTTTATCATGATCAGAGTCCATAATTTTTATATTTTGGATTTTACAACTGATAAACATCAACAAAAATCCTGCAAAACTCCATTTCAAATATTTTTTCATGATGATAAATTTTAAAGTTGGCAAGGTACAATTTGTAACTACGAATTAAAAATTTTTATATTTGAAAATTCAATTAAAAGATGAAACTTAATCTTCCTGACAAACTATACTATTCTATTGGCGAAGTAGCTAAGGCTTTCGATGTGAATACTTCTCTTATTCGTTATTGGGAACAGGAATTTCCGATTATACGCCCCAAAAAAAATAAAAAAGGAAACCGGTATTTCACTCCTGAAGACATTCAGAATCTTCAGATGATTTACCATCTTGTGAAAGAAAAAGGCTATACTTTGGACGGAGCCAGAATTGCGCTTACTACAAACAGCAAAATCTCGGAAACGGTCTCGATTATAAGCCGTTTAGAGTATGTAAAAGCGGAACTGATGAAGCTGAAAGAATCTCTGAACGAAAAATAATTTTTATTTAAAAACCAATTTAGGGTGATTTCACCCTGCTTTTTATCGTGGTATATACTTAATATTGTATATAAAACACACACACG
>DAMDNI010000318.1:0-2233 GCA_032083825.1 Bergeyella sp. | reverse complement strand
AAATTTACCTTCAGGAAGCAGCGATTGCGGGTGAAGTGAAGTTGTAATAGAAAAGAAGGGTGTCTTAAAACTTGACACCCTTCTTAAATTGATTATCAGGCACTTTAGTGCGTTTTTGAAAAGTTCATGGCATTTTTATTACCATAGACAAATTCTAAAAATTTATCTTTTTCAATATACGCATTCGCACCATGCTCTCCGGATACCAACGCTCCCATTGCACAGGCATACTGTAACGTTTTTGTTATTTCTTCTCCATTCACATAATAGTGTATCAAGGTGGCCAGAAAGCTGTCTCCGGCTCCTACCGTATCTTTTACTTCAATTTTAAAACCACTGTTATAGTAATATTTTCCATCCTTGTAAAAGACTGCTCCATGTTTCCCTTTGGTGATACATATTTCTTTACAACCTGAAAATTCTGAAATAAACTCGATATTCTGCTCCAGAGAATTATAAGGGGAACCAAAATATTCGGCTATTTCAAATAGCTCGTCATCATTCATCTTGATGAGATCTGAAGATTTCATTAATTTTTCGATTACGCCAAAATCATAATGTGGGCTCCGGAGATTCACGTCGAATATACAATACTTCGCATGGGAAATAAGGTTAAAAAGAGTTTGTTGACTTACTTCACTTCTGCATGCCAGACTTCCAAATACGAACACATCAGATTCTTCTACTGCCTGAACATTATGCTCATTAATTTCAATGAAATCCCAAGCCACTTCTTTTCTTATATCATAGGTTGCGGAGCCTTTTTCATTCAGAAAAACATCTACATAACCAGATTCATACAAGGGTGTAGTCTGCACGAAAGAGGCATCGAATGACCGATTTTTCAACTCGCTTTTGATTTCTTCACCAAGTGCATCTTCGCCGATCATGGAAATCATTTTCGCATCAGAACCCAAAGACGATAACCGTAACGCAAGATTAAGTGGTGCACCGCCTAAAATTTTACCGGTGGGCAAACCATCCCATAGGATTTCGCCATAACATACTATTTTTTTCATTTTAAAAGTTTACAATAGTTTTTTTGATTTAATTGAATTACTTGGTAGAGAGATAATCAATGGAGTTTTTATAAATACCCTTTACATTATGGTCGTAGGCATTTACTCTGCCATCATTCATATGCCATTCTAATCCTCCGATTCCAATCGCAATAATGCGACCGGCATAAATACTATTGGGAATAAACTCTACAATCCCCGGGCAGCATTCATCTGTAACGCCGCTCCATACCCCCAATACGATACCGCCAAACTGTGCTTCAAAAGCATTAAACTGGCCAGGTTGATGTCCGGCAGCTAATAATGGACCGGCATCCCACATATTGTTGTGGTCTTCTTTGTATCCGGCATCTATTACAGGAATATACCCATTACTATCAAAAGTAATAATCCCAGGATTAAAGGTAAAAACGGGGTGATTAAGTTTAGAGGATAGAAAATTCACACCCCCGTCAATAGCCCAAGTATCCTGTGAAACAGAGCCAACACCGTTGCTTCGGATGGTGAGCATATTACTCTTGTCTCTTCCTAAGATTTGGGCATAATTGGTACCCATTCCACCCAGAACAAGTTTTCCTCCTTTTACCAGATATTGGAGCAGAGGTGCTTTGTTGCTGATAAACTCTTCCGGAAGATCAGAAGTTCCCACCTGATCAAAATAAAATACCACCACATTTACTTTTTCCAGTTGCTCATAGGTAAGAGTATGGATATCCAAATAAACAAAGTCCTCCGCATAGGTGTCTTTCATCCATTGCGCTGCTGCAATGATATCATCATCAGAATCCGAAATCAACTCTTCAAATGTAGGTTTGTTTCCGAGGAATGCGATTTCATTAGGAAGCACTCTTGTTGTAATCAGATACTTCCTGCTCTGACCATTAAACGAAGCATTAATTTCCATAGGTTCAGATAAATTAACGATACTGCCACTGGCTGGATAAGTAGTCACTCCATCAGGTGTTTCGATATCCAGTTTTACTTGGGTGACATCCGTTTTTGGAGGCAGCACCAGCGTAATTAAACCCTGCAAATCATCAATGGTTGCATTGGCGTTATTTCCCTTTAGTGCCGTAATAATATTAATGCTAGACGGTAAATCATCATCATGATTTTTTCGTTCATCACAACCGCTCAACCAAAGCAGCAATGGAACAATTAAAAACCAAACTTTATTAAATTTCATTTCAGTATTTTTAAAGGTTATACAAGTA
>DAMDNI010000317.1:1250-2284 GCA_032083825.1 Bergeyella sp. | reverse complement strand
GGTTACCGGAGAAAATGATTTTTTTGAAAAACCTTTTCATCCTTCTGTTGTGAGATTCTGCTTTATGCAGGCACATTACAGAAGCGTTCTAGATATTTCGAATGATGCAATGATCGCAGCAGAAAAAGGTTTTCAGCGATTAATGGAAGCAACTAAATTTTTGAATGATTTTCAGTCTGCAACTAGCTCTCATTCTGCCACTTTTAATCTGCAAGAGTGGAAAGAAAAATCTTACGAAGCACTGACTGATGATTTCAATTCGCCGATTCTCATTTCGCATCTTTTTGAAGCTGTTAAATTTATTTTTGCATTAAAAGATGGGAAAGAACAAATTTCTGCTGAAGATTTAGAAGAATTCAGAATACTGATGAATGCTTTTGTTTACGACGTATTAGGTTTGCAGAATATCGAAGAAAATAACAATGAAAAGCTTGATCAGACACTGCAGGTTTTAATTGAGTTAAGAAACCAGGCTCGTAAAGCAAAGAATTTCGAACTCTCAGACCAAATCAGAAACCGACTTCTTGAAGAAGGAATAGAGCTGAAAGATGGAAGAGATGGTACGACATATGTTTTGAATTAATTATTCTAAAATAATATTTATACTCCTTTTAATTTGTTAAAAGGAGTTTTTTATTGTGAAAAAAGTAAATTAATATTTTTTTATTTGAAAAAAATGTTAATTTAGTGCATTCCAATTTTGGAGATCGATCTTTAAAAACATGACGTATGAAAAAAAAAATATTTCCTTTATTTTTACTTTATTTAGGAGTAAATTTTCCTGTATATCAGGATTTTATAGCTCTTTCCAGTAAAGATGCTCCCGACATCTTATTCGATGATTTTTAAATATTTTGAACTCCGGAATAGAAATTCCGGTGATATTTACTTTAGATACAGAACCATAATTGTTTTTTTAATAAAAATATTGACAGTCAAAGACTTTATTTAGCTTTTCTTCCGAAAAGAATATACATATAGTGAATGTTTATAACGAAGTGGGTAAAATACTAACAACCAGAAAAATCCTTGTT
>DAMDNI010000317.1:0-1240 GCA_032083825.1 Bergeyella sp. | reverse complement strand
GATTAATTTTTTTTATTAAAAATTTATCGGACAGAAACCTTTTCAGATTTATTCTTGAAGAGGTTTTTTTATGAAATTAATCATGTTATTGTTTCGATTCTGTAAACTGTTGTTTATCAGTGCTTAATCTCTTTTTCGAAAATCATTTAAATTGATAATTTTCAGTATTTGACAAAGTAAAAATCATTACCTTTGTTTGCCTAAAAATTTGAACTGTATGAAGTTATATTTTAATATCAATTTTCACACAAAATTTGGAGAAAAACTCCAGATTCTGGTTGCTGACGAAGGTCAGGATCCGATCATTCATTCCCTTGAATATGCAGATAACGGAAACTGGAAAGCAGAAGTAGATTTTTTTTCCAAAAATCTGAATTACCGTTATCAGCTTGTTTCTTCCGAAGGAAATATTCTGGACGAAGAATTTGCAGAGCACACCCTTGAACTTCCGCATAATTATCAGGAATTTGAAATTTTTGATGTCTGGAATCTTAAAAATTTTCCGGAAAATTACCTGACCAATAAAATATTGAAAAACAAACTGAGCACTTTTAAACCCGAAAAAGTTTCAGTTCTTAAAAAACATACTCATCTTTTCCGTCTGGAAGCTCCGCTTTATCATCCGAACTGGAGAATCGTTATTTTAGGAAACACATCTTCCCTTGGAAACTGGGAATACTTAAAAACAATTCCGATGCAGCAAACTGATTACGGAGTTTGGGAAGCCGCAGTTGAAATTCCTGAAAAACAGTTTATCCAGTACAAATATGGTGTAATGGACGATATTACGGGAAATGTATTTGATGTTGAGTATGGCGAAAACAGATGGGCGGTTCCGAATGTGGATAATAACGTTCTTCAAATCAAAGCCGACCATTTTTTCAAATACAAATCTTTTGAGCTGTATCATGCTGCCGGAGTTGCAGTCCCTGTATTCTCCCTGAGAAGTGAAAACGGGTTCGGAGTTGGAGAATTTTCTGATATAAAAGCTCTTGCAGATTGGGCAAAAGAAACTAATTTAGGAGTTATCCAGATTCTTCCGATCAATGACACAACGGCAAATTATACGTGGACAGATTCTTATCCGTATGCTGCGATTTCAGTGTATGCGCTTCATCCACAGTATCTTTCTATTGATCATCTTGATTACCAGCTTTCCAAAGAGCTGGAAAAAGAATATCTATTGGAAAAAGAAGAGTTGAATAAACTTAATCACATTGATTATGAGCGTGTAATTTCA
>DAMDNI010000316.1:0-2300 GCA_032083825.1 Bergeyella sp. | reverse complement strand
AACCATTTTTCGCATCGTTCTCTTGGTGAACGAAATTCCTGCATTCCGAGCATTTTTGTTGTGGTTTCGTCATGAAAGAGTTTCAGCCAGGTTTCAAAATCTGATTCTTCAAGTTTTCTGAATATAAGCCTTTCTGTTTCCTGGTTTTCTAAAAGAAATTTCATTCTGTTTTTCGGTTTCGAATAAGCAAATTTAAAGAAAAACGAGCTTTATTAATTTTATTCATATTCATGAAATTCTGATGTGAGATCTTTAAAACCATAAGGATTGAGGTATTTCGGAAATGTGGATTTGGCAATGACTACGCGTCCTCTGATGCCATTTAAAAGGAACCATGATATCCTTTATTGATCCAGGTCATTGTTTCTGACTCAATACCAAAATATACTTTTTTCTGAGCCGATAAAGATTGGAAGCTAAAAACAGCAGATAATGTAACTGCCAAAGAAAGAACCGGTTTTTTATATTTCATATAACATACTTTGCTTACAAAAATATAGGTCCGAAAATAGAGTAAAGCAGACAAATGTCTATTTTTCAGCTTTTGAATAATCTGTATTTTCTTTTATAAAAATGTTTTTTGCAAAGATTAAAAATGAAATTGGTTTTGTTTCAATTAAAATTTCTGTATTCATGAGGAGTTATCCCAACTTTTTGTTTGAATAACCTGGTAAAATGCTGCGGATATTTAAAGCCTAAATCATTTGCAACCTGGCTAATGGATTTATTAAGGTCGAAAATTCTTTCTTTCGCCAAATTAATCACTTGGTTTTGAATGTATTCCTGAGCCGAAATTCCCGTTTCTCTTTTGATTAAATCTCCGAAATAATTGGCGGACAAATTCAATTTGTTTGCACAATATGAAACCGATGGCAAACCAATATTTTGCGGTTTATCCGAAGAAAAATAATTTTGAATTAATGCTTCAAATTTTTCTAAAATTCCTTTGTTGATGTTTTCTCTTGTGATGAATTGACGGTCATAAAAGCGGTCGCAATAATTGAGAAACAATTCAATATTGGCAGCAATCAATTTTTTGCTATGTTTATCGATGGTTTGCTGCAATTCCAATTGAATTTTTGCGAAACAATCCAAAATAATTTGTCTTTCCTTTTCGGAAAGATGCAGCGCTTCATTCATTTGATACGAAAAGAATTTATAGTCGGAAATCGTTTTTCCCAAAGCCGTTCCATGAATCAAATCCGGATGAAAAATTAAGACATGACCATGAGGTTGATAATAGGAGGTTTCATATTCCACGTTCCAAGTTTGTCCCGGTCCGATAAACACCAACGTTCCTTCCTGATAATCGTAATAATCACGACCATAACGAATATCGCCACAAACCACATCTTTCAAGAAAATACCATAAATCCCGAAATTCATTTTTACAGAAGTTCCGGCTTCCCATTTTCGTGGCGGACATTTCGACAAATCCAAAATGCTGACCAACGGATGCAAAGTTTCCACACCACAAGACGTATTGTAGTCACTTACCGAATTGAAATAAATCACTTCATTCATAACGATTTCCTTTTTTCGTAATACAAATGTAGAAATTCTATCAAGCTAATAATCATCGAAAATTTGGAATCCGTAAAAATGGTAAGAAATGCAGTAATCTGTATAAGAATAAGCTTGCCTTTTCGGTTGAAATTTGCAGTAGAAATAATATAAAAAAAGAAAAAGTCATGCAAAAGAGAGTATTAGGAAATAGCAGGTTAGAAGTTTCCGCATTGGGATTGGGCTGTATGGGATTGAGTTTCGGATACGGACAACCCACCGAAAAAAGTGAAGCGATAAAATTGTTGCGTTCCGCTTACGAACAAGGCATTACGTTTTTTGACACGGCAGAAGTTTATGGACCCTTCACGAACGAAGAATTATTGGGCGAAGCATTAGCACCTTTCAGAAATGAAATCGTGATTGCAACGAAGTTCGGATTCAAAGATGGCAACGCAACCAATCTTCCGGACAGCCGTCCTGAAAGCATTCGCAAAGCATTGGAAGGTTCATTGAAACGATTAAAAACCGACTGCATCGATTTGTATTATCAGCACCGTGTTGATACTACAATTCCGATTGAAGAAGTTGCCGGAACGGTAAAAGACTTAATCGCCGAAGGAAAAGTAAAACATTTCGGATTGTCCGAAGCAAGTGCCGAAACCATCAGAAAAGCGCATTCTGTTTTACCGGTTACTGCTTTGCAAAGTGAATATTCCATGTTTTATCGTGAACCCGAAAAAGAAATCATTCCGACTTTGGAAGAATTGGGAATTGGTTTTGTACCGTTCAGCCCG
>DAMDNI010000315.1:1239-2303 GCA_032083825.1 Bergeyella sp. | reverse complement strand
AAAGATATTTTAAGATTAAAAACCATTTCGGAACGTTTCTCAAAAATCGGGTCAATCCCAGAACTTAATGATTATAATCTCAATGAAAGCGTACAGCAAAACTATGATTATCTGAAAACCAGGATTTCCACAAAAGTTAATTTTTCTCTCAATTTTTCAAATCATGAAATTCTCGTTCCTCACAATCGTATTCTTTTGAGCTGGGTAATCGAAAATTTAGTAAAAAATGCAGTAGATGCGATGAAAGGAATCGGAGATCTTGATATTTCTGTTTACGAAAAAAATAGAAATATTATTCTCGACTTCAAAGATACCGGATGCGGAATGACAAAAAAACAGGCCAGAAATGTTTTTAAACCCGGATATTCCACCAAAAAAAGAGGATGGGGATTAGGTTTGAGCCTTGCAAAAAGAGTGATTACCGATTATCATAACGGCGATCTGAAAATTGCACAGACCGAAGTCGGCAAAGGGTCAACTTTCCGAATTATCATGAAACTTTCTTAGAATATTAACTTTGGGTTAAATCACCCGTTTTGCATTTTTCATATTTATTTTTTCAGTTTTTTGGTTAAATTTGCTTCCATGATAACCATAAATTCCTAATTATGAAAAAATTATTCTTTCTTTCTGCGTTGTGCATAATGTTTTCGTCGCAGGCGCAGATTTTTGATTTGAGTAAAGATAAAGTAAAAGAGAAAACTACCGGAATGGTTGGGGAAAAAATGATGAACGCCATTACTTCCGAAGCCATTACGACCAATTTTAAAGACTGCAATACTACTGAAATAAAAGAATCTGCATTCGGAAAAGACAAAAAATTTACAGCACTTTGCAGCGCAGATTTTACAGAACAGGGATATGTTTTAACTCCCGGTTTTTACGAAATCGGGTTGAAAAGCTTTTGCCTGAAAGCCGGAACATATGCGCCAAGCAAAGGCGATGGATATTTATATGCTCCATTGAAAGGCCCGAAAGAAGAGATTGTAGATAAACTCGTTAAAAACTGGTACAAAAAACAAAATATTGAACAAAGCAAAGTTCAGTCTCTGATTTGGGCAATT
>DAMDNI010000315.1:0-1229 GCA_032083825.1 Bergeyella sp. | reverse complement strand
AATTATTGCTAAAACAAGCTTCAAAAATATGAGCAGCGATATGAAGCTTACTGCAGCGCAGCTGCTTTCGGAAAAAGATATTCTTTCACTTTCCAAAATGGGATTAGATTTTGTTCCGGATAATGTGATGAGCCAGGCAAAAAGCAAACTTCCGCCAGCAGCGCAAAGTGTGATAGAAGCTGAAAACAAGATCCGAAATTTTTTCACCTCTTCAGGAAGTTCTTCCTATGAAGAATTGGAAAAACTTGCGATGCTTGCCGGTGTAAATCCTGAAAAATCAGAAATTCAGCGGGGAACATGGGGACTTCATCCAAAAGGTTTCTGGATATCCTATCTTCCTGAAGGCTACAGACAGATGAAAGTAAGGATTTATGTTCCTGAAACAATACCTTCGGTAAATTACATTCCGTCTGAAGATGTCGCTGTTCCGGCCAATACTTCCAGCCAGAGATTAATGGTTTCAGATGTTCTGAATTGCAATTGATTCAAATAAATCAACGCGAAAAAAACAAAATCCACTTTCTAAAAAGCGGATTTTTATTTTAATTGATTTTCTTGTATTTTATATAATAGTTGGCGTTCAGCTGTATCGGATCGGAAGAAGCGAGTTGAACGGTCTGCCATTCTGTATTAGGCTGTAGAGTTTGATTTCCGTTTATCCTGATCGGGAGTTTGAAATTTTCAACAACATTACTGTAATGGAATTTCAGTTGATTTCCCTGTTGTTCATATTCAAAAGCCGGAATTTTAACTGATCTTAAGTATTGATCGAAGAAACCGGAAAAATCAAATCCTGATTTTTGTGAAATATAATCTTCAATTTGTTTTGTTGTAACGGTTTGATGATAAAAATCTTTATTCATCCCACGCAGAATCTGACGGAATTTTTCGTCATCATTCACAACCTGGCGGATCGTATGAATCATATTGGCTCCTTTCGGATACATATCGCCACTTCCTTCGCTTCGGATTCCGTAGTTTCCGATAATTGGACGGTCATTGGAAATCATGCGGCGAAGTCCCTGAGCATATTTATTCCCAGATTCTTTATCAATAAACTGGTCTACAAACAGCACTTCTGAATACGTGGTAAAGCTTTCGTGGATCCACATATCAGCCTGGTCTTTTGCAGTAATATTATTTGCATACCATTCGTGTCCGCTTTCGTGTACAATGATATAATCCCAGCTCAACCCGATTCCTGTTCCGGAAAGGTCATTTCCCAAATA
>DAMDNI010000314.1:785-2352 GCA_032083825.1 Bergeyella sp. | reverse complement strand
ATGCTTTACTTTTATGGGTTAATGAAAGCAAACTTTAAATATTTTAATTCAGAATAACAATTCCACATTCTCACGGTAGGTTCTTCCTATGGGAAGAGATTTGCCGTTTACCAGAGATATTTCGCCGCCACCCACTTTTTCCACAAAAGATTTTTGTACTGCAAAGCTTCGATGGATGCGTACAAAAGAATGAAAACGCTCATCTTCCAGCAAAGATCCCAATCCGCTTATTACGGTATAGGTCTTATCTCGGGTGACGATTCTCGAATAATCTTTCATTGCTTCAAGGTAAGCAATTTCTCTTGTGTTAAGGGAAACTTTGCGGTAATTTTCCGTTACGCGAACATATTCTCCGGTTTCTTTTTCCAGCCTGCTGTATTGTTCGGCTTTGCCGAGGATTTCGATATAAGCGGCTATACGTTCGGTTGTCTGGCGGAAACGGGAAATATCCACAGGTTTTGATAAAAAATCAAGCGTGTTGAGCTCAAAGGATTCTGCAGCAAATTCTGCGTGGTCGGTTACGAAAACACATACCGGGATTTCGCTTGCTTTTCGCCGGAGTTCCAGGCCGGAAGTATTTGGCATATCAATATCAACGAATAAAACGTCCGGCTTTTCTTTTTCTAAAAAAACAAGTGCTTCAACTGCGGATCCAAAAATTCCGCAAATACAGTATCTTCCGGATTTTTCTATAAGCGATTTCAGCGAAACCCGGCTCACTAAATCATCATCCACTATGATACAGCTGAATATTTGCATAGCCTGACAATTTTTTTGCAAAAGCAATTTAATAAAAAATATTCAGAAACCGCATAGTTATTTCCCAATGAGTGATTTAGATATTCAGACAATGATTTTTTTTAAGAATGGAATAATGAATAATTATCAAACATTCATACAAAAAGTTGTCGTTCATCGGAACTTTCCTGTCGTCTGTCGGTGTTTTTTGGTGCTGCGGAAAGAAGTATTAAACTTTGATATACAAAAAGGCTGAATATAAACTTTAAAATTTTTAAAAAATGAAAAATTTTGTAAAAATAATTGCATTCGTGTTTACAGTAATTCTCACTGTTTCCTGCAGCAAGGATGATGAAGACAGTTATGTTATCCCAGCAGAAAAACGTTACCTAAGCTCTGTAACCGATCAGGACGGAAAGACTCTGCTGAAGGTAGAATACTACGATAATAAAAAATTTAAGAAATTTATTTTCAGCGGAGATGGCGAATTTCGTTACATCTATGACAATAGCGGGAGGGTTTCTTCTTCTTTCGCAAGTACTTATGAATGCCAGTACACCTATGATGCTAACGGCAGGATTGCTTCTTATATGACAGGTGGGCAAACTTATCCCGTCCTTTATAATGCTGCCGAAAATTCTTATGCTTTCAATATACTGGGCAGTAGTAATACTTCTGTAAAAGTATTTCTGGATAAAGACGGCAACTGTACAAAGATGATGTTGTCCAATTCTTTCACCTACAATTTCTTCTATGAGGACAACCGCTTGGGGCCTCTGAGCAACGGAGGAAATATGAGCCTCACCAATTTCATATCCTTTCTTCCTAT
>DAMDNI010000314.1:0-775 GCA_032083825.1 Bergeyella sp. | reverse complement strand
ATGTTTGTGATCGATTATGGACAGGCAAATCTAAATACTCTTGCTGTTCCTTTGGAAGATTACTTTGTGACAGGTATTAAAAACGGATCGATGTCCACAACTTATGATAACAAGTACGATAGTGAAAATTTTCTTATAAACTCAACAAAAACATATACTACAAAAGACGAAAACGGAAATACAAACACAACAGTAGCACAATATACCTATCATTACATAGAGCTTTGAATCGAAACCATATTATTAAAGTCTTATTTTCCTGTATTTTGATTTTGAAACTGCGAACAATTAACTGCAAAAATGAATGTTTTCCGATGCAAAAGCCTATTTTCTGTTAATGAATTTATATTTTAAAAGGTTTTCATTTAAATAGATTTCATTTTATCATTTCAAAAAATATTAAAAATAAAACCGGGAGTAATACTGCCCGGTTTTATAAATTTGAAAAGATATTTTTATTAATTCCAATAATGCCAATTGGTACCATCATAGATTGCAAGTGAATCGCTTATGGTGTCATAAACAATTGTTCCGGCTACGGCTTTATTTCCTATTGTAGTATGCGGATTGGCTACTTTTGGGAGAACCAGCGCTTTATCTACGGCATCTAATACTAAAACTCCAGGTTTATTGCTGTTCGCATCCCCGATAATTACACCATTTCCGGTATCTGTTCCTGTATTTGTATAAGGGTTAGAGACAGTTATACCATCAGTGAGATTTATCCAGGTATTTGTTTTTTCTTCATACACTTGAATGTTATTTGCTGTGCTGT
>DAMDNI010000313.1:0-2389 GCA_032083825.1 Bergeyella sp. | reverse complement strand
AAATGGGCAAAAAAAATGAAGAGGAACTTCTCGCTTTTCTTACAACCCATTACAAAACAATGCCGAGAACATGCCTCCGTTACGCAATTGAAAAACTGGACGAAGAACTCCGACAAGATTTCCTGAAAGGAAGAATATAAAGTAAAAAATCTATTTTCATAAAACATTTCTACTTTTGGGATAGAAAAATTATCTTTGCAGCAACACAAATCTATATTTCTTTGAAAATTATTTCTAAATACATCCTTTTATCGGCCGTACTTCTCACTCTTACGAGCTGCTTCGACATTATTGATAAAATCAATATGAAATCTGACGGAAGCGGAGAATATTCCGTAATCCTGAATGCCAGTAAAAGTAAAACACGATTACAATCAATTTCCAAAATGGAGACCATAAACGGTAAAAAAGTTCCCAAAAAAGCGGAAATCGAAAAGAAAGTGAACGAAGCCGCAAGTATTTTTAAAAGCGTACCGGGAATCAGCAATGTAAAAACCTCTATGGATTTTGATAATTACATTATAAAGCTAAGCTGCAATTTCAGGAAAATCGAAAATATCAACGAAGGCCTGGAAAAGCTAAAAACAAAAAAAATCATCGGAAAAATGGTTCCCACTCAATTATATGCGAACAATATTGATGGAAAAGTTTTTACAAAAAACAAAATCAGCACCTTCAAAAACGATTATGAAAGCCTGAGCAAAGCAGACAAAGAGGTTTTCAATAATGCCAATTACACTTCCATTTTACAGTTTGAAAACAGCATAAAATCTCAGAGCAACGCTTCATACAGCATTTCGCCAAACAAAAAAGCACTGAAACTGGACACTAATATCCTCGATCTGATCAATCAGAAAAAACAGCTTTATAACACGATACGTCTCAACTAATAATCTATGAAATATTCTTTACTCAAAAAACAATTTACTTTTTTCCTTTCCCTTTTTTTCATTGTCTTATTTTCGCAAAACGGCTTTACACTTCCTGAAAATACGGTTTTCTATATGGAAATAAACGGGAAAACGCTTAATAACAAAATAAACTGGGAAAAATTCAATCCTATTCTTCAGGAAGTAAGCAAAGATAAAAACAAGAAAAATACATGGACGGATTATTCTCAGACCGGGATCAAATACGATGTAACCCAGTATCATTATGCAACATTGAATGATTCTGTGAAATCATACACCGCTCATTTTATCCTCAATGATCCCCAAAAATTTTTAGATTTTATCAATTCTTCTAAAAAAGAGGGACTGGAAGTCACCAAAAAAAATCAATATTCTTATATCAATCTTGACAACAATACTTTTGTAGCATGGGATAACCAGCATGCAGTCTTAAAAATGGTAGAATATTCCAAACCGTTCCAATGGAACGAGTCTGAGGCTGACAGCGTTGTTGCTGTTGTAGATTCCGTTGCTTTAAAAATAGACAGTATTGCTGCATCTCCCGAAATTGCTGAAGCAGAAAGGCCTTTCGATTATAAAGAAGAAATCAAATATCTGGAAGAAGATTTAGAATATTACCAGCAAAGCATAAAAGAATCAAAAACTGAAATCGAAAGAATTAAAAAAGACATTCAATATCTCAAAAAATACCAGCGCTATCCTGCAAAGCCTGAGGAAGAAAATAATAAGGAAACTCCAAATTCTGAGGAAGAGGAAGAAGAATATCCAATTGTGGAAGATGATGGAAAGTTTCAGAAAAGAATGGATTCCATCAATATCGAAAATTTCAAAATCAATAAAAATCTCGCAGAACAATCTTTTGATGAGATTTTCAAGACCAATTTTCAGCTTCAGGTTCCAAAAGAAATGTTGTCTTTCCGGGACATAAAAGCAGATGTTTTTGCCTACGCAGATTACGGAAATATTTATCAGACCATGAGAATGAGCAACGGAATACCCGGCTCTTTCTATCGTATCCAGGAATTTTTAGGAAAAATGTACAATTCCGATTCGGCTTACAACCTATATTTTGATGATGATAAGATAAGACTTGTCAACAATTACCGAAACAAAAATGCCAAAGTTCAGGAAAGCATCGGTGAATTTTATAAAGGCAAAAAAAACCGGAAAATAGCGAAGCTGCTTTCAGATAAAAACATAGGCTATTATTCTTTCAGCCTGAATGGTTATAAAAGTTTCGATATGATGTATAATTTATTTGAAAATGTTGGAGACGAAAAATATCAGAAAGAAATCAGCCTGATTGCGGAAACCATGAAGATCGCTCTTGACGAAAAAGCAATTTCGAAGATTGCTCCCGGAAACGGAATTTTCATCCTCAACAAACTGGGTTCAAAAAAAGTAGATTATACCGATTATGAATATGATGAAGATTATAACAGCAAAGAAGTAAAGAAAACCAAAGATGTTGCAGTTCC
>DAMDNI010000312.1:0-2432 GCA_032083825.1 Bergeyella sp. | reverse complement strand
CGCAGAAAATGATGCAGGAATCGTTACTTTACCAAACGGAAAACATTACGCAATCTCCGTTTTCGTAAATGATTCTACAGAATCTGAGATTATCAACTGCAAAATGGTCTCAGACATTTCAAAAGCAGTTTGGGATTTTATGGCCACAACGGAAAAAGGATTTTACTTTCATTGGAAATAGCTATTCAGAATAAAATATAAATGATTATTTTAGGACATTAAAAATCCTATTAAATTTTATGAAAAATATAGTTGTCATCGGAGCCGGAACTATGGGAAACGGAATTGCCCATACGTTTGCACAAACCGGTTTTAAGGTAAATCTTGTTGATCTTTCGCAAGACAGTTTAGACAAAGCCATCAAAACAATTACTGCCAATCTTGACCGGATTATTGCAAAAGGAAACCTTACCGAAGCACAAAAAACAGAAACTCTCGGAAATATTACCACATTTACACAGCTTGAAGCAGCAGCAGCGAATGCAGATTTAATCGTTGAAGCAGCAACAGAAAACGAGGAACTAAAACTTAAAATTTTTGCTCAGATGGATGCGCTTTCTCCCGAGAATTGTATCCTTGCGACCAACACATCTTCCATTTCCATTACTAAAATTGCTGCCGCAACCAAACGTCCCGGAAAAGTAATCGGAATGCATTTTATGAATCCTGTTCCGATTATGAAGCTGGTTGAGATTATCAAAGGCTACTCTACTTCAAAAGAAACATTTGATGCTGTTTACCAGATGTCTCAAACATTAGGAAAAGTTCCGGTAGAAGCCAATGATTATCCGGGATTTGTAGCAAACAGAATTTTGATGCCGATGATTAATGAATCTATTGAAACTTTGTACAACGGAGTTGCCGGAGTTGAAGAAATCGACACCGTAATGAAACTTGGAATGGCACATCCAATGGGACCTCTTCAGCTTGCCGATTTTATAGGTCTGGACGTTTGTCTTGCGATTCTGAATGTTATGTACGACGGTTTTAAGAATCCTAAATACGCCCCTAATCCTTTATTGGTAAATATGGTTATGGCAGGTAAAAAAGGGGTAAAATCCGGTGAAGGTTTTTATGATTATTCAGAATCTAAGAAAGCAGAAAAAGTTTCGAAAATGTTTTTAAAATAATTTTGGAAAATTATTAGCCGAAATATAAAAATCAATATTCATTGCATTTTCTTTGAGTTCTCGCAAAACTTTTGGATTTTTGCATTCTTAAAACTCAACTAAAATGATCACAAAACAGAGAGCCAACTGGTGGCGAATGCTTTTCATTTGGAAAGGTTCTGTTCTGAAAAAAATTATAAAGCAGCTTTCAATCATAGCTGCTTTATCTTTGATTGTCCTTTACTTTAACGGAAGGATTTACGAATACAAAGTTCCGCTGAATCCTACTATTTTTACACTCATTGGTCTCGCTTTGGCAATTTTCATGGGATTCTGCAATACGGCAAGCTATGACCGTTTTTGGGAAGGCAGAAAGCTTTGGGGTTCTTTGGTGATTGAAGCAAGATCCTTGAATCGTCAGGTTTTGACACTTATCCACGATGATTCACCTGAATTTCAGGAAGAAAAAATAAATTTCGTAAAAAAAATTGCAGCTTTTACCTGGGCACTGAATTATCAATTAAGAAATTCGGAACAGGAGGAAAATCTTCCACGTTTGTTAAATGAAAAAGATTACAATTTCATTAAAGACAAGAAACATAAACCTGTCATTTTACTCGATCTAATGGGAAAGTGGGTGAATGTCCAATACAACAAAGAAAGGATTGATTCTATTATTCTGGCAAGTATCAATCAGCAATTGAACCAGCTTTCGCAGGTTGTTGGCGGCTGCGAAAGAATTGCCAATACTCCGCTTCCATTTCCTTACAGCGTTTTGCTTCACAGAACGGTTTATTCGTATTGCTTTCTGCTCCCTTTCGGTTTGGTAGATAGTTTGGGCTGGATGATGCCGATAGTTGTCATTTTAATAAGTTATACTTTCATTGCACTTGATGCTCTGATTCAGGAAATCGAAGAACCTTTCGGGCTCGAAGAAAATGATTTACCTTTGAATATGCTCTCCGAAAACATTGAATATTCGCTTTTTGAGCAGGCAGAAATTCCCCAGGAAAAGATAATTACAAAAGAGCATTATGTTATTTATTAATAAAAAACACAATACAAATGAATTTTCTAAAATCAAACCGGGCAAAAGAACAGTTCATGCAGGTTTCTCTGGTGATCGTAACTTTAGTAATGATCATCTTACGGTTTTTACTGAATGAAAAAGGACGAGTAAGCCCTGATTCTGTAAGGTTTTTCAGGACATCAAAACTTTTCCCGGTCATTGACAATACCACGACTCCGCTTGGCTATCCGTTAAGTCTCAAAATCTTTGGAATGATTGGTATTGGGGAATTTTGGGGAAGCAAAATTGTCGGG
>DAMDNI010000311.1:0-2442 GCA_032083825.1 Bergeyella sp. | reverse complement strand
TTATACCGGTTATGGTTATTAATACACAGACAATAATTATAAAAAGGCTACTGTATATTTTGAAAAATCTTTGTATTTAGCGCAAAAACACAAAGATTTATACCAGGAAACCGTCGCTTTAATGCGGCTAAATTACATGTACTACTCTATCAAAGAACATGAAAAAGGTAAAAATCTGATTTCATATATCAAAAAAGTAGTAGACACCGTTCGGGATAAAAACTCAAAAGCGATATTATTGGGCAGTCTCGGAGAGTATTATCTGGATCGTTCGGAATTTGAGAATTTTATTAATTATAAATTAAAAGCCATCGATTATCTTCTTCTTGATAAAAATAGGGATGATCTGAAAAACAACAATATAGGGGTTTCATATCTGCAGATTGCGGATGCCTACAATGATATGAAGCAATATGAAAAAGCTGTGGAATATTGCAACTATGCCCTTCCTTTTCTTAATAAATCAGATGGGATCGCATTTTTATACAATTCTCTCATTGAGGCTTATACCAATTTGAATAAAATTGATCTAGCAAAAAAAAATTATAATAATCTTTACAGAGCAGCCAAAAACAATCCGATGCTTTTCCTGAATCTCAGCTATGCTAATCGGAATATGGCAGAATTTTATTTAAATAATAAAGATCTCATTTCAGCAGAAGATTATGCCGATAAAGCCTTACTTTTTGCCCAAAAATCAAAAGACGAAGAAATCGAAATGGAAGCCAACGTCATCAAAGGAAAAGTGCTTCTCGAACAGAAAAAATACCCTGAGGCTATTAAGAAACTTAATTTAGCATTAAATTTTGCTTACGTATACGACAAACGTTCCTTCGCAGAAATCAATCAAAAACTTTCCGAAAGTTATGCTGCTCTTCAGGAATGGGAAAAAGCTTATGAATACTTCAAAATCTACAACCAGACCAATGATTCTCTTTACATAGAATCCGGAAAACAAAGTATTGCAAACGCCGAAGCAAAATACCAGAATCGTAATAAAGGCCAGGAAATCAAAGCTCTTTCCGCTGAAAATACCATTCATGAACTCACCATCCGAAATGCCAAAAAACAAAGAATTTATCTTATTTCCGGATTGATTTCCATTGCAATCATCGGAGGAATGCTCTATTATCAAAGTCAAAACCGCAAAAAAAACAATCTAAAACTTTCACTACTGAATTCAGAACTGGAAAAAGCCAACCGCAACAAAATGCGATTTTTCGGAATTCTCAACCACGATTTGCGCAGTCCCGTTGCTTCTTTGGTTCATTTTCTCCATCTTCAGAAAGAAGCTCCTGAATTGATGGATCAGGAAACAAAAAATCGTATTAACAACCAGACTACCCAATCTGCAGAACAGCTTCTTACACAAATGGAAGATCTTCTGTTATGGTCAAAAAGCCAAATGGAAAAATTTGAGCCTCATCCAAAAAAATTCAGTTCAGGCGAACTTTTTTCAGAACTGAAAAATGAATTTATATGGGCAAACAGCATCGAATTTTTTTATGAATATCCTCAAGACCAGAAAATATTCTCCGATAAAGAATTTCTGAAAACCATCCTTAGAAACCTTATCGGCAATGCTATAAAAGTACTTCAGGAAAAAGAAAACGGAAAAATATGGTGTACATCTTCAGAAAGTCAGGATTTTATAAAAATTTCTGTCAAAGATAACGGCGGCGGCGCTCATATCGAAAAATTCAAAGCATTGTACAGCGATCAGGAAAGCATCGGAATAAAAAACGGACTCGGGCTTCACGTGATTCGGGAATTATGTAAGGCTATCGATGTTGAAATTCAGGTTCAAAGCTCTGTAAAAGAAGGAGAAACCGAGATCAGTTTATATATCAAAAAAACTTAGATTATTTTTATAAGCCCTTCCTAAAGGCAGATTCCAATTATTTTCTACAGTAACATCTGTACTGGTTTTTTTCGTAATCAAATGTTTCGGAACTGCATAACTTTTGTGAATTCTTATAAAATGTCCGAAGCTGTTTTCTTTGAGAAGCTGTCCCAAAGATTTTAGAATATAGTATTTTCTTTGATGGGTGATAAGCCTTGTATAATCTTTTAGGGCTTCAAGATATTTAATATCATCAATATTGAGCTGAATGATGTCATGTCCTTCTTTAATATTCAGGCTTTTATTTCCGAGCATCATATCATAGAAATTCGATTTTTCTTTCATACTGAAATAATCGACAAGCCGGCTTGCAGTGGAATCAAATCTTTCCTTTTTCAAAGGTTTTGAAATGAAATCAATAGCATCCACTTCAAAACTTTCCAAAGCAAATTCCGGATGTGAACTGATAAAAACACAGGCAGGAATATCCATCATTTTCTTACGAAATTCAATTCCGTTCATGCCAGGAAGATCGATATCCAGGAAAAGGACATCAATTTTTTCAGGAAGCGGAAAAGCTTTTTCCGGAGAATTTACAA
>DAMDNI010000310.1:2081-2482 GCA_032083825.1 Bergeyella sp. | reverse complement strand
CCGTCATAGATCCCATTGCATATTCCAAAATCAATCCCCAGCCTATAATCCAGGCAAAGATCTCTCCTACTGTTCCATAAGCATACGCATACGCAGAACCTTCAACAGGTAAAATTGATGCAAACTCCGCGTAACACAACGCTGCAAATACACACGCTATTCCGGCAATTACGAACGAAAGAGCTAAAGCAGGTCCCGCATTATAATAAGCTCCGGTTCCTGTAAGTACGAAAATCCCACCACCAATAATAGCTCCGATACCAATGGCTGTTAAACTCCATTTTCCCAATACACGCTTGAGCTGACTTTTTTTAATGTCGGCTTCATAAGCTTCCATCGGTTTTTTAATCCAAATATTTGACATATAGTTTTTGTTAAAGATTCACGAAAATATAAATTTT
>DAMDNI010000310.1:0-2071 GCA_032083825.1 Bergeyella sp. | reverse complement strand
TGTTCTTTTACAAAACATTATCTTTGTTGATTAACTCTTTGCTAATAATAGTTATCGTTCATTCATAATCTTGCAAAGAAACAAATCAGGATAAGCATTTATATATTTTTTTTAAACTTTAATTTATATACAATCTAAACAATTCAAGTGAATATCAATTTCTACGATTTTTTTATCAAACCTTACGAGTCTTACGAGCCTTACCAGATTATTTTAGAAGCTGTAGCTGCAACTTTTGGTTTGTTGAGTGTTTTTTTTTCCATCAAAAAAAATATCTGGGTTTATCCTACCGGGATTATTTCAACGGTAATTTACGTTTATCTTCTTTTTAATGCTGGTTTACTAGGAGATTGTATGATTAATGTGTATTATTCGGTAATGAGCATTTATGGATGGATTTTGTGGAATCAAAACTCTGATGACCACATTCATGTTGATGTGGAATGGGCTTCTGTAAAAGAATGGATTTTCAGTATTATATTATTCATTTTCAGCTTATTATTAGTTACTGTGATTTATTATTATAAACCTTGGATTGATAATCATTTTTCAATGGCTAACGTAAAATTGGGTCTGCATCATCTGGATTGGGCAAACTGGCTGGATGTTTTCACAACTTCAATTTTTCTTGTAGGAATGTGGTTTATGGCAAAAAGGCGTATTGAAAACTGGATTTTCTGGATCATTGGTGATCTCATTTGCATCCCGATGTTTTTATATAAAGGTTTGGGAATAACTTCGGTACAGTATTTGGTTTTTACTGTAATGGCAATCATTGGTTACCAAAATTGGAAAAAAAGTTATACCCTCAAAAAAAGTGAATCATTATGAAAAGTTTAATCAAAATATTAAGCATACTCGTTATCGGAGGTCTTACATCATGTGTCGGATATTCAACCGGATATGCGGATAACAATTATTACGACGGATATTATAGTAACGGATATTATTATGCTCCCAATGCCTATTATGGAAGCGGAGGATACTACGGAAATGATGGATATTATTACCGAAATGATATGAATTATTATTATTCCAACGGCGTTCCCTATTATTATGGAAGCAACAACAGAATGATTTTTCTTGAAAAGAAAACTGTAGTAACAAGGAATCAGAATAATACTAACCGGAATACCAATAATAGTTTCAAAAATACAAGAACCTCTACCTCTAATTCTTCAGGTTTCAGAAATACGCCTCAGAATTCCGGACAGAGGAATAATCAGAATTCAAATTCTGGAACAAGGAACACACAGTTCAGAAATAATCCAAATAATCAAAATTCCGGGCAAAGAATCAACCAGAATTCCAGCAACGGACAACGGAATATTCAGAACCAGAATACTGAAAATAAAACAAACAGCGGTTTCAGAAATTCTTCCGAAACTTCAAAATCAAATAACGGGAGAAGGTAATCTTCTCCTTTTTTCTTATCATTTATCAAAGCCTCCATGGCCTAAATTTTAGTATTTTTGCGAGCTTAAATTCTTATCAAACTATGGAATTCTACAAATACCAGGGAACCGGAAACGATTTCGTCATGATTGATAACCGGGATCTTTCATTTCCAAAAACTACAGAACGTATTGAAAAGCTTTGTGACCGCAGATTCGGAATCGGCGGCGATGGCTTGATTTTGCTGGAAAATGATTATGAAAACCCTGAAAACAGTTTCAAAATGGTATACTACAACTCTGACGGAAACGAAAGTACCATGTGCGGAAACGGAGGACGATGCATTGTCGCTTTTGCCCATTTTCTGGATATTTTTGAAGAAAAATGTACTTTCAGTGCGATTGACGGCCTTCACGAAGCTGAAATCAAAAACGGAATTGTAAAACTGAAAATGATTAATGTCGACAAGATAGAAAAAGACGGCGAAAATTTTGTTTTAAATACAGGCTCTCCTCATTTTGTACAATATGTAGAGATGTTAAAAGATTATAATGTTTACAAAGAAGGTAACAATATCCGCAATTCTACGACCTATCAAAAAGAAGGAATCAATGTGAATTTTGTGGAAAAAATCTCAGATGACGAGATATTCGTGAGAACTTATGAACGCGGCGTT
>DAMDNI010000309.1:0-2489 GCA_032083825.1 Bergeyella sp. | reverse complement strand
CAAAAAGCAGAATAATATTCTTAAAAAATAAAGACTTACCTTTGCATCATCAAAATTCCTTCAGAATGGAGGAATTTTTTGTTTCATTAAAAATATATTTATTTGAAATTCACAGACTTAAAAATTATAAAACCTATTCTTGATGCACTTCAGAAGGAAGGTTACGAAAATCCTACTCCTATTCAGGAAAAAGCAATTCCGTCCATTTTAGAAAAAAAAGATGTTTTAGGCTGTGCACAGACCGGCACCGGAAAAACTGCTGCTTTTGCAATTCCTATTCTCCAGAATCTAACAGAAAATGAAAATCATCAAAAACAGATTAAAGCCTTAATCCTGACTCCAACGCGTGAACTTGCCATTCAGATTGAAGAAAATTTCCAAGCTTACGGAAGATACCTGAATCTGAAAACACTTGTTATTTTCGGTGGTGTAAAACAGCATCAGCAGGAGCAGGATCTGAAAAAAGGAGTAGATATTCTGATTGCAACTCCCGGAAGGCTGCTCGATTTTATCAGTCAGGGAATTGTGAAACTTCATCATCTTCAAATTTTTGTACTTGATGAAGCCGACAGAATGCTGGATATGGGATTTGTGCATGACGTGAAAAGAGTGATTAAACTTTTGCCGGCAAAAAGGCAGAATCTTTTTTTTCTGCGACCATGCCGAAAGAAATTGCAAATCTAGCGTCAGAAATCCTACATCATCCTGTAAAAGTAGAAGTTACACCAGTTTCTTCTACTGCGGAAACCATTAATCAAAGTATTTATTTTGTTGAGAGAGACGATAAAAATGATCTGCTCATTCATCTTTTGCAAAATCCGAAACTGGACCAGGTCCTGGTATTTTCAAGAACAAAATATGGTGCCGATAAAATCGTTAAAAAACTTGTCAAATCTAATATTTCTGCCCAGGCAATTCATGGAGATAAATCTCAGAATGCAAGGCAAAATGCTTTAAATAATTTTAAAGATAAAAAGACGCGTGTTCTCGTTGCCACCGACATTGCTGCAAGAGGAATTGATATCGACGACCTGAAATATGTAGTGAATTATGAGCTTTCTGATGTTTCGGAAACGTATGTTCACAGAATCGGAAGAACAGGAAGAGCCGGCGCAGAAGGAACTTCATTTTCATTTGTTGATGGTCTTGACCTCGCCAATCTTCGAAATACAGAAAAACTGATCGGAAAAAAAATCCCTGTAGTGAAAGATCATCCATTTCATACCGATGATCTCATTGAACAAAAAAGAGACAGCAACAATAAGCCCGTTCCTGCCGGAAATCCTCCGTCTAAAACACAGCTTAAAAAACAAACCGAGAAAAAGAAGTTTTTCAGAAAAAAAAGATAAAAAAAGCCAGATTATTCTGGCTTTTTAAATATTCTGTTTGCATTTTCTGTTGTAATTCTGTCAATTTCAGAAAAGTCTTTTCCGTAAATATCCACTAATTTCCCGGCAACAAGTTCAAGATACGAGCTTTCATTTCTTTTGCCCCGAAATGGAACCGGAGCCAAATACGGCGAATCGGTTTCGAGAACAATTTTTTCGAGGGGAATTTGGTTGAGAAACTGATCTATTTTCCCATTTTTAAAAGTGACAACACCGCCAATTCCGAGAATAAAATTCAAATCTAAAGCATGCCTTGCCTGTTCTAAATTTCCAGAAAAACAATGAAAAATCCCGCGAAGCTTCGGATGTTTTTTTCTTTCTAAAACATCAAAAGTTTCATCAAAACTGTCTCTTGTATGAATGACAATCGGGAGATCTTTTTCTATTGCCCAGTCAATCTGCTGTTCAAAAGCCTTAATCTGAATATCAAGTGTCGATTTATCCCAATACAAATCAATTCCGATTTCACCGATTGCGGGAAAATCTCTTTCATTGAGATAAGTTTCAACAATTTTAAGTTCATTTTCCCAGGTTTCCGGCTTTACATAACAAGGATGTAAACCTATCATCGCATGAATTTTTCCCGGATATTCTGCTTCAAGCTGAAACATTTTCTCGTGAGATTCAGAATCAATGGCGGGAAGATAAAATTCTGAAATTCCTTTATCTAAAGCACGCTGAATCATCTCCGGTCTGTCAAGATCAAATTCTTCTGAATATAAATGGGTGTGAGTGTCGATCATCTTTGGATTCCTGTTGCATGTAATTAGTTGCCGATTTTTTTAACTGACAACTAAAAACAATCAACCAAATATTTTATGTTTTACTTTTCTTTGCTGTTCCTCAATTTTTACATTCAGTTTTTCTAAAAACTGCTTATGCTTTGCACTTTTTTCATTGGAAGACCTGTGGTTTAATGCTTGAGAAATTTTAAAATTATCCGAAATGAATTGTTGGGTATCATCAGAAAAATAAGCTTTCCCGAACTTTTCGAAAATATAATTTACCGCCTGCGAATTTGGGTGAATTAAATCTTCTTTATAAAAACGGTAATCCCGCAAATCATCCATCATGATTTCATAAACCGGAAGATAATGGCAA
>DAMDNI010000308.1:0-2537 GCA_032083825.1 Bergeyella sp. | reverse complement strand
GTCAATGATATTCGTTTTCCAGCTTGGAAGACGGTTTTTTTGTAAATAAGAAGGAATATGGTGAGCCACAATCCCGGACAATCTGCCGGTTTTTATCCCGAAATTATCTTCCAGCTCCGGGCTTCCCTGCACGAAAATCATTTTCCCGGAAACGAAATCTGCATTTCCTTTTTGTGCAATATAATGGAAAAGAGCGCTTTGAGCAGCACGCACCTGAAAAGGCATTCCTTCTTTGGAAATGGGAATATATTTCGTTCCTGAAGTTGTTCCAGAGGTTTTTGCAAAGTATTCCGGAAGATCTGTCCAAAGGATATTGCGCTGTCCTTTTTTTACTTTTTCGATATAGGGTTTCAGATCTTCGTAATCTCCCACAGGAACATTTGCCTGAAAATCATCCACTGAAACTATATTTTCAAACTGATGAACTCTTCCGAAAAGTGTTTTCTCAGCCGTTTTCACCAAAGACAACAGAAGTTTTTCCTGATCTTTCTCAGCGTTGTCTTTAAAATTTCCGGCTTTGCTTACATGCTTTTTAGCCCAGATCAAAGCAATATTCTTTTTCAGGAATTGTAACATGATGCAAAAATAAAAAAAGCCTGCTGATAAATGCAGACTTTCTGGAAGTGAATGTTTAAAAAACTTTTATTTATTTTGTTTGTAGCGTTTATCAGGAGTTCCGTCTTTTTTCAGGGTACGGTTTTGCTTGTATCTTTTGTCAATTGTTCCGTCTTTTTTCAGTTTTGCTGTTGCAGCCGTTGTTGCAACGGTTTTTTCAGTTTTCTTTTTAGTTTCTTTTTTTACAGCAGTTTTCTTCTGAGCCGTTTTTGATTGTTCTGAAGCGGTTTGCTGTGCTGAAGCAAATCCCATGAATAGAAGAAGGGTAACGAGAGCAAACAATTTTTTCATTTTCATTGTATTTAATAATTATAAATGTATAAATTTTTGATTTTAAAACAATTACTAAATTAATAAAAAATAAAATAGTCTCAAAAAAAAACCTGCAAGGATGTGCAGGTTTAATTTTAAAAGCTATTTTTAAAATATCTTTTATCTTGTACAATTGGCAGTCCATGTTTTGCCATCAACGGTATAAAGAATTTTCAACGTATTGTTATCAATCCTGATATACTGAAAATCAGTAGCTCCTACACTTACGAGAACATTATCTCCTTTTTTCTCAAACTCAACGCCGTTAAGATCAGGGATACTATCGGAGAAAGCAAAATTGTATTTCGTTCCACTGGCAATTTTTGTAACGAATACTTTCCCTGAACTTGTTGAAATGCTTGTTTCATCAGCATTATAAGAAATATCTCCGCTGTAAGTTCCTGCAAAAAAATCATTATCTACAGGATCATCATCTCTGTCACAAGACACAAATAAGGTAATGGCAAAAAAGGAAATGAAGAACAGTCCTAAAATTTTGGTTAACTTTTTCATAATTTTAAATTTTAACTATTGGATGTAATTTCCAAACCTGATGCCATGTAAGCTGGAAATTTTAATCCTGTAAAAATTCAAAAGAATGATAAAATATCAATAAATACTATTACCAAAATTTTATCGTTAAAAAGTCTCTACTAAAAATTATAACGATAACCGATTGTAAGCCCTACAAGCACAGAACGTGAGTAATATTTTTCAATATCAGGATTTTCGTTGTTGACATTGGCAAAATATCCGTTTCCTTTTGCTCCGAGAACAAACTGCTGATATCCTTCTCTATCCACAGTATAAACTAAATTCAAGCCGATATTATAGCCTCCGTTTCCCTGTGTATATTTTTCTTTCCCTGGAATTACTAAACTGTTTAAACGGTAAATTGAAAAACCTGCAGATTCTTCCAGAAAAATGTCTTCCGAAAGATAATCGCGGTGTATGAGTTTAAGAGATATCTCTGTGAGCCTTTGCGAACCAAGCTCTCCGAACATATTCTGATGTAGAGGTTTGACATCACTGAAAAGTAAATTATAATCTAACCCGATCCCGAAGTTCAGCGGCGTCATCAGCTGTCCTCCAAACCCAAATCCGTAAAACACACCGAAATCTTTTGATAAAATATTATTGCCAAGAGCTTTCATCACGGGAACTCTCGCCTCTATATTGGAAACGATATCCAACTTTTTCTTTTTCTGCGTGAATGCAAAAGTGGAAAATCCAAGAAAAATGATAAGCAGAAAACGTTTCATTTTTTCAATTTTACTTCACTGAAAACAATATACGAAACGTCTTCCGGAACAATTATCGAAAGAGAATCTTCGGAGATACTACAGTTTGATTTTGAAGCAGAGAACGACTTTATTTTTTCATTAAAATGAACTGAAAATCCTTCTGAAAAAAGCGGCCCGGAAAGCACGAAGTTCCCTGATGAGGTAGGAATGGTCTGAGCAACTACTTTGTTTTCGCTTTTAATAAAAATATTGATTTCATCAAAGCTTATATTTTCTGTGCCAATCTTACCTTCCACATAAGCTCTGGTATTACTCAGATCATCCGATCCGCAGCTGGTCAGCATCAATAAAAAAGAGAATATGAAA
>DAMDNI010000307.1:1398-2563 GCA_032083825.1 Bergeyella sp. | reverse complement strand
AAATCTGAGAGGATTGAAAACTAAATTCCTTTATTTCCCGAACGAAAATCACTGGGTTCTTCATCCGCAAAACGGATTGGTTTGGCAGAGAGAATTCTTCGAATGGCTGAAAGAAACGCTGTAAAGCTTGGAAATAAATAAAAATGGATGAATTTATTTTTCGTCCATTTTTTATTTTAAATAAGAGATATTATTCAAATTCAATATATACCTTATCACCGGGATTCATTCCGTAAAGGCTTTGTGCGCCGTTGTTTTTACTTCCCTTATAAATTGATAATTCCATCATATCTGCCTCATTGAAAATTACAACAGGCTTTCCGTGAAACTCAGATTCGCTTTCCCAGTCTGTGACGACATCTGTATAGAATTTATAGATTTTATTAAAAGTAATATTACGAACCCGGATTTTAAAATCTTGAAAATTAATCATCTGCTGCTCAAAAAAGCTTTTGCTGATATTGGTAATGATATTTCCGAAATTATCAATATACATCACTTCGCCAACTGCTATTTTTTCAGCATTATTGATAGCGGGCTGAAGGAATTTGATTTGCTTAGGAGTTTTGTATTTTCTGCCGATAACTTCGGGCAATCCTCCATTCAGAAGATGTACGGCAGCCGGAACAAAGATGTCTGTTGACGGGAAATTCACCACATCATCGAAACGGTTGTTCAATGTAATTTCGTAAATTTCCTCAGGTTTCTGATCGAAAAAAATAAGGCTTAACACTCCGTTGTCTGCAGCAATAAAGTATTGATCATCTGCCTTATAAAGAATGGCTTTTCTCTGTTTGGAATAAAAACTGTCCACTGAAATAATATGAACGGTTCCTTTCGGATAATAACGATAAGTGTTCCTGATAATATAGGAAGTCTGTGAAAGATTATAGGCCTGAATTTCATGGGAAATGTCTATAATACGGATGCTTTCGTTCATTCCCATGATTTTACCTTTAATAGCGGCAACTCGGTAATCGGTAAGTCCGTAATCAGAAGTAAGGGTAATCAGTGGCATTTTCAGGAATCTTTGTATATCTGCAAAAATACTTTAAATATTATATTGTGGAAAAGTAAAAAGGGTTTTATTAATTTTTTTATTCTAAATTTATAGCACTAACCAAATTTCGACAAAATAAATGTTTGAATTACACTACGAAATAGA
>DAMDNI010000307.1:0-1388 GCA_032083825.1 Bergeyella sp. | reverse complement strand
ACAATCAATACTTTAATCTTTTAAAATCCAATTTTCCGACACTTAAAATCACAGGAAGAGATCATCATATTTTTGCGATGGGAACGCAGGAAGCTTTAGATATACTGAAACAGAAATTAGACGATATCGTGAGTTTTGTTTCCAAAAATAACTCGATTCAGCTAAAAGATATAGAAAACATCCTAAATATTAAGGATGAAACTGAGAAACAAATGGTTTTCGACCAGGATATCATTGTGAAAGGTGTCAATGGGAAAATCATAAAAGCCAAAACAACCAATCTTAAAAAGCTCGTTAAAGAAACAGAGAAAAAAGACATGGTTTTTGCCATCGGGCCTGCAGGAACAGGAAAAACGTATACCAGCGTTGCCCTTGCTGCCAGAGCATTGAGAGACAAAGAAGTCAAAAGGATTATTCTTACAAGACCAGCTGTGGAAGCCGGGGAAAGCTTAGGTTTTCTTCCGGGAGATCTGAAAGAAAAGCTGGATCCTTATTTACAGCCGCTTTATGATGCTTTGCGTGATATGATTCCGCACGAAAAGCTGGAAGGTTTTATAGAAAAGAAAGTAATCGAAGTAGCTCCTTTAGCCTTTATGAGAGGACGTACTCTGGATGAAGCGTTCGTGATTTTGGATGAAGCTCAAAATACTACTCATTCTCAGATGAAAATGTTTCTGACAAGAATGGGAATGAATGCGAAATTTATTATTACAGGGGATCCAAGCCAAGTTGATTTGCCCTTAAAGCAGAAATCAGGATTGAAGGAAGCCATGCGTATTCTTAAAGATGTTTCAGAAATCGGTTTTGTACATTTAACAGAAGAAGATGTGGTAAGGCATCCTGTGGTAAGAAAAATCATCAATGCATACGGAAAAGAGGAGAGAAGGTTAAGAGAGGAGTGATTTTTTTAAGTTTGTATTAAAAATATCAATACTTAGTTTTATTTATCGGAATTTTTTATATTTGATAAAATTAATTAAACATGAAAAAACTATTTTTAATGGGTGCATTTGCACTTTTTGGAGCGATGAACGCTCAGGCTGGTCCACAATTAGGATTGAACGTAGGTTTGCCAATCGGCGATGCCGGTGATGTTTACAGTTTTAAAGTTGGTGTAGATGTCGGCTATCTTTGGCCGGTTGAAGAAAGCTTTAATTTAGGAGTTGCAACAGGTTATCAGGCCTGGTTTGGGAAAACTATTTCTTATGGAATGTCTGATTACAAAGTTCCAACTCTTAGTTTGGTTCCAATTGCAGCTTCAGGACAATATCGCTTCACTCCTGAATTCAGTTTGGGTGTAGATCTGGGATATGGCCTTTTGTTTCAGGATGGGGAAAATGATGGAGGATTTTATTATCAGCCAAAAGCAGCTTATCATTTTGGGGCAA
>DAMDNI010000306.1:515-2567 GCA_032083825.1 Bergeyella sp. | reverse complement strand
CTGAGGGTAGCATTCTGAGTTCCGAGAACTTTTGTTCCGAAATCTACCATTGTGGTAATCTCGTAGTTATCTGAAGGGATTATCGTAATTTCTGAACCTGTAGAAGGATCAACATAATTCATCACTTCTTTTACAACAAGATATTCTCTTTGCTGAGACTGTTCTTCTATTCCTGCTTTTTCGATAGCTTCTACGAAAAACTTCGAAGATCCGTCTAAAATCGGCGGCTCTGCGCTGTTCATTTCAAGAATAGCATTATCAATATCACATCCGACTAAGGCTGCCAAAAGATGTTCACAGGTATGGATTCTCACACCAAGTTTTTCAAGGGTTGTACCTCTTTCAGTTGTGGTAACATAGTTGACATCGGCTTCTACCTGAGGATGGCCTTCGAGATCAGTTCTTACAAAAACAAAACCTGTGTTTTCTTTTGCGGGTTTTATGGTAAGACTTACTTCTTTTCCTGTATGAAGTCCGATTCCGGATAATGAAATTTCCTGTTTAAGGGTTTTTTGTTTATCACTCATTCGAGTTATCTTTTGAGTTATTTTCGAGGGTATTGATGCGGTTTACAATTTCTGTGAAATTCCTGAAATGCACATAATTTCTTCTGAAATCACTGTAAGATATTGCCGGCGAACCGTACAGTACTTCGCCATCTTTTGTATTGGAAATTACCCCGCTTTGTGCTTGTACTTTTACCTGATTTCCGATTTTGATGTGTCCAACAATTCCCACTTGCCCGCCAATCTGATTCCAGTCTCCGATTACTGTGGAACCTGCAATACCAGCTTGAGATGCGATAACATTATTTTTACCGATTTTTACATTGTGGGCAATTTGGATGAGATTGTCAATTTTCGTTCCCTGGCCAATGATTGTGGAACCAATAGTTGCGCGGTCAATGGAACAATTAGATCCTATTTCCACGTCATTTTCAATAATTACATTTCCCAGCTGAGGAATTTTCTTGAAACCTTCGGAAGTCGGCTGGAATCCGAAACCATCTCCTCCGATCACTGTATTGGAATGCACTACGCAATTGTCACCAATGATACAATAATCATAAATTCTTGCGCCACTGTCTATTTTGCAGTTTTTACCGATTTTCACTCCTTTCCCGATATAAACCTGTGGGAAAATCTGAGTTCCATCTCCAATCTGGGCTTTTTCAGAAATATAACTGAATGCACCGATATATACATCTTCTCCTACTTGGGCTGTCTTATGGAAGAAGGAACCTTCTTCGATCCCGGATTTTCTGCCCTGCATTTCCTGATAAAGATTCATCAGAACCTGAAATGCGAGATATGCATCCTCAACAACAATAATAGTAGGTTGGTATTGCCCTTTTGTCAATAATTTTTCGGAAACAATAAGCACTGAACACTTTGTAGTGTCTATATAAGGTGCAAAACGGCTTTGCGCAATGAAAGACAGATGTCCTTCCTCACCCTGTTCAATAGGAGAAACTCCGGTAATAGGAGTATTTTCGTCGCCTATGATTCTGCCGTTTATGAATCCTGCAATTTGCGAAGCCGTAAATTCCATATCCTGCAAAGATAAGAATTTCCCGAATAAGCCAAATATTTTCGTAAAAAATTACATTAGATTTCTCGGGGAAATGTCAGGATATATTTGGTATTGGCATTTGTGATTGAGGAGGACAGGATTTGGTTTTCAGATTTATCCAGTTCAATTTTTTCACCATTCTTCTGAAGAAGGTAAATCCTCTGTTTTTTAGAATTATACGGAAGCAGCGTTCTTGAAAATTCTTCAACAAGAATATTGCCTTCTTCAATTTTGAAAAAATCATTTGTTTTTTGGATTTTCTCTTTTATTAAAGATTCAGGAAACGGGTTGGAGGAAATCACTGTTTTCGGAAATTTGCGCTGGATTACCCCTTTGCACAAATAAGATAGAATAAAATCATCACAGTTCTGCCAAAATTTCATTGCCTGTATAACGTCATTATCATCAAGCTCTGTAAACCTTTGGATATCTTCCTGGGTTGCACGTACAAATTTATTTTTCTCTAAAAAATATTTCAGA
>DAMDNI010000306.1:0-505 GCA_032083825.1 Bergeyella sp. | reverse complement strand
TTCAAAGCTTTGCCTTCCGAAATTAAAGTTTTGGCCCTATCAAGAATTTTCACCAAAAGATGTTCTGCCAATGCAGCAGTTTTGTGATAGTACACCTGCCAATACATAAACATCCTCGCAGTCAAAAAATTTTCTATGGAATAAATCCCTTTTACATCTACAACCAATTTGTCTTCGGAGACATTCATCATAGAAATGATACGCTGTGTATTGATATTTCCCTCAGAAACCCCGGTGTAAAAACTATCTCTTTTTAAATAATCCAAACGATCCACATCCAGTTGTGAAGAAATAAGCTGGTTGAAAAATTTTCTATGATATTTACCCTGAAACATTTCAATAGCCGTGGAAAGCGCTCCATTGAATTCTCTATTCAGATCATTCATCAGTAATAATGAAAGTTTTTCGTGATGCCAGTCTTCCATCAGCATATTTTCCAGAGCGTGAGAAAAAGGGCCATGCCCAATATCATGCATCAAAATGGCGAGCATTGCTGCCTTTTCTT
>DAMDNI010000305.1:1932-2581 GCA_032083825.1 Bergeyella sp. | reverse complement strand
ACAATGAATATAAAAAACAGGACGCTGAAGATAAACAGGAACGGCCCGAAGAAAGTTTTGATAATATACCTGTCAAGGATTTTCATACTGGCAAAAATAGTCAAAAAGTATCAAACTCTTATCGAAGGTTTTGATAAGGTGTATTTATTTGTTTTATTTAAATACAATATTTTCAATTGTCATAAAAAATCTAGTATTTATTGTATTTCTTTCATAAGAATAGGTCTAAAATTATTTATATTTGCGGATAATCTAATTATATATGAAAAGAATTTTATGCACTGTTCTTGTGTCGGCCTTTCTTTGCGGCTTTGCACAAGAATCAAGCCAGCTCACAAAACTTAAACAGGAAAGCAATGCTGTTGTTACACTAAGCAAAAGTACTTCAAACCCTAATTTCATCCAGTTTCGCAATCCGGAAGGTCTTCAGCTAAAATCGGCACAGGCAAAAGCAAAAGCTGCGGAATTTCTTGCAAAGAATTTCAAAGCCTTCAACCTGACTTCTGCTGACGAAATGGTTTTTGTTGAAGAAAAAACAGACAACTACGGACTCAAAAATGTCATTTACAGACAATATCATCAGGGCGTTCCTGTTTATGACGGACTGCTGAAATTCCATTTTAACGGAAAGGAGCAGCTGACATCCATT
>DAMDNI010000305.1:483-1922 GCA_032083825.1 Bergeyella sp. | reverse complement strand
AACGGAAATGTCATTTCTAAAATAAAACTTAATGCTGAAACTGTAATTTCCCAGACTGAAGCAGCAAATATTGCCAAAAAATTTGTTGAAGGACAAAATCTGAATCATTCCCAAACGGCCTTGGGAATTGCAAAAAATAATCTTTTGATTTTCCCGAAAGACCTTGTTCAGGGTGGCGTTGCAACTCCCTATCTTGCTTATGAAGTAGAAGTTACGAATAAGGTAGATGTAAGAGAATTTCTTTTTATTGATGCATTTACAGGGGAATTGGTAGATCAGTTTACGGGTATTCATCCTATTGAAAGAAAACTGTATGAAACCAATACCAGCGAATCAAACCTGAAATGGAAAGAAGGAGATTCTTTTCCAGGAACATTGACAAGCTGGCAGCAAAATGAAGTGGTAACTTCCGAACATGTATATAATTTTTTTAAAAATGCATTTGGGTACATTTCTTATGATAACCAAGACCACACCATGATTACGGTAAACAATGATCCTACAATCAGCTGTCCTAATGCAAGATGGAACGGTGTGTATGCAGGATATTGCGACGGAACAGCTACGGATGATGTGATAGCTCATGAATGGGGACATGCTTTTACAGAATATACAAGCGGGCTTATTTATCAATATCAATCCGGAGCATTAAATGAATCTTATTCTGATGTCTGGGGAGAAACCATCGATTTGATCAATAATTATGAAGATGAAGGAGAAAACCTAAATATCAGAACTACGACAAGCTGCTCAGGCTCATTACGCTGGAAAATGGGTGAGGATGCTACAGCTTTTGGCGGAGCCATCCGTGATATGTGGAATCCGGGCTGTAACGGAGATCCGGGATCTGTATTGGATAGCTCAAATTATTATTGTGGTACTCTTGATAGCGGAGGAGTTCATACCAATTCCGGAGTTACGAATCATTTATATGCCTTATTGGTAGATGGCGGAACTTACAACGGTTATACCATTCAGGGAATCGGGCTTGTAAAAGCTGCACATTTATGGTGGAGAGCACAATCTACATATTTGACAGCAACAAGCGATTTTTCTAATTTTGCAGATGCTTTAGAAGCAGCTTACAATGATTTGGTGGGAATTAATCTTCAAGGATTATCAACTACGACGACACCTTCCGGATTTAGCGGGCAGTCTTTTACTTCCGAAGATTTACAAAATATTAAAAACGGAATTCTTGCCGTACAGCTTAGACAGTCTCCGGCTACTCAGTGTAACTATACTCCAATTTTAGCAGCTACTCCTGAATTGTGTACTGTGGCAACGTCGGCTCCATTATTTTCTGAAAACTGGGAAAATGGCCTAGGAAACTGGATCGTTACCAATATTCCTACCAACGCGGCAACTTGGGAAGTGAGAGACTGGGCAATTAAAGGTAATTTACCAAAAGGAAGAACGGGAAATGCAATTTTCGGTGC
>DAMDNI010000305.1:0-473 GCA_032083825.1 Bergeyella sp. | reverse complement strand
AGATTAGAAAGTCCATTAATCACATTCCCAACTTTTACTTCAGGGAAATACGAAATGGCATTTAATCATTATATCGCAACAGAAGCCAACTATGATGGAGGAAATATTAAATACAGCTTAAATGGTGGTGCATGGACTTTAGTTCCTCTCACGGCGTTTACCCAGAACAGGTACAATGTAACATTAGTCAATTCAGGAAATGATAATCCGCTAAAAGGACAAAGAGCATTTTCAGGAACAGATGGCGGCTCATTAAGCGGAAGCTGGGGACAAAGTGTTATTGATTTATCTGCAATAGGAGCGGTTTCAGGCTCAAGTATTAAGTTCAGATTCGAATTTGGAACAGATGGATGTAACGGAAATGATGGCTGGTATGTGGACGAAATTTATGTTTACAACTGTTCGACCACGCTCGCTGTAGAAAATATCCAGAAAAATAATCCAGTACAGGTATTTCCTAATCCGACATCAGG
>DAMDNI010000304.1:432-2627 GCA_032083825.1 Bergeyella sp. | reverse complement strand
ATTCCAAGACCGAGTGTCGGAATTTTATTTTCCTTCAGCCAGTTTTTGATGGTCCTATCGTTGTCGAAAATTGATTTTTCGCTTTTTAATTCTTGATTGGGCTGATGATCAAAGCTCAGGGATTTTGATAATTTCCATTCGCCGTTTTCTAAAATCCATAAATGTGAAAATTTAGCAGCACTTCCGAATTGTTCGGGCTGATTGGCTTGTTTTTCATAAAAAGAATGATCGCCATTTTGGATAACCCCGTATAATTTGCCATTGTCATAAAGCGGATAAATTTCTGTGGTGTCGTCCGCTAAAATTCTTTTTGCCTGATAAAAAGAAGGATTTTTACATAATCCGTTTTTGAAATCTCTTAGAAATTTTTCTTTGTCAGAAACTCCCGACTTGTCATGGAAAAATTCAAATTTATCGCTTAGCTGGTTTTCAAATTCTTTTATATTACAAGTGTTGAATCCGATCGAAAACAAAAGGCTGTCTTTTGCTAAAATTGCTTTGTAAAGAGGATTGGTCTTTTCAATCTGAGCATGGATTTTATTAAAAAAGAACGCAGAGAAAAGCAGTATAAAATAAATTGATCTTGTCATGATTGATTTTTTGACAAAGATTAAATTTTCTCTTTTTTTGGAAGAATATTCACCCCGACAAATACCCGACAAAAAAATGTCATGTTTATATCATGCTGAAATTCAGATTGTAATAAAGTTTTTTTTGACGATCAATTCCAATGGCGTTCCGAATAATGATAAATAAATTTGATAATACAATAAAGATCATCAATAGTAATGCGAATGTATTTCCCAGTTTGAGAAAAATGCCCAGCATAAAAAAGATCGGTGCTGCAATTGTCCATAAAATCTGGATAGAAATAATCTGCTTTACTATATCATTTTTTTGATTCATTCTGAACATCAGAAAAAGCGGGACCAATATGTTCAAAGGCGGAAAAATAATGAAAGGAATAGAAGAGAGGTTGATAATTTTGATGTGAGAATATTGTATGTAATCTTGTTCTTTTTTATCTTCTGCCTGTTCTTCATTGAAGTTGTTTTGCTGAACTTCTTCATTGACGAGCAACTCGCTTTCCGGAATATTTAATGTCTTGGCCAAAGTGCGAAGTGTATATCCTTTTGGCTTTGTTCCTGCTTCAATACGCTGGATTGTCCGGACGGAAATAGAGGATTTCTCAGCAAGTTCTTCCTGAGTTAGATTCTGCTGTTCTCTGATATTTTTGAGTATGGACATGAGTTTTAAATTTCGGAAATTCCTGGAATAATTTAAACCTAAACGCTCGCCAGGAAGTTTTCAAATGCAGGAATGATGGAAACGCTTCCGTCAGCTTCAATCTTATCGAGTTTTACCCATTCGATTTCGTTAACAGAGTTATCCTCAAAAGGCTTTTGAACACGTACGTAATTCTCTGTAAAACCGAACATTACACCATTTTTGTTTTCGTGTTCCCAAAGAACAGGAAGTGTTTTTCCGAGCTGAGTCTGGTAAAAAGCCATTTTCTTTTTTTCGGAAAGAATGCGGAGCATTTTATTGCGTTTTTTTCTTTCCGGAATTGGGATGATTCCTTGCATTTCTGCCGCTTCTGTATTTTCTCTTTCTGAATAGGTGAAAACATGTAGATACGAGATCGGAAGCTCGCTTAAAAAGTTATAGGTTTCCAAAAACTTTTCGTCTGTTTCTCCGGGAAATCCGACAATGACATCAACGCCGATCGCTGCATCAGGCATCACTTCTCGTATTTTGGAAATACGGTCGGAATATAATTTTGTTAAGTAACGGCGTTTCATTTTTTTCAAAAGATCGTCGCTTCCGCTTTGCAGCGGGATATGGAAATGCGGAACAAAACTTCTGGATTTTGAGACCAAATCAATGCTTTCGTCTTTTAAAAGATTCGGTTCAATGGAAGAAATCCGGATACGCTCAATTCCGTTTACCTGATCGAGTTCTTTAATCAGGTCAAGAAATGTGTGTTCGTGTCTTTTGTTTCCAAATTCGCCTTTTCCGTAATCGCCAATGTTGACACCGGTTAAAACGATTTCCTTAATGTTTTTAGCAGAAATTTCTTTGGCGTTTTTCAGAACATTTTCAATCGTATCGGAACGTGAAATTCCTCTTGCCAACGGAATTGTACAATAAGTACATTTGTAATCGCATCCGTCCTGAACCTTTAGAAAAGCCCG
>DAMDNI010000304.1:0-422 GCA_032083825.1 Bergeyella sp. | reverse complement strand
AAATCAGTTTCTTCAATTTCGCAGGAATGCACAATTCCTTCATTTTGAGATTTATCGAGATCATCAAGATAGCTCAGAATGTTGAATTTTTCTTTTGCTCCCAAAACCAGATCGACGCCTTCTATTTTTGAAATTTCTTCGGGTTTCAGCTGTGCATAACAGCCGACGATGACTACCAAACCTTCCGGATTGGCTTTCATAGCACGTTTTACATGGAGTTTGCATTCCCGGTCTGCATTGTCTGTAACCGAACAGGTGTTGATTACATAAACATTTGCTTTTTCGTCAAAACCCACCTTTTCGTAGCCGGCTCCTGTTAATTGTCTTGCAATAGTAGAAGTTTCCGCAAAGTTGAGTTTGCAGCCAAGCGTGTGATATGCAGCGGTTTTTGAGAGTGTTGTTTCCATAAATTGAGACCGCAA
>DAMDNI010000303.1:0-2649 GCA_032083825.1 Bergeyella sp. | reverse complement strand
GTTTTAAGGGCAGCTTCTGTAGTTCCGCCTTTGGAAGCGACATCTTTTATTAAATCTTCAAGTGATTTTTCGGAGTTATTGATCAAATGATATGCTCCGAGCATTGTCTGTTTTACAAAAAGTTTGGAAAGATTTTCGTCAATTCCCATTTCGGTTCCTGCTTTTATCATAGCATCTACAATGTAATAAAAGTAAGCCGGCCCGCTTCCGGAAAGTGCAGTTACACCGTCCAAAAGATGTTCTTCTTCAAGATAAACGGAGCGTCCTGTGGAATTCATCAGTCTTTCAACCTGTATTAATTGATTGAAAGAAATTCCTTCTGCTGCGGTATATCCTGTAATTCCCATTCCGAGAAGAGTAGGGGAATTCGGCATGGCGCGAACGACAAGATTGTGATTAAGGTTTTCCTGAATTTTTTCTATGGAAATTCCCGCCATAATGGAAAGTACCATTGCTTTTTCCGGGATCCTGAATGGCAGATTCTGCACTACGAAGGAGAAATCCTGAGGTTTTACGGCAATGATTATGAGATCGGCTTCCAGTTCTTTTATTTCATCAAAAGAAGAAACCTGAGAATCAGGAAAAGCTTCGAGGATTTTTGGTTTATTGAGATGGTTTCGTGTAATCAGGTGAAGATTTTGAGGTTTGATAAGCTCAAATTTCAAAAATGATTTTGAAAATGATAAGCCCATTTTTCCTGCTCCGATAACTGCTATTTTCATAGATGTGTTTTTTTTTATTTATTCGCAATTTCCTTCAATATCGCAGGAATCGCCTGTGTTGATAATTTTAATTTCGTTGTTTACGTGAGAAAATTCTGACCATGATTTTTCTAAAACTTCAAGAAAAAGCTCGGAAGGTTGTGCGCCTGAAACTCCATATTTTTCATTAAAAACGAAAAACGGAACTCCCTGGATTCCTAATGATGAAGCTGCGAAAATGTCATTTTTTACCAGTTTTGCAAATTCTGCAGATTGTAATGCGGTTTTGGTTTCGTCTTCAGCAATTCCGATTTCTTTCCCTAACTGGGTGAGAATTTCGTCATCATCAATGTTTTTCCCCTGAATGAAATAAGATTCAAAGAGCTTTTCTTCCATTTCTTCAGTCTTTCCTCTTTGTTTTGCCAGTTGTACAAGCATCTGGCTTTTGAAAGAATTGGATACTTTTACTTCATCAAAATTGAAATCAATTCCTGCATTTTTGCCTGTCTGGATCAAATGTTCGTGCATTTGCATGATCTGCGGCATCGGGAAACCTTTTACTTCTGAAAGATATTCATAATGATTTTTCGTGAGATCAGTTTTCAAATCCGGATCCAGCTGAAATGAGTGCCATTCAACAGAAATATCATTTTTGTGAGGGAAATCCTGAAGAGCTTTTTCAAAATTTTTCTTTCCTATAAAACAAAACGGGCAGCGCGTATCGCTCCAGATATCTACTTTCATTTTCAAATTTTATAAAATCTATTTAAATAATATTCACTTCTCTTTCCAACTCGATTCCGAAATTGGCTTTTACGGAATGAATGATTTCCGTAGAAAAATCAAAAATTTCCTTTCCGGTTGCATTTCCGGTTGCATTAATGATTACCAAAGCCTGCAGTTTGTGAGAAGCGGCGTTTCCGATTTGTTTCCCTTTCCAGCCGGTTTGTTCGATCAGCCAGCCCGCAGGAATTTTCACTTGATTTCCGTTTGGGTAGCCGGGAATATTTCCAAATTTCCGTTTTAGATCTTCGTACTGTGAAACAGGAATGGTAGGATTTTTAAAAAAACTTCCGGCATTTCCTGTGATTTTCGGATCGGGAAGTTTGCTTTGGCGGATATTGATGACAGCTTTGGAAACATCCTGAATCGTTGGATTAGAGATGTTCATATTTTGCAGTTCAGATTTTATGGCTCCGTATTCTACATCAATTTTGTGATTTTTTGCAGAAAGCCTGAAAGTGACTTCAAGAATTACATATTTCCCTTTTCCTTCCTGCTTGAATATGGAATCACGGTAGCCAAACCTGCACTTTTCGAGGCTGAAAATTTCTGTTTGCAGAGTTTCGAGACTGAGGACTTTGCAGCTTTCAAAAATATCTTTGATTTCAGTTCCGTAAGCGCCGATATTCTGCATCGGAGAAGTTCCTACGTTTCCGGGGATTAAGGATAGATTCTCTAAACCGCCATAATTTTTTTCAAGACAATACATGACAAACTGATGCCAGTTTTCACCTGCTTTTGCTGTGACCAAAACTTCATTATCACTGATAATATGTTCAGAAATTCCTTTTAATTGAATAGAAATAACAATCCCATCAAAATCTTTTGTGAACAAAACATTGCTTCCGCCGCCTAAAAATAGGGTGAGAAGTTTTTTTTCTTTCGCAAATGTTAAAGCCTGTAGTAATTCATCTTCATGATTGACCTGAATGAAATATAAAGCTTTGGCTTCGATTCCGAACGTATTGTAAGGCTGTAAAGAAATGTTTTCCTGAATATTCATAGTGGTTTTTCTATTGCAAAAATACAGATTATAGTTTTCAAAAATTAAATTTGATTACCAATTGTTCGGGTCTTTCAGAGATTCCAAATTCTGTTTTTTTTTATTAAAATTAAAAAAAACGGGCAAAAAGCCCGTTGTGTATTTTAAAGATTAAATTCTGTT
>DAMDNI010000302.1:0-2682 GCA_032083825.1 Bergeyella sp. | reverse complement strand
TATTAATTCTAAAGATCTTCAAGTATTTCCTAATCCTGTAAAAGATGTTTTAAATTTCAAATTATCTAATGGTTTAAAAGCTGAATCTGTTGAGTTGTATGACTTATTAGGTAGAAATATTAAAACTTCTTCGGCTAAATCTTCTGAGGGATGGAATTTGAGTGGTTTTGAAAAAGGTGTATATATTTTAAAAGTAAAAGCTAATGATGGTAAAATTTATATACAAAAAATAATAAAAGAATAATAATATATTTAATATTTAATAAATAGGAAGCACTAAAAACGCTTCCTATTTTTTTTGTTTCTTTGAGAGAGTTTAAAATAATCAAGTTGTTTTTAATACTATTCGTTAAATAATAAAAATTATGCATGCATAGTTTTTTTATGTATATTAGCAATTACTATAATTAAAACTTTACAATGAAAATATTAGTTTGTATCAGTAGCGTTCCGGACACTACGTCAAAAATTAATTTTACCGCTGACAAGTCTGCTTTCGACAAAAACGGAATTCAGTGGGTTATTAATCCTCTTGATGAATTTGCACTTACAAAAGCAATCCAGTTACAAACCTCCAAAGGAGCAAATGTAACAGTACTGAATGTAGGAGGTGCAGAAACCGAACCCGTAATCAGAAAAGCTTTAGCCATTGGTGCTAATGATGCGATAAGAGTAAATGTAGAACCTAAAGACAGCTTCTCAACTGCAAAAGAAATTGCAAATGTTGCACAAAACGGAAGTTATGATCTAATTCTTTGCGGAAAAGAATCTATTGATTATAACGGAGGCTCTGTTCCGGGAATGGTTGCTCAGCTTTTAGGGAAACCTTTCATCAATGCTGCAGTAGGCTTAGAAGTTGAAGGCTCCGAAGCTAAAGTAGTCCGTGAAATCGAAGGCGGAAAAGAAACCATTTCTGCAAATCTTCCTGCAGTAATTGCAGGCCAAAAAGGTTTAGTAGACGAAAAAGAACTGATTATCCCTAATATGAGAGGAATTATGTCTGCGAGAACAAAACCTCTTCAGCTCGTAGAAGCTTCATCATCTGAGGTAAAAGTGCAGAGCGTTTCTTTCGACAGTGTTCCGCCAAGAGCAGCCGTAAAATTGGTTTCTGCGGACAATCTGGACGAATTGGTAAGATTACTTCATGAAGAAGCAAAAGTAATTTAATTTCAAATCTTTTAATTTAAAATTTTTAGAAAATGGCAGTATTCGTATACGCAGAAAATATAAACGGAGTTTACAAAAAAGCAGCTTTCGAAGCTGTTTCCTATGCTAAAGCAGTTGCAGACCAAGCTGGAGATTCAGTAACTGCAATTACCGTAAATCCCTCAGATTCCTCAGATCTTCTTTATCAATATGGCGCATCCAAAGTGATTAATATTCAGGATGCTGGCCTTAAGAATTTCAGTCCAAAAGCTTATGCAGAAGCAATAAACCAAGTATTTGACGGAAATATTATCGTTTTCCCTCACACTACCGATGCTTCTTCTATCGCACCAATGCTTGCGGTGACAAAAAATTATTCACTGATTACAAACGTTTTGGCTGCGCCTGAAAGCTTATCACCATTTCAGGTAAAAAGAAGAGCATTTTCTGGAAAAGGGTTTATGCATGCAAAAGCAGAAGGAAGCGGGGTAATTGTTACTGTTTCCCAAAATGCTTTCGGAATAAAGGGAAATTCTGTAGCAGGAACAGAAGAAGTAAAAAATCTTTCCGTTGCCAATGAAGATGTTAAAGTACTTTCTCACGAACAAAGTTCAGGGAAATTAGACCTGAAAGAAGCAGAAGTAGTAGTTTCTGCCGGAAGAGGATTGAAAGGGCCGGAAAATTGGGGAATAATTGAGGATTTAGCAAATGTCTTAGGAGCTGCAACCGCTTGTTCAAAACCAGTTTCTGACATCGGATGGAGGCCTCACAATGAGCACGTTGGACAAACCGGAAAAGCAATCGCACCCAATCTTTATATTGCAGTGGGAATTTCGGGAGCTATCCAGCATTTGGCAGGAGTAAACTCATCGAAAACAATCGTAGTCATTAATAACGATCCTGAAGCACCTTTTTTCAAATCCGCAGATTATGGAGTTGTAGGAGATGCTTTCCAGATTATTCCGGCGCTTACTGAAAAAATCAAAGCGCTTAAAGGATAATCATTTTTTTTAATAATATTGTGTAAGAACCGGAACGTCAAACTTCCGGTTTTTTCAATTAAATAAATTAAATCCGTTGCTAAATTTCTGATTTTCAGCAGGCAATAAATCATGTAAACAAAACTTAATAATTATAAGGAAAATTCTATATTTGTGTATGGATTATAAAAGATTAGTAATACGCGGTATTTCATACAGCCAGACACAATCAGGAGCGTATGCATTACTGTTGGAAGATGAGGAAACCAATGTAAAACTGCCCGTAGTGATCGGCAATTTCGAAGCACAATCCATTTCTTTGGGCTTGGAAAAAGACATTCATCCTCCGCGTCCTTTAACCCATGATTTATTTTCAAAGTTCGTCACGTCTGCACAGTATAATTTGGAATCTGTGATTATTTATCAAATTGTGGACGGAGTCTTTTTTTCAAATATCAATTTCAAAAATAAAACTACCGGTGAAGAATTAATTCTTGATGCCAGAACTTCTGATGTTGTAGCGATGGCTGTACGTTTCGATGCACCTATCTTCACC
>DAMDNI010000301.1:0-2700 GCA_032083825.1 Bergeyella sp. | reverse complement strand
TACAGAATTACATAAATTTTCTTACTGCGACTGGTTTATCACTTCCAAAAAGCTCGCAAAATTCGGGATGTTCGAAAGAAAATCTGAAATTCTTGAAGAGATTTTCGAGATCGGATACGAAGCAGCAAAAGAAAGTTATGATGAAGATTTTTTACGTTAGCATATAAAATATGAATTTTCTCTTATAAAATTGTTATTTCTTTAAAAATAATTAACTATGAATATTGTCATATTGTTAAATAAAGTTAATTATTAATAAAAATATCTTAATAATTATTATCTTGCTTAGCCAAAAAAGATGTAATGTTGAGAGAGAAAACATCCGTTCACTTTATTACAGCAAAAGGTAATGGAAATAGAGTGATGCTTGTTCCTACTTTTATCCTTTTATATTGGAAGAAAATCCTTTTTACTTTTACGGGGATTGTACTTGTACTTTTTATGATTATTGGCTTTTTTATCTATCAGAAAACAAGCCAGCATTACCAGGAAGAGCTGGCCAGGGCTAATTTTGTAAAGAGACAGGTAGATTTACATCAGCTCAGGCAGAGTTTCAAATCAATTGATGCCACTATTTTAAAAATCAATCGTTTCATGAAAGCCAGAGGTCTTGGCGAATCTGAGATTAAAAATGTCGGAACTGCCGATCACCTGGAAATTACAGATGTAAATAAAACCGCAAAAACGTACGATGAAAAACTTCATAAGGCATCGGAAATTCTTGCCGAGATTCCATTAGGAAGGCCGCATGCAGGAAATATTACTTCGTTTTTCGGAACCCGTAATAATCCTTTTTCCGGTGTGGGAGCTGAAAGGCACAGCGGAATTGATTTTAAAGGAAATATCGGAGAAAATGTAAGAAGCACTGCAGATGGCGTTATCAGTTTTGCAGGTGTTAAAGGAGGTTATGGAAATTGCATAATCATCGATCATGGTTTTGATCTTCAGACTTTATACGGGCATTTATCCAAAATAGATGTGGTTGCCGGACAAAAAGTAAATCTCGGCCAGAATATCGGAGAAATCGGAAGTACAGGACGAAGCACAGGGCCTCATCTGCATTATGAAGTACATTTTGAAAACACAAGAGTGAATCCCTCGGAATATTTGAAATTTTAAAAACTATACTGACAATGTTTGAGAAGATTAAAAGCAAAACAAGCCTCGAAACGACAATGAGCAAATCGCAGAATGAGGTAATCACTTCTATTATTGGAGAAGATCTGGAAATTCACGGAAATCTTTCTTCAAAAACAACCATTAGGGTTGATGGGAAAGTATCAGGAGATGTAGAAGCGCAAAGCCTTATTATCGTTGGGGAAAAGGCTCAGATAAAAGGAAATCTCAAGGGGAAAAGTGTTTTGGTACATGGTTATGTTACCGGCGATGTACAATGTAATGAATTAAGCATCAAAAGAACCGGGCAGATTATTGGAGAAATGAAAGTAGAAACCATTGAGATTGAAGTAGGCGGTAAATACAACGGAACACTTTCAATGGGAAATAATGTAGAAATGGAAAAAATAATTTCTTTGGACAAAGGTAAAAAGCAAGCTTAAATACTCCAAATATATTTCGGATATATCAGGATTCCTGCTGCAACAGCACTTAGGACACTTAGGACAACGCTTCCTGCAGCAGCATCTTTAATAATTTTGATTCGATAATCATATTCAGGTTGAATAATATCGCAGATCTTCTCAATACAAGTATTGATGATTTCTGTAATTAAAACGGCAAAACAGACGATCAGTATAACGAGTGTGTCAAAAGTATTCAGCCGAAAATAAACAATCAGAAAAAGATTGATAAGCAAGCCCAGAATTTCGTACTGGAAATTTCTTTCATTTCTTAAAATCCAGATTAATCCGTTGATTGCGTTCCGTACACTTTTATGAAAAGGTGGTTTTCTCATGCTACCAGTTTGTATCAATCAAATAAATAATCTGTGCCATTGTGGAAGCTCCCAATAAAAGCTCTCTTCTATTTACCTGTTCAAAAGTATCGGTTTCTGCATGATGCAGATCAAAATATCTGTTTGAATCAGGAATTAGTCCTGCTAAGGCAGTTCCGTTATTTTTCAAAGGTTCGATATCTGAACCACTGTGCGTGTAGGAAAAATCATAAACGCCATATGGTAAAAATAATGCACTCCAAGATTGGATCTGTTTTCTTTTTGCCTCATCCATTTCCAGGGAAATTCCTCTTGGGGAAAATCCTCCGGAATCGCTTTCAATAGCAAAAAGATGATTTTCATTGTTCTTTTTTGCTTGTTCGGCATATGTTATTCCGCCTTTTGTCCCATTTTCTTCATTAGCAAAACATACAACCCTGATGGTATGATTGTTAGAAATTCCAAGTTTTTTGAAAGTTCTCAAAATCTCGATGGACTGCACAATTCCTGCGCCATCATCATGTGCGCCTTCTCCAACATCCCAAGAGTCAAGGTGTCCGCCTGCGACAATGATTCTGTTATCTTTTTTTCCGGTGATTTCTCCGATTACATTGTAGGATAGTTTTTCGCCTTTCATTCCGCAGTTGGAATTTATTTTGGCAGTTATTTTTCCTTTCTTTATTAAAAGTTCAAGCTCATCTGCTGTTTTCGGGTCAATTGCAATGGCGGGAATTTTTTGAATTCCATCCTCATATTTTGTTGCTCCGGTATGTGGAACATCGTCAAATGCAGTACTTAAAGATCGT
>DAMDNI010000300.1:0-2718 GCA_032083825.1 Bergeyella sp. | reverse complement strand
AGGAAAAATCCCGTAAATAATGTACATCACTGTCAAACCTATGGTAAAAACAATCATCCCGACAATCCAAAATGGAATTAGTTTTCCTAAAATAAACTGCCATTTTTTAATCGGTGTGACATTAATTTGTTCTATTGTTCCAATCTCTTTTTCCTTTACTATATTAAGTGCGGTAATGAAACCTCCGATCATCGTGAGCAAAAGAACCAAAATGCCCGGAACCATATAATACTTGTATTCCGCTCTCGGATTATACCAATTCGAGCTTTCTATTGAAATTTTAGCTGCAGGCGAAGCCGTATTTTTAGGAACTTTCATATTAATATCCAGATTATTATTAAAATCGGATATGACCGAAACCAAATAAGCTCCTCCAATTGATGCTTTGGTTCCATTGATTGCGTCTACAGAAAGATTCACTTTCTGATTTCCTTCTCTGACCAGGTTTTTCTCAAAACCATTTGGGATTTCCAAAACCAAGTCAGCATTTGCATATTCTATCTGTTCCAGGCCTTTTTCATAAGATTCAGGGCTGGAAACGATATGAAAATATCCTGAAGCAGCTATTTTTTCTGCTAATTCCTGAGAATAAATGCTGTGATCGTGATCTACATAAGCCAAATTAACATTCTTCACCTCAAAATTCGCCGCCAACGGCAGAATAATCAACTGGATAGTCGGGATAATAAACATCATCGCCAAAATGGTTTTATCCCTGAATATCTGACGAAATTCTTTCTGTAATATGAAACGAAGCACTTTCACGATAACCTGATTTTAAAATTTTTTAAAGCTAAAAACAACAATCCTGATGACATTCCTAACAATATAAGAGTCTCTTTCCAGACGTAGGTGAACCCTAAACCTTTAAGCATTACCGCTTTTATAATACTATAATAATATTTTGATGGAACGATATAAGAAAGTATCTGGAAAATCTTTGGCATATTTTCTAAAGGAAACATAAAACCTGTCAGAATCATTGTAGGAAGCATCATTCCCATCATTGATATCAGCATTGCAGTCTGCTGAGAATTTGTAACATTCGATATCAGCAGGCCTAATGAAAGACAGGTGATGATAAACAGAATGCTTTCAGCAAAGATTAAAATAAGACTTCCTTTAATTTCCACATCCAGCAAATATACCGACAACAAGAGAATAATAATAAAATCAATCAGCGATAAAACCAAATACGGAACTGCCTTCGCTATCAACACCAAAATAGGTTTGAATGGTGATACTAAAAGTATTTCCATTGTTCCCATCTCTTTTTCGCGCACAACGGCAACAGAAGTAAGTGCCGTGCTTACAATCATGAATATCAGCGCAATAACACCGGGAATAAAATTGAGCGACCCATTTTGCTCCTCATTATACAGCATTCTGGTTTCCGGAATGATCTGATAAGTCAATTTTGCTTCCGGGTTAAGCTGCTGCTGGTAATTATTAATAATTGATGCCAGATAATTAGTAAGCGTAGTTGCCGTATTAGGATCGGATGCATCTGCGATCACCTGTATTTTAGCTCCATCTTTAGTATAAATGTCAGCACCGAATTTATTCGGGAATATAATCGCACATTTTATATTTCCTTCTTTAAAACGAGATTCAATATCGTTATAATCACGCACGGATTCTTTCAGATTGAAATAAGAACTTGACCGTATTTTGGAAATAATCTGCTCAGACTGCACATCGTGTGCATTATCCAATACGGCAGCGCCAATATTTTTAACTTCGCTGCTTAACGCAAAACCAAAAAGTATGATTTGCACAACCGGCAATCCGAAAAGAATGAGTAACGTTCTCTTGTCCCTGAATACATGGTAAAATTCTTTACGAATAAATGCTAATAACTGTTTCATTTTAATCTGAGGATCTTTTAGCACCGCGTGCCAGTTGATAAAAAACATCGTCCATAGAATCTGCCCTGAATTTTTCTTTCAAATTGCCTGGAGTGTCCAAAGCTTCTACTCTGCCATCCACCATGACGCTGATACGGTTGCAATATTCTGCCTCGTCCATATAATGTGTGGTTACAAACACTGTAATTCCATTTTCTGCGGCTTCATAAATCATATCCCAGAATTGTCTTCTGGTTACAGGATCAACTCCGCCCGTCGGCTCATCCAGAAAAACAATTTTCGGCCGATGAAAGATTGCAACAGAAAATGCAAGCTTTTGCTTCCAGCCCAATGGCAATTCCCCAACCAGCTTTTTGGCTTCTTTTTCCAGTCCTAATGTTGTGATCAGTTCATTGCTTCTCGTCTTTATGTCAGGTCTTGAAACTCCATAAACACCACCATAAAATTCAATATTCTCTAAAATCGTGAGATTATCATACAAAGAAAATTTCTGACTCATATAACCGATATTCTTTTTAATTTCTTCCTGCTGTTTATAGACATCAAATCCTGCCACTTTTGCTTCACCGGAAGTAGGAAAAGAAAGTCCGCAAAGAATCCTCATTGCAGTTGTTTTACCAGCTCCATTAGCCCCGAGAAAACCAAAAATCTCTTTTTCGTAAACATCAAAAGTAATACTGTCAACCGCCTTGAAACCGCCAAACTGTTTGGTCAGCTTATTACATTCTATGACCTTATTTTCCATTTGTTTTTTCTTTTTTTTCCTCCATCAGCCTAATAAAATTATCCTCTATTGTTGGCTTAGCTTTTTTGACCTCAAGGCCGGTAAAATGATATTGATCTGTAATTT
>DAMDNI010000299.1:0-2753 GCA_032083825.1 Bergeyella sp. | reverse complement strand
ATGCCCTGTCAATTTTGAATGTAAAGTATTAGAAGTAAAATCTTTAGGAGAACAGGGCGGAGCAGGAAATCTCATCATCTGTGAAGTTTTAAAAATTCATATCCGGGAAGAATATTTAAATGAGGAAGGAAATTTGGATCAGAAAAAACTGGATATGGTTGCAAGATTAGGAGGAAACTGGTATTCCCGAAACAATGAAAACAATTTTTTCGAAGTTCCGAAGCCTTTGGTAACAAAAGGAATCGGCTTTGACAGGCTTCCTGAGGAAATCAGATATTCAAAAATATTCACCGGAAACGACCTTGGAATGCTCGCCAATGTAGAAGAACTTCCTTACGGAAATTTTACAGATCAAGAAAACATTCACAAAAAAGCTCAAAAATTATTGATTGAAAACAAAATAGAAGAAGCCTGGAAGTTATTGGTCTTTTAAAAATTCAATCATTTTTTGGGTAGCTGTTTCTAAATCGTCCGGCAGAAAATCTTCTGTCCATGGTTCTTTTGCACCAAAAGTATGATTGGCTCCTTCAATCAGTAATTTCTCGGAATTAGGATTCCACATGTGCAGGTTTTCTGCAGATTTCACTTCCACCGATTCATCTTGTGTTCCATGGATAATCAGCACTCGTGCTTTCAGCTGTTCTGCAGCAGATTCTATATCAAACCGTTTTCTATTTTTCTCAAAATCTTCAAAAAATTGGAAATGATGAGGCATATTTTGTTTTGTCCTTCCGTTTAGAGTATGGTAAACGCCGTCTTTTTTCCAGGTTTCAAATGCCTCTTCTTTCGGGAAACGATCTAAGGTATCGACACTTGCCAGAGTAATCAGATTGCGGATTCTTTCGTCTTCAAAAGTCTGGATAACAGCAATTCCGCCGCCTCTGCTATGCCCGATCAATGTGAGATTTTCTCGGTCAATTTCAGGTTTATCGAGATAGAAACTGATTACCGTTTTCAAATCTGAAAGTTCTTTGGAATAATTATTTTCGGCAAAAGCGTTCAGATCCTTAAAATCTTCAGGGCTTCCCAAAGTTGTTCCGTTATGAGAAAAATTGAATTTAACGAAGTAAAAGCCGGCTTCTGCAAACTTTTCCGCCATCAGATTCCATGCGCCCCAATCTTTATATCCTTTATAACCATGTACAAAAATCACCAAAGGAAGTTTTTTTTCAGAATCCGGATAATATGAATCTGCCAGAAAAGGCTTTGTTTCACGGTTATTAAGAATATTATTAAATTCTTTATTAATCTTCATAAAATATCTGTTTCTTCAAATTTACAATTTTCATTTTGAAACAAAAGAGCGATTTATTTTAACAAAATCAATAAAATTTTAAAATAAATTATTCTTATTCAATAAAACGCAAAACATAATAATTGTTATTTTTGGATTTGCTAAAACCTTTTATGAAAAAATTATTTGCGCTGGTAATGTGTATCGTATCGATCCTGGTATTTTCACAATCCAAAATAATAGTAAAAAGAACAGAAAATCAAACACCAATTCCGGGTGCAAGCATTTCCTGTAACAAAAAAATAATCGGAAAAACAGATAGTTCCGGAACTCTCGAATTCCGTACGAAATGTAAAAAAATAGAAGTTTCCGCTCCCGGATATTATGAAGATGATGTGGTAACGGATAAACTGATGGAAGTTTTCCTTACGAAGAATGATCCGAAAATGCAGAACATCCAAACCGTTATCCTGGAAGATAAAAGCGATCCCAAAGCTTTGGAAATCCTGAAAAAAGTAAATGACAATTACAAGAATAATTCTCCCAGAAGTATGGATTCTTATTCATTCAAATCATATGAAAAAATTTCTCTTGATTTTGATGAAGACAGCATCAAAAATTATAATTCATTCATCGAAAAAAGAATCGACTCTCTGAAAAAGCTTCCGGAACGCCCGATGAAAGCTGAAGAAAAAAAAGATTCGCTGGAATCTATAAACATCATGAAACTCATGACCGAAAGCAAACTGTTTCTCTGGGAAAGAGCCTCACAATTTCTATATTCCAAAAAATACGGAGAAAAAATAAATATTCTGGACAACCGTGTTTCCGGGCTTCAGAACCCGATCTACGAAATGATGACCATGCGTTCCAACAGAAACCAGATCCCAAGGGAAATCCGTGAAGAAAACCGGAATCTTTACCGATATTTTCTTACCGATTCGATAGAAATTGACGGACGTAAAAATTATGTCATCCGTTTCCGAGAAGTCGATTTTAAACAAACCGCTAAAAAAAGAAAATTCAACGGCTATATTTATGTAGATGCAGAAACTTACGGGCTGAAAAAAATCGAAAGCAACAGCAAAAAAAAGAGCGAAGGCAGCATTACCAGCATTTGGAAACCTATTGACAACAAGTGGTTTCTTACTAAAGAAAACCTGAAAATAAGAATGGGATCTTCCGTTTTTGATATGCAGCCGAAAAGTGAGGATAAAGACAAAACCGAAGAGGAAAAAGAACAGGACAAGAAAAACCGCAAACGTTTCGGAAATTATGTGTACATGACCGCAGATTATTTCGATTTCAAATCTCCGATTGAAGAAAAAGCAAAGGATTTCAAAGGATATTCAATGGATGTGAAAAATTCAGACGGTAGCCTTTTAAACCAGTTCAGAACAGATAGCCTAACTTCAAGAGAAAAACTGACTTATACAAAGATCGACAGTGTCGGACAGAAATATAAGCTTGATCAGAAAGTCAAAATTTTCACTGGTTTAATCAAAGGAAAAATCCGTGT
>DAMDNI010000298.1:0-2766 GCA_032083825.1 Bergeyella sp. | reverse complement strand
CAGGTAAGAAAGGATTTTTTCCTGCTGGATTTTAGAAGCCTGAGCTCCCATCATTACGGTTTTATCCAAAGGGTTTCCTGTTTTTACAGCTTTTGTTCTTTCGATAACTCTTTTTATGAATTCATCTGCGATGTCTTCCTGAACCAGAATCCTTGACGGACAAGTACAGATTTCTCCCTGATTTAAACAGAAAAGTACAGCTCCTTCAATCGCTTTGTCAAGGTATGCATCATCAGCATCCATAACAGAACTAAAGAAAATATTTGGTGATTTTCCACCTAATTCCAGAGTTACAGGGATTATGTTTTCTGTAGCATATTGCATTACCATTCTTCCGGTTGCAGTAGATCCTGTGAAAGCTGCTTTTGCAACTTTAGGATTGGTAACCAAAGCTCTTCCAAGTTCTGCTCCGAAACCGTTTACGATATTTATTACCCCTTTTGGAAGAAGGTCACCAATGATTTCCATCATTACCATAATTGAAATCGGAGTGCTTTCTGCTGGTTTCAGAACAACGCAGTTTCCTGCTGCAAGAGCCGGAGCAAGTTTCCAAACTGCCATAAGAATAGGGAAGTTCCAAGGAATAATCTGCGCGATTACCCCAAGCGGTTCATGTACAATTAATGTTACAGTGTCTTTGTCAAGTTCGTTATGAGAGCCTTCTTCGGCACGAATTACTGATGCGAAATATCTAAAATGGTCAATTGCTAAAGGAATATCAGCTGCTAAAGTTTCACGTACAGCTTTCCCATTGTCAATAGTTTCTACTGTTGCGAGATATTCCAGGTTTTCTTCCAGTCTGTCTGCAATTTTGTTGAGAAGGATGCTTCTTTCTGTAGGTGAAGAATCTTTCCATGTTTTGAAAGCTTCATCAGCCGCATTTACTGCCAGTTCCAAATCTTCTTTGGAAGAATGAGCAGCTTGCGTAAATACTTTTCCGTTAACAGGAGAAATCACATCGAAGTAGCTTCCGTTGGTTGGAGCTACGAATTGTCCTCCGATGTAATTATTATATCTTTCTTTGAAGTTTGGCCACTGTAAAGTGGTTCCGGATTGTGGTTTTTCTAATGTTGTGTCCATAGTAGTAAGAATTGTTTGTTAAATTTGTATTAATTGTTAATGCCAAATTATTTCTATTCTGTTAAACCTTATAGCATAATTCTCTAAAAAAATAGGATAATATTATTTTTAATATTTTTTGGGAAACCTTTAACAATCTTTAATTTTCAGTTCAATTTTATTTATTATATTTAGAGAATTCACCTCTTTGAATATAGAATAATGAAAAATGACAGAGCATACTTCGCCAGACCCGATTTATTGCACGAAAATAAGCTCAACTCACTTATAGAAAACCAGACCAAATTTGGCATGAATAATTGTGAGTTTAGCATTTTTGAGACTCATAGAGCTGCTTTTGGGGTAAAATTGCATTTCGATCATTTGGGATTTACGGGAATGCTGCGCGGAAAAAAATGGATGAAACTGGAAAATCGTACCAACTATTTTGAATATCTTCCCGGTGAAAGCGTATTGGTATCGCCTGGTGAAACGATGGTTATTGATTTTCCTGAAGCGGATGAAGCTCCCTCGCAATGTATCTCGATAACATTAAATCCTGAATTTGTAGATCATTCTCTTAACGTGCTGAATATCAATAATCCGAAAGTTGACGAAACCTCTACATGGAATATTTCTCATCATGAGTTCCATCTCTTTAATAATGAGTCACTTGCTTCGGCTACCAATAATATTATGAGAATTGCAATGGATGATCATCTGCATAAAGATATTATGGCAGATTTTGCATTGAAAGAATTGCTTTTACGCCTTATGCAGACCCAAGCACGGAAAATGCTGGAACAAAATCTTGTTAAAAATAAATCAAGGATAGGATATGTTGTTGATTATATTCGCAAAAACCTTCATCAGAAGCTGTCTATTGATGATATTGCAAAAAAAGCATATGTGTCCAAATCTAATTTTTTCAAAATGTTTAAACAGGAAATTGGAGTTTCGCCTAACGAATTTATAGTGCAGGAAAGGATTAAAAGAGCAAAAGATTTATTATCAAGAAATAATTCTGTAAAAGAAACTGCGTATCAGACAGGCTTTGCAGATACGAATTATTTCATCAGGGTTTTTAAACAATTGGAGGGAACAACTCCTAAAAATTTTAAAAATGAATGGATTGCATAAAATAAGAAAACGCTTCTTTTTGAAGCGTTTCCTTATTTTTATCTGGGAAAATTATTTCCCTAAAATTCCTCCTAAAAGATCTCCAAGGCCTCCTTTTTGCTGCTGTGAACTTCCTCCTCCCAAAACGCTTCCAAGAATATCATTCAGCGGATTAGAAGATTGCTGCTGGCCTCCTCCCAGAACCTGCCCTAAAATATCATTCAGCGGATTAGATTCCTGCGCTTGAACTTGTTGCGAAGCTCCTCCCAAAATTCCTCCTAAAAGATCTCCAAGACCCCCGGCGTTTACATTATTTTGCTGTTTTTGCTGACCGATGTAGCCCATAATTAATGGAGCGAGCATCGAAAGAATAGGTCCGATTTTATCCATTGAAATTCCCGTGTTTTGAGAAAGCTGGTTTTCAACGGTATTTTTCTGACCTCCAAAAATATGATCAAGGATAGATCCTCCTTCGTTTTGCCTTGCTTCTGCCTGATTTGGGTCATTCAGAATGCTTCCGTCGTGATCGCGGTCAAGAGCATTATTCAATGCTTCGGCTTCATTAGAATCCTGAGATTTTTTTCTTAA
>DAMDNI010000297.1:0-2773 GCA_032083825.1 Bergeyella sp. | reverse complement strand
AATCTGAGATGTTTTCACCAGAAGGAAACTCATTCAAAAAATAGCTTTTCGGAACATAATCATGACTCAGCTTCGGAAGAAGGAATTTTGAAATTTTAAAAAACCAATTGGGATGTGTAATCCATTTTACATCTACATCTTCACGGAAATCGAACTCGGTTTTCAGATCCGGGATTTTGTCAAGCTCATCAAAAATTACACGGTTATAGATTCTTTTGATTTCTACATTTTCCCCGTCTTTTTCGTAATAAAGTTTTCTTCCGTCTTTTTTGATTTTGGTTAAACAGACCGTCTTTATTCCAAGCAGTTTTTCGGTAAGATAAAAGTCGATATTGGTTTTCTGTTTGTCAGGATAAATCTCCAGAAGAATTACATTTTCCGGATTTTCGTTGCCGATTAAAAGTTCCTTTAATTCCTTATAATATTGCTCATCAGAAATATCGAATTTCAAATTGTTAAGAAAAGGGTAGACCTCACAAAGTGCATTCTGAAGCTCTTTCTGAAATGCATAAAGCGTAGGAAAAGCCTGAAGTTCAATTAATTGTGGAATAATTTCTCCCTTGTCATTTTCACAAATCCCAAAATCAATGGTGAAGAAGTGAGGCTGAGCCGTATCATTCGGAACATTACAGTTATCAGGAACTGCCTTCTGAAGTTCTTCATTACTCATCTTTTTGATTTGGGTAATAATGCTTTCACAGGCATCGTTGAGTTTTTCCTTAAATTCGCTTGTCAGGAATATCGGACTTTCAGAAACCCTGAAAAGAGGCTGTATACCTCCTTTTTCTTCAAATTTTTCTAAAACCGCATCGTATTTTTCAGGAGTGAATTCGCTGTTGAACTGTTCTCTGTATTTTGGAATCATAATTTTGTGTTTGATTTTCAGTAAACTAAAAAAGCTTTTCAAAAAATAATAATTACAAAAAATCACAAAAGCTTTTTAATACAAAATTTCTTTTGTTTTTTTTGCTGCTAAAGTTGTAATTAGTTGATGATCTTTTTAGCAAAAATTGCATTCTTTTTGCAAAATCTGCTCCGTTGCATATTGCAGAAATCTTGGAAGAATCTGGGATTGTGTTAAAAGTATTTTGTCAGGATCATCCATTCTGTCAATGGTTTCGAGATATTTTTCTATTCCGAAATTCTCGATCATTGCATTTTTATTTTTTTCATCTTCAAGATTTTTGAGCATTCCCTGAGAATCTGCTTCGGGATGAAACTGGGTTCCGAAAATTTCATCAGAAAAACGGATCGCCATCACAGCTCTTTCGAGATGAATATGAGGGCGGACCTTTTCCAAGGCAACGATTTTCATTCCTAATTCTTCAAAACGGTCTTCATTGGGCTCAATAAACTGATATGCTCTTGAATCTACTGCATAAAAAGGATCGGGAAGATTTTTCAGCAGAAATTCTTCTTTTCCTTCCTCTGTTTTATGAATGGGCATTACTCCAAATGAATAAGATTTTCTTTTGCAGATATTTCCTAATTCCCAGTGAATGCTTGCCAGCTGAAAAGAGTGGCAGATGAGAAAAGCATATTTTTTATTTTCGCTGGTTTTGTTGTTGTCCCATATTTCATCAAGGAAATCAGCATATTTCTGTTCCCATTCATAGCCTTCACGATGCGGATTTCCGGGACCTCCTGAAGAAATAAAAATATCAAAATCTGCAACATTTGGAAGCTGGTTTTTGTAACGGACATCAAAAATCTCAATTTCCACTTCTTCTTCAGAGGTTTCTTTGAAGGCCTGTGAAATTTCGGTGATATTCCGCATTCCTTGGTTTACATGATTATTATTCATGTCCAAAAGTGCAAGTTTTATCTTCTTCATTTACTTCGTATTAAAATAATTTTTGCAAAATTAATAAAAATGATTTTAAGGATTTAAATGATGTGTAATCCCATATTCGGTTTCGGCAATCATATAATCCACAACACTTTTCAGATCTCCGGTTTCTTCATAAACTGCAAGCTGCCTGTCTGCTCCGGTTCCTCTCCGCATGATTTCCCAGGCGTATTCTGTTTCTTTACGGCAATCGAGTTCGTCTACCACATCATCAATGAACATTAATAATTCATGTAAAAGATTCGCATAAGGGACACTTTCTTCTTTTCCGAAATCAATTAACTGAGCATGAATTCCGTCTTTGGAAGCCCTCCATTTATTTTCATTTAATAATAATCTCCGGTAGCTTCTGAAGCTTAAATTTTGCTGATGAAGCTTGTAGATTTTCGCTGTTAATGCCTGCATAATTGCAGCAAGACAAACGGTTTCGTCAACTCGAAGTGGCATATCACAAATCCTGAACTCAATAGTTGGATAGAAAGGATGTACACGCAAATCCCACCAGATTTTCTTGGCATTGTCAATGGTTCCGGTTTTGATCATCAGGTCTACATACGCATCGAACTCGGCAACACTTGCAAAATAGCTGGGAATTCCCGTTCTTGGAAATTTAACAAAAACTTCCTGGCGATACGATTTGAAGCCTGTTTTTCTTCCCAGCCAGAAAGGTGAATTGGTGGAAAGTGCATAAATATGCGGAAGAAAATAACGCATCACATTTTGGATTCGCACGCCTTCTTCACGATTGGGAATCCCGACATGAACATGCAGTCCGAAAATGAGATTTTCCCGGGCAACATCGCCTAAATCACCTACAATTTTATCATAACGGTCGTGTTTGGTAATGCTGTTATCCTGCCAATGCGAGAAGGGATGCGTTCCTCCTCCGGAAACGCGGAGGTTTTGCTCGTGCGCAGTTTTGAT
>DAMDNI010000296.1:0-2777 GCA_032083825.1 Bergeyella sp. | reverse complement strand
TTTTAAATGATAAATAGTTTTCCGGATTTATGGATATTTTTCCTATTTTTTGCCGGATGATTTCGATTTCGTTTTCATCTTTAATATTGGTAAATTCTACCTGATTCAAGAAATGGCTGATTTTATCTTCAGATAGATTTTTCAAAACCGGAAAATGGCCTTCGGCATTGATAATGCGCTTTTCTTTATCGATCCCATACTTAAAAAGACATTCAAAGGCTTGCCCTGCTTTAAAAACGGGAGAATCTTTTCCGCAGACCACCAAATGTCTGATATTCGGATTTGAAATGATATTCAGAATTATTCTTTCAATTCCAAGGTTTGGTGTCATTACGGTTCCTACAACTGCAATTTCATTGGTGAAAATCTTATTCATCAGGTTTACGGAAGTAAGTGTGCAGACAGCTATTTTACCTTTCGGATTAAAAACCGTATAATTTCCCGAATACAAAGGCCATTTATTTTTGGATGTGTATGTTAAGCCTTTAAAAAAATCTTTAACGGAAGTCATTCTGTAAAACATTTTTACGGCAACAGGGTTTTCTCCTGCTGCCGAATCTGGAAACAATTTTGCCAGAAAATGCATTAGTTTTTTCATACTTTCTCCATTTTCTTAAAATCAATCAAATCTTTTCCCGAACCTTTCATCAAATCTATTGCCCATTTTGTAATCACAATAGAACTAATGATTCCGCTTACACAATCAAGCCAATATAATTTCCAATACATTCCAATGACCAAAGCTACAATTGCCGTTAAACTCGTAAGTCCGTCTGCCAACACATGCAAGTAAGCGGAACGGATATTATGGTCATGATGTTCGTGCCCGTGATGTAAAAAAACTGCACTTATTCCATTTACAACCAGCCCTATAACAGCTACAACAATCGCTTGCGAAAACAAGATTTCAACAGGATTCAAAAGGCGGTGAAAAGATTCTACTGCCATTATAATAGCCACAATCTGTAAAACAACTGCGCTTGAAAACCCTGATAAAGCAAGCACTTTCGTTTTGCTGAACGAATAGTTTTCTGTTTCGGAATATTTTCTTGCGACAAAATAGGCAATCCAGGTTAAGCCCAAAGCAAAAACGTGTGAAGCCATATGCCAACCGTCTGCCAAAAGAGCCATCGAACCTGTCCAATATCCGTAAAAAATTTCAACAACCATGGTTATGGCTGTAAGTATCACGACCCATTTTGTTCTTTCTTCATGAGAATGGTCGTGATGATGATGTTCATGATGAGAATGTTCTGTATGTTTATGATTTTCCATTTTACCTGATTTTTTGATACGATAAATTTGTCCGTCTGTTCAACCGACAAGATGATATTCAATTTAAAAAATCAGGCTGATTTTGGAGGATGCCAAAACGATTTCACGATAATATCTTTTACAGAAAATATATACTCAGATGTTTCGTTGCCAGATTCGGAAATAGTTGTTTTTGACTTTTCTAGCCGGAACAAAACCGGGATGCAGAATGTATAATGGGTAATTGAACCATTTTGATGATGAAACGGCAAGGAATCGTGATGATGCTTCGGATTGCTTTGGTTTTGATGCTGATTTTCGGTGTAATGCAGCTTCAAAAATTTCACAAATCCTATGTTTTCTTCTTTGGAATGCTCAAAATAATGTTCAACTAAGGAAGGCAGACTAAAAACCTCAGGCATAGCAGAATTCAAAAATCCGATTTGCAGGCAAAGAGAAAAGATTAATATTTTAGCGGCAGGTTTCACCCTTTAAAGTTAAAAAAAATCTATTATTTGGAATTATTCGAAATAACAAATTTTATGAAAAACTTCTCTGCGGAATAAAACTACAAACCGTTTATTTAATTTTTTCAAATTCAAAAGGAATATTCATTTCATCGTTAGAGATTTTAGCTTTTAGTTTATCGCCTTCTGTCCAATATTGAATGCGTTTAGGGAAATCTATAGAATCATTGACGCAAGTAAATTCATTGGTTCTTTTTAATTCCAACATTTTGAATTCAATGGGTTCTTTTTCATCCGGAGTTTTTACAAGCAACTTCCAATTTCCGTCCATTTTGATCAGCTTCATCGTTTCCTGACTTATTGTATCACTTTTTTGCATCGTAAATCCGATCCCGGAATATTCGGATGGATTTATTTTTTTCCAATTCTCAAAAGTTTGTTTTCCTGCTTCTTCATTTGATCTTTTCCAATTTCCGGTAAGCCAGTCAAAATCTTCGGCGGATTCGGTCTTTGCGGCGGATTCGGTTTCAAAATTTTCAATTTGGTTTGTTTTTGCATTTTGATTGCAGGATGTAACCAAAACGGCGACTAATAAGAGTAATACTTTTTTCATAAAGCTGCTTTTATTTGGATATAACGAATTCATTGTAACCAAATTACAAAAAAATTGAAATTAAAAGCCACATCAAAAGTATCCTTGTTTAATCCGGCTTCATTTTTAATAATCAGGATGTTTTTTTATAATTCCAAATAGCAAAACCGTTAAGAACTACTGCAAATATGGCGAGATATCCTAATTCATTTTTGATCTCTGAAAGTCCGCTTCCTTTCAGTACAATCAGCCTTACTACCTTTATAAAATGGGTTACCGGAGTAAAGCTCGAAAGCGTTCTTGACCAATCCGGCATACTGTCTACGCTTGTAAAAAAACCACTCATCAGCATAAATATCATCATAAAGAAAAATGCAATGAACATGGCCTGCAATTGAGTGTCTGCAAATGTTGAGATCAGCAGCCCCAAACCTAATAATGCAATCAGATAAACAGCTGCAAAC
>DAMDNI010000295.1:0-2851 GCA_032083825.1 Bergeyella sp. | reverse complement strand
ATGTTTTCCTAAAAAAAATTCAACATCCTTCAGTTCAATTTATCGCTCATCTCCCTTATTTTGGGACTGCAAAGATAGTGGTCTTTTTTCTATTTCCAAATTGGTTTAGGCTTTTTTTTCAAAGAAAATGCCAAGTTCCTGATTAACAGTTTAAAAAATTCATACCTTTATTTTGAATAGCCCCGATTGAACGGTATGTTTGAGCTCTTTTTATAAGTACAGGGTAATGTGTAGGAATAAAAAAGCGAGTAGTGAAAGCGGGAATAAGCTCCTAAATTTATTGAAATTCTTGATAAACAGTGATTAAAAAGTCTCCGTAAGATTTTTCAAGCATGGTGATGTCGCCTGATTTGAGATTAATTCCTGCACTCCCATAAGGATTTGTCCTAATCTGGGCTGCCGATAATTGAAAATATTGAACAGGCTGGTCAAGCTTTGCAGCTAACTTAATGCTTGATCCTAAAAATTTTCTAGTTGAAATTGTATATATTTCTCCATTATCCAAAATTTTTCTTGTATAAGTTCTCGGGTGAAATTCTATAATGTCTTTGTTATAAGAAATTTTCTGAGATTTTGTAGAGGCACTTATTATATATATCGTGTTGTTCTCCTTTGGAAAATTATTCTGGGGCAAATAATAAAGTTTGAATTTATAGTTCGCCGGATCAAATTTTTTGAGACTACCATCAACATCAATAAATGGCTGAAAGCTAAAAGCGTTGGCTCCGATTTCTTTTGCCTTTTTATAAATTTTATTGAAAACATCAACATCATCATTTGAAAAACCTTGAACCTCGAGTTCTCCAAGATATTCGGCGGAAGATTGATCGGCATTGATTCTGTATAAAAACTTATCTGTATTTTCTGATGTTTTTAATACGTTATTGAGAATCACATTCTGTCCGAAGGCAAACTGCGCCAAGATAAGTCCGGTGAATAGGAACGCTTTTTTCATAATGATGATAGTGATTAATTTTCTTTTTTTAGGATCTCAATGCACTCCTCTAAACTTTTTTCCCAATGTTTTGGTTCTATACCATAATCCTCTTCAATTTTATCAAGACTCATTGTGCTTCTTCTAGGACGCTTTGCCGGAGTCGGAAATTGTTCTGTTGTGATAGGATTAAGTTTAATGTTTGATCCAGAAAGTGCTGCTATTTTTTGTGCAAAAGAAAACCATGTAGTTTCAGGATAGTTTGAAAAATGGTAGATGCCATATTTTTTTGTTTCTGAAACGATGATTTTCATTATTGTTTCTGCAAGATCATTTGCATTTGTAGGCTGCCCGAACTGATCATTCACAATTCCCAATTCTTCTTTCTGGGAAAAAAGGTTGAGCATTGTTTTGACAAAATTTTTATTGAATTCCGAATAAAGCCATGAAGTTCTCAGGACAATGGTTTTCGGATTGATTTCCAAAGCGAGTTCTTCACCTGCCAATTTGGACTCGCCATAAACTCCAAGCGGATTGGTGAAATTATCTTCTGAATACGAAATTTCGGTTTCCCCGTCAAAAACGTAATCTGTAGAAACGTGGATAAGCGTAGATTTATGTTCAAGGCAAGCCTCTGCAAGATTGCCTACTCCTTCTGCATTTACAGCAAATGCTTTCTCTTTTTCTGTTTCTGCAAGGTCTACTGCTGTATATGCAGACACATTGATACAGTAATCCGGTTTAAGCTCTGCAAAGAAATCCAAAACTTTGTCGACATCTGTAATGTCTAATGTATCTGAATCGGTAAAAATAAACTCAAACTGGTTTTCGTATTGTGAAGATATTGTTCTGATGCAGTTTCCTAACTGCCCGTTTGCTCCAACTATTAAAATTTTCTCCATTCTGTTTTATGCTGATTTGTTTTGTTTTCTTAGATAAACTGCTCGTGATTGAAAATCTTTCTGGTCAAGATCTACTAAAAATTTCCGGAATAATTCTTTTGTTTCTTCAGGATGCACTTCGGATTGACGTGTTTTCATATTAAAATAAATAACGGTGATCCAAAGAACCGCAAATATGGTTTTGCCATCAAGACTTTTCATCAGAATTTCAACTTTTGAAATCCGATCCTGAATTTCTATCGTTTTGCTGCTGACCAATACCTGAGAATTTGCACGGACTTCTTTCAAATAAGCGATCTCATTTTGGATGGCAATCCAGGTGCATCCGGTTCTTTTAATATAATCTTCATAAGTGAAGCCGTAGAATTCTTCAACATGATCTTCTCTTGCGTTCAGCATATATTCCAGATATTTTACATTGTTGAGATGACCGATCGGATCACAATCGCTGAAGCGAATTTTAACTTGAGTAGAAATTTCTTTTTCCATGTGACAAAAATAAAAAAACCACCTCGAAAAGAGATGGTTTTTATGATAAACTATGTTAAATTATAGTCCTAATTCTTTTTTTACCAAAGGCGTTGCATCAGCTCCTCCTTTATAAATTAATGCACTTGCGTCAAGGATGAATTCAAAGCTGTTTGCTTTTGCTACTTTATCAACTGCAGCGTTGATTTTATCAATAATCGGCTTAAGAGCAGTTTCTCTTCTCTGAGCAAGATCGTTTTGAGCTGTTGTCTGAAGCTGTTGAAGACTCTGTTGTTTTTTTCCCAATTCTTCTTCTTTTGCTTTTCTTTGAGCTTCGGTTAAACCTCCTGCTGCTTTTTGATATGCTTCAACTTCTGCTTGGAAAGCTGTTGCTTGTTTGTTAAGTTCGTCACCTTTTGCTTTGCTGAAAGTTTCAAGATCTGTAGTCAATTTTTTAGCTTCCGGCATAGCAGCTAGAATACTTTCATAATCCATAGAAGCTATCTTTTGAGCTTTTGCAACTCCCGTACTTAAACACAATACGATT
>DAMDNI010000294.1:0-2863 GCA_032083825.1 Bergeyella sp. | reverse complement strand
TGGTTTCCGGTTTTATTCGTTCTTTCAGAAAGTGAAGCTAAAACCATCACCGAAATTGCTTCCGAAATCGGACACTCACAACCGTCTGTTACCAAGATTATTAAAGAAATGACAACAGCAGGATTGGTAAAAAATAATCTCAACTCAAAAGACAAACGCAGAAATGTTGTTGGCCTTACACAAAAAGGGAAAACAGTGTCGGAAAAAATAATAAAAATACAATGTGCCGATATAGAAGTTGCAATTGACCGAATTATTTCTGAAGCTACTTACAACCTTTGGGAAGCAATTGCAGAATGGGAATTTTTGCTGGAACAAAAATCATTGTTCAGAAGAGTGCAGGAACAAAAAAAACTTCGTGAAAGCAAAGATGTCCGGATTGTAGAATACGAACCAAAATATCAATCGGCTTTCAAATCGCTTAATGAAGAATGGATTTCTGCCTATTTTGAAATGGAAGAAGCTGACTATAAAGCATTGGATAATCCCGAAACTTATATTTTGGACAAAGGCGGAAAAATATTTGTAGCACTTTATAAAGATGAGCCGCTTGGCGTGTGCGCCCTCATCAAGATGAACGATCTTGATTATGATTATGATTATGAAATGGCGAAAATGGCAGTTTCGCCCAAAGCTCAGGGGAAAAATATAGGTTGGCTGCTTGGTCAGGCAGTTATTAATTCAGCAAAAGAATTAGGAGCATCTAAAATTTATCTGGAAAGCAACACAGCACTCAAACCTGCGATAAACCTGTATTACAAATTAGGATTTGAGAAAATATCGGGTAGGCCGACACCCTACAAACGCGCTAACATTCAAATGGAATTAAATATCAGAAAATAATATATGACTTAGATAATACTCAACGGAAATTTATGAAATAACACAAATATCAATTTCTTTTCCGTTTGCATAAGTTTTCTCCCAGTTACAAAGATTTTCTAAAATAGGGACTAAATCTAATCCTTTATTGGTAAGAATGTATTCAATTCCGGCAGGAGTAGTTTCGGGAATTTCTTTGGAGTTAAATATTTTAAGTAATATTGATAAAAACACATCTGACAAAGACAAAACATTTTCAAATTGTTTTTATTGTACATTTACTTCATTGAAAACTGTTGCTTATCAAAATCTTCAAACAGAATTTATATTGCCATATCTTTATTAGAGAAGCTGGCAGTTGAATTACGTAGAGCTGCAAAACTCAATAAAACTGAAGATTTTGTTTCTTAAAAAAATGAGATAAATAATTTAAAAAGTCTGTATTTTATTCAAATAAATAGATGTGGAAGAAATAAAATTAGAGTATAAAATTCAGGAACCGCCTTCGGAATTGAAAGATTTTGTCGAAAGATATTATTGGATCAGGAATACAACCTCCTCAAAAAAAGAAATTGTGGTAATTCCGGATGGCAGAGTTGACCTTTTTTTCATCATTGAAGAAACCGGAAATTTGAGCGGCACTTTGATCGGTTTGGAAACTAAGCCCACAACAGCATTTTTCCCTCCAAACTGTACATTTATTGGTATTAGTTTTAAATTACTGGCGATTGAATATATCCTGAAGACCAGCATCGCTGATATCATCAACACCGGAAAAGAACTCCCTGATCATTTTTGGGATATAACAGTTGAAGATACAGCGGATTTCGGGCATTTTTGTTCAAAAGTATCAACTGCTGTCAAAACAAAAAACACACTGCCGATTGATGAGCGGAAACAAAAATTATTTAATCTTATTTATCAAACCAAAGGCTCCTTAAAAGTAAAAGAATATGCAGAAAAAGTATGCTGGTCTGAGCGGCAGATTAACCGTTATTTTCATCTTACATTTGGGCTTTCACTAAAGGCAGTCTGCAATCTGCTCAGGTTTAGATCTTCTTTCCAGCATATCAAAGATGGATATTTGTACCCCGAACAAAATTATTTTGACCAGGCCCATTTTATTAAAGAAGTTAAGAAGCTGACCAAGTTTACACCCAAAGAATTATCCCAAAACGAAAATGACCGTTTTTTACAATTTTCAACAATACGCTGAAAATAATTTTGTATCCTAATTATAATAATAAAACAATGGATACAAAAACAAAAAAATCGGGGCCGCCATCAAATAACAAAGAGTTTGATAAAGCATATAGTTCTATTGCTCACTGGGCGTGGAGCGATATAAGGATTCCGCGTGAGCTGAAGCAATTCATAAAAGAGAATGAACCGGAAAATTCACTGGAATTAGGATGTGGCCTTGGGAAATTTTCAATTTTTATGGCTGAAAATGGTGTAAAAGCAACAGGAGTAGATTTTTCTTCGGTAGCAATAGAAAAAGCAAAGAATAACGCAGAAGGCAAAAAAGGAAAAGTTGATTTCATGGTAGGAGATGTAACCAATCTTGCTCATATTACGGACCAATTTGATGTAGCTTTTGACGTTGGCTGCTTTCATTGTCTAAATGAAAAAGGACAGGCTAAATATGTTGAAGAAGTGTACAGATTGCTAAAACCTGGCGGAAAGCTTTTATTATGGGCATTAGACAATTCGCCGGGAGATATAAAATTAAATTCTGATCAGATTTCCAAAATTTTCGGTTCTCGCTTCGAATTGACTCAATCAAAATTTAGCGGAAGAAGAGTGATTTTTGTTTCATCACACTGGTATTGGCTGAATGCGAAAAAATAATATAAGATCTTGACCAATATCTAAAAATAGGGGAGTAATTTATTCCCCTATTTAAATTAAAGATTTTTATACATTTTAGTTGTCAGCTAATTATACAAAATGATTTGTTATAATAGGTTTTTTGCTCAGTCACAATTGAAAAGTACATCAAAACATTGACTTTTTTTGTAGTTTTGCAACATCAATTCTT
>DAMDNI010000293.1:0-2865 GCA_032083825.1 Bergeyella sp. | reverse complement strand
CGATTGCTTCTGCTTATCTGCTTCAGACCTTTGATCCTGTAACCGGAGAGCCTGTGACTTCTTATGATGTTGGCGGGCAGATCGATCATGCGAGAAATGACCTTTTAGTAAAGACTTTCGGCTCACAATTCAGAGCTAGATTTTCTCCGGATGCCAATACCGATTATGAAATTGGTTTTAAATATGAAAAAGAAAATCTGAAAGATCTTACAAACGAATGGCAGCTGGTAGATTCTTTAGGATACAGTTCTCCGAGAGAATTTGTGCTTCCGGGAAATCTTGATGCATCAGACCTTTCATTAAAGTACGTCATATCAGGAAACAATCATATTGAGCCAACCAGAATGTCAGGATATGCACAATATTCCAAAAAATTCTATTGGGGAAGCAGCCGAATCTTTGCGAATGCCGGAGTCCGTGCTTCTCATTGGTCTTTCAATGATGAGACTATTGTTTCTCCGAGAGCGCAATTTGCAATCAAGCCGGATTGGGATGCAGATATGCTGTTTAAGCTTTCAGGAGGGATTTATTACCAGGCTCCGTTCTACAAAGAGATTAAAGATTTAGAGGGTAATTTTAATTCTGATATAAAATCCCAACGGTCGATTCAGGTCATTTTATCCAACGATTATGAATTTAAATGGAAAGACAGACCTTTTAAATTGACAACCGAAGCATATTATAAAAAGCTGGATAATCTGATTCCGTATTACCTTGATAATGTGAGAATCCGCTATACTGGCAAAAACAATTCGGAAGGATATGCGTACGGGCTTGATACAAGATTGTTTGGAGAATTTGTTCCAGGTGTAGATTCGTGGATTTCCGCGAGTTATGCAAGAGTTTTTGAAGATATCGACAACAAGGGAAAAATTGAAAGGCCGACCGATCAGCGTTTCCGTTTCTCGTTATTCTATCAGGATTATATGCCGAAATTCCCAAGCATGAAAGTGAATCTTACCCTGACTTATGCCAGCGGACTTCCTAATGGAGCGCCTTTATTTTCAGATCCTTACGAATTCAGAAGAACTTTACCTTCTTACAAAAGAGTTGACATTGGTTTATCAAAAACGTTCATCGATCAGAAAGATAATAAGGTGAATGGAGGATTCTGGGGAAATTTTAAAGAACTGACGCTGGGTGTTCAGATCTTCAATGCATTTAATATTAATAATACAATTGCAAATCAATGGATAACAGATGTTGGAAGTGAGCAACAACTGATGTATCCAGTTCCTGTGCGGTTAACAGGAAGATTCTTTAATGTGAAGCTTGATTTTAAATTATAAAAAGAATAGAAACCGAAAGAGTAATCTTTCGGTTTTTTATTGATATCTGCTGAAGGATTTTAAAATAAGTTATGATTTCAGTTCTTCAATTTTAAAGATTCCCGAACGGTTGCACGAAATCTTGAATCTTTTGTAATCGATCTGATCTTCGTACTGAAACTGCATCACAATATTGATAAAGTACACTTTATTCCCCTTGATAATATTGACACTGTTGCTGTTATCTAAAGTAAATAACGGAATGCTTGGATTATCCATTTTCTGCGTGAAGCTGTTGATGTAGATTCTCATGATGTCATTGATTCCGGAAATAATGTATTTGCTTCCTTTTTCCAGCTTATCTCTGTTGATACGGACTCTTTTGCGATAAAGCAGTATCTTTTCATCATTAATTCTATTTTCAGCTTCCAGCAAAGGAGAGCGGCTTCTGAGCTTCATGACGTCCTGTGGAACTTTATCATCGGAAATAAAATCAACGCCTTCTTTGCTCCATCCGATTGTACGGTCTTTTACACTGATATTGATTTTGTTGTCAAAATATTTCGGGCCAAGCCTGTGGGCAAAATAATACCTCATCAGTTCTTTGATCCGGTCTTTCAGCATATAGCTTACAACGAGTGCTGCAAAAGGCGGAACCGTGAAATTCCCGAACTTTTGCTGAAAAGAGAATGCAATTGCAGTCGCAAAAATCATAGAAACTCCTGCGGCAATGCTGTAATAGATTTGTTCTACAAATACACCATCTCTTTTTTTATCTGATTTTAGATAAAGATCGCTTTCGATATATTTTTTCAATATGCCTTGTCTGTAAATAATTTCCTGGTTTTTTTCCTTGCTTTGTTCATGCACCACAAAATATCCTTTTTCATTTTTATAATCAATTTCTGATGTGATAAGTTTTTTCAGTCCTGCAATGAGAGGCTGATATTCAGGTGTCAGATTTTCCAGATATTGGATCAGCCTGAATGTATGCTGTTCAATACAATTGCTCATAAATTCGTCTCCGAAGAAATAGCAGTTTAGCGCGCTCGTAGAAACAGTGGGAGCATTGATGATTTTCCGCAGATCCCGGTATTTTGAAGTAATCTGATATAGGTTTTCAAGATAGGATGTGCATAAAAATGCAGTATCTTCTTTCAGATGATTGTTGTAAATATTCAGAATCTCGTCACGAATGGAACTTTTAAATATAGCCATGAACATTTTGATTTGATATTCATATTCACGGGTGTTGGTTCGGGTAGGATCGGATGCCATTTGCCTGAATGCATTTTCAAGATTCTGAAGCGGATAAGCATTTCCGTTTACGATTTCACGCAGCAGAAATCGCGGAGTAATAAGGCGTATGTTTGATTTTACATCTGTATAAAATTGTTTTTTACTGTATGTCAATGAGTTGATGTCCAGGCTATTGGGGATGAAAAACCAGGAATTGATAATGAAATCGTTGATTTTTAATTTTCTCCTTACTACAAAGCCTACTTTAAATTCAATAGAAAATTTATCATGTACTTTCGCCTTAATATCAATCATTATATCAATTTTTTTAATTAAAAGAATAATCCCTGAGTGTATC
>DAMDNI010000292.1:0-2869 GCA_032083825.1 Bergeyella sp. | reverse complement strand
CTGTATTAAAATATGCCTGATTGGTAACTCTGTCGTAATAAAGCGTTTCTGTTTTAATGGTTTGTTTCGGATCGGTAAGAACGACATTTTTGCGGGCAATTCCTCGCTGCGTGTTCCCGTCATATTCCATTTCCTGGGCGGTAATTACAGAACCGTCTGCATTCTGAAGTTTTACATTTCCGTAGGCTTTGACGAAATTTTGTTCCTGATAAACCACAACCTCATCAGCAGTGAGTACAGAACCCTGATGAAAAAATTTTACATTTCCTTCAAAATAAAAATTTCCATTATGCTTTTCGGGATTGACACCCGACTTGTCTGAATGCAGAAGTTTTACTTTTTCTGTCTGAGGTGCATTAGGAGAAGCAGGTTTATTAAAATAAGGATCTTTTACCAAAGGATCTTTAGGCTGAATTGTGATCTGTGCAAAAATGTTTGTACAAACCAGAAAAAAAAGTAAAAGCCAGTATTTCATTAATCTTTTTTGGTACCGTAAAAATAAAGTGAATGCGAATCAATATTTACGCCAAAAGCGTTTTCGATAGCCTCCTTTATTCCCTGAATCCTAGGATCGCAGAACTCTATGATCTCCTGAATTTCTTTGTCAGAATCTTTTTTATAAATCACCAAGTGATCGTGCTGTTTATCGAAATATGATTTTTCGTAAGATGATGAAGTGAGTGTTTTCTCACCGAACTGGTGTTTGCGGATAAGCCCGGCATCAAGAAAAATCTCGATCGTATTGTAAATGGTTGCTTTGGAAACATGATACTTCTTCTGCATCATCAGCAGATAAAGATCATCCACGTTGAAGTGATGATCCATATTATAAATTTCTTCGAGGATGGTATATCTTTCCGGTGTGTTACGGAAACCTTTTTCCTGAAGATATTGTTTTAAAACATCTTTGATTACGGCAATATTTTTTTCTTTCTGCTGAGTGTTCATCACATAAAATTATCTACAAATTTATTGAATTTTATCCAGATTTTAATCATCTGATTTTCAGAGAAAACTTTATTCGTAGCTGGAGTGTACCTGCTCAATCTTTCTCGTGACAATATCATGATCCAGCAAAGGCGCAGATTCTACAACTACATTATGCGGAGAAACGCCCCAAGCTTTGAAATCATCGCTGCCGATATATTTTACAAAGTTGTAAATATTGAGTGTAATCTTTTCTTTTACCGTCAATAAAGTATCGTTGATATAGGTATTATCGATTATAATATATTTAAGATCAGGAGGAATATTATGGATTCTTAATGAAGGATGGCTGCTTCGGGAAGGTATGATTTCCTGCTCCATCATGTCTTTCAAAACCTGATCAAAATAATCATTAATCCTGCGGTCTACTTTAAAACCGAGAAGAAAATTGATTCTGTAAATAGTTCCCGGCATAATCTCATCAATATAATATTTGAAGGTATAAGGCTCTTCCTGATTGATGATGTTCAGAATGAAATAATGATCGGCTCTTTTCGGCTGTTTCCTGATAATCGAATAAATGATTTTGGCTTCAATCTCGTCATCTCTTTTCGCTCGGCTTAAAAATGCCAGATTTGTTGCATATTTCGGGATGGTTTCGTCCAACTTCATATCTTTAATGATGGGTACATATTTGGGAAGATTCACAAACTTTACAAATGTATTTTTGATCTGTCTTCCGTTGAACCAAGCATACATGCAGACTGCGATGAAACCTCCGAGAACCATGGTAAGCCAGCCGCCATCTTTAAATTTGATTACATTCGCATAGAAAAAGCCAAGCTCAATAAAAAGATAAACGGCAGCGAATCCGAAGATAAATATTTTGCTGACCCTGGATTTTGCCAGCCAGAAAATCAGGAGAATTGTGGTCATCAGCATTGTAATCGTAATGGTAAGGCCATAAGCAGCTTCCATTTTTTCTGATGCCTCGAAATAAAGGACTACAATAAAGCAAAATACCATCAATCCCCAATTGATTCTCGGGATATACATTTGACCTTTTACACCGGAAGGGTATTCAATTTGCTGGTTGGGCCAGAATGCAACAGACATCGCTTCTGAAAACATGGTAAATGAACCCGTAATTACTGCCTGACTCGCAATAATTGCTGCGGCTGTGGCAAGTAAAACTCCCGGAAAAACTGCCCATTCCGGCATAATTCCGAAAAAGGGGTTGATTCCCTTTAATAAAACCAAATCATGATTATCTAAAAGCCATGCGCCTTGTCCTAAATAATTCAGAATCAGCATCGCTTTTACAAAAACCCAGCTTACTCTGATATTTTTTTTCCCACAATGCCCCAAGTCCGAATACAATGCTTCTGCACCTGTTGTACAAAGGAAAACCGCTCCCATAATCACGATTGCGCTTGGAGAATGGGTAATAAGATTGTAGGCATAAACAGGGTTAAATGCCCTCAGGATTTCGACATGGTCTTTTAGATGCAGAGCTCCAAAAATACCCAGAACCAGAAACCATGTAACCATCACTGGTCCGAAAAATTTGCCTATAAAACTTGTTCCAAACTGCTGTACAAAAAATATAATAAAAAGAATAATACAGGTATAAAGTACAACTGGTGTATTAGGATTATATATTTTCAATCCTTCGATTGCGGACATTACAGTAAGAGATGGTGTAATTACACTGTCGGCAACCAATGTTGCTGCACCAATGATTGCAATAATATACAGCCATTTTTTCCGTAATCTTTTTACTAAAGAATAGAGAGCAAGAATCCCGCCTTCACCTTTGTTGTCTGCACGTAGTGCAATGATTACGTATTTAATAGTTGTCTGCAAAGTCAGTGTCCAGATAATACAGGAAAGTGCGCCTTCAATATATTCATCAAAAGGCATGGTAGAACCGTTCTTACTT
>DAMDNI010000291.1:1596-2914 GCA_032083825.1 Bergeyella sp. | reverse complement strand
ATTCGCCGGTTTTTGCGGAGAGAAAGATAACTTTGATATCGTTATAATTTTCATTTTTTTTAATTTCCGAAAGGGTAGTATATCCGTCGACATTGGGCATCATAATATCGAGAAGGATGATATCCGGAGTTTCCTGCTTTAAAATTTCCATGACTTCTGCGCCATCTCTTGCGATAAAAACCTGATAGTTTGCTTTCCGGAAAGCATATTCCAAAGTCATCACAATTTTATGTTCGTCGTCTGCTATTAATATTTTCTTCATTTTCTGTTTTTGTATGACATAAAGTACAATTTGAAAAGTATTGAAACTTTCAGATTATGCTTTGATATTTATTTCAAATGTTACTCCGATTTCTTTGTTTTTTGCGGTAATGGTTCCGCCATGAGCGGTGACAATTTTTTTGCAAATGGCTAATCCTAATCCGCTTCCGACAGGTTTTCGGATGTTCTGGTTTTTGCTTTGGTAAAATTTATCAAAAATAAATTCCAGGTCTTCCTGAGGAATATTTTTTCCGGTATTGAACATCGAAATTAAGACACCATTTTCGGACTCACGGAACTTGGTCTGGATCATCCCTTGTTCAGTGGTAAATTTAAGCGCATTTCCCAAAATATTCTGAAAAACCTGAATCATTTTGCTTTCATCATAATTATAGATTTCATTTTTAAGAAGATTGACTTCGGAATGATGCAGATTTCTCTGTTCAAACAAATGATAAAGCGGTTTTGAAGCTTTTCTGTAGGTTTCAAGAATATTATTTGGAGTAATAGTAAGAGGTAAAGTTCCGGCTTCCAGCTTATCTAGATAAAGAATGTCATTGATGACTTCCGCCAAACGATCGGATTCTGAAATGATGTTTTCGAGAAATTCCTTTTTAATTTCTAAAGGCATGTCTTCATCGTCCAGCAAAATTTCGCTGGTAGCACGGATTGCCGTAATCGGAGTCCGAAGTTCATGAGCTACAGAATCAAGAAATTCATCTTTCTGCTTGTCTTTAAACATCAGGTTTTCATTCGCATCCTGAAGCTGATCCGAAAGCTGTCTCAATTCCTGTGATTGTTCCTGGAGCTGTTTGTTCAGCGTGATATTTTCTTTTGATTCCTCAAGTATTTTTAAAACTTCAGGGAGTGAAATTTTATCCTCTTTGCTTACCCCTTCAATCAGGATTTTTGCAGAAGCCGTCCCTATTCTTCCGCTCAGAAGGTTTTCGGAGAATTTGATGAATCGTGCATCTGCCGTATTGTTTTCATCAGTGATGTTGTATTTTAAATTGAATATTTTTAAAGCCTGTTCGGTTTTTTTAATTCCAAGAAAGCG
>DAMDNI010000291.1:0-1586 GCA_032083825.1 Bergeyella sp. | reverse complement strand
AGAAAGCGGACTAATATTTTCTGGATATCGGAAATGTTTGCCGAACCTTTCCAGATGTAAGCGTTTTCATGGTTTTGGATGTAATCATCAATATCGACATAGATTTCTGCAAAATTCCGGTCTCGGTAACTTCCCAATGTACTGACGGAAATGATGGCATAAAATCCCAAATTTACCAAAAGGCTCCAGAAAAAAACATTTGATATTTCGCTCAGATAAGGAATTCTGAAGAAACTAAAAAGCGCACTGTTGTTAAGATTTGGATAATAATTCGGAAGCACCAGATTGACATAGCAGATCACGACTCCGGCAATAATTCCTGATATCGCACCTAAGTAAGTTCCCCTTCTCCAAAAAATTGCACCGAAAAATGAAGGAGCAAGCTGTGCAATAATCACAAAAGAAATCATCCCGATCATAAACAATGATGAGGAAGAAATCAAGTATTTATAGAAAGCAAATGCACAGATAACCAGCATGAAAATACCGAATTTTCTAATGTTGACAATAGTTTTAGTGTTATCATTTTCGTTTTTGATTTTAAAGCGGTCAAGCCAGCCGTAAGGAATAATAAGGTTGTTCGAAAGCATCACAGAAAGCGCAATGCTTGAAACGATAATCATTGAGATACAGGCACTTAATCCTCCTAAAAAAACCATTGCGGAAATGATTACATTTCCAAATTTCTGAGGGATGAGAATTGAGAAGAATTCCGGATTTACATTTTCGCCCTGGAAAATAATTTTTCCGCCCCAGGCAATTGGAAATACAAAAAAATTGATCAGCAAAAGATAAAGCGGAAAAAGCCAGATCGCTGTATTGATATGCTTTTCTTTCCGGTTTTCAATAATAGAAGTGTGAAATTGCCTTGGCAAGAGAAAAATCGCCGACATCGAGAGCATACACATGATAAACCAATTGACGCTGCCTGTAAGCCCGCCAAAAGTATTGAGTTTTTCGAAATCGGGAAGTTTGGATGCCTTTTCATAAATATCTTCAAACCCGTTGAAAACTCCGTACACTACAAAAATTCCGAGGATGATGAAGAAAATCAGTTTCAGAAAACTTTCTACTGCAACTGCTGAAATAATTCCCAGTCTTTTTTCGGAAGCATCGACATATCTCGTTCCGTAATAGGAAGAAAATATGGCAATAATCAAAACTACATATGTTGAAGAATCAAGAAAAATACTTTCGGAACTTTCAGTTTTTGTCAAAAGATGGAACGTTTCGGAAATCGCTTTAATCTGAAGACCAATGTAAGGAATGATTGCAATAATGCATACAATGGAGACAACAGCTCCCAAAGAACGGCTGTTACCATATCTGAGCGAAATAAAATCTGCAATCGAACTGATTTTGTTTACTCTGGAAATGCGGATGATTTTTTTATTAATATAAATCCAGCTCGGAATGATAATAACAGGCCCGATGTAGATGGAAAGATACTGCAATCCCGAATTGGATGCAACGCCGATGCTTCCGTAATAAGTCCATGCTGAACAGTACACCGCCAGAGAAAGTGAATAAACATAAGGATTATTCATCCAGAACTGACCTTTCTTCCTTTCTGCTGTGTAAGCAAT
>DAMDNI010000290.1:0-2932 GCA_032083825.1 Bergeyella sp. | reverse complement strand
TATTAAAGAGGTCTTCGTTCAGCTCATGAAGATTTAATCCGTAGATTTCTTTTACAGAAACTTCTAATTCGTTATGATGAAGATGTTCTGCTTCCGCCTTTGAAAATCCTAATTGTTTAGCCAATTCTTCATTTGACTGGATATCTTCTTTAGAAATTTTTACAGATTCCCCGTTTTTCAGTTTTTTTACTAAATCGTAAGCTTCTTTTTGTTCTTTAGAAATAGTTACTGTTTTTGGATGATGATGATGCTCTCCTTCCGCATTTTCTTCCACCACTTGAGAAACTTCAAGTGCAACGTAAGAATCTTTTCCTATTTTTTCCTGCTCTTCTTTATCAGCAAATCTTTTTTGCATGTTTTCGATGCTCTGGTTGATTTCTTTATCAGAAGCTTCAACTTTGTAATGTGGAGCTTCATATTTTGCAAGATCAATAGTGAAATCAGGCTCATAACCTACTTCAAAAGCTACCGAAAGCTGCTCTGCATTATGATTGAAATCATCAACTGGCTGCGGAACAGGCTGTCCTACCAATCTCAATTTGTTTTCACTTACATAGTTGTTCAAAGCGTCAGAAACCTGCTTATTGATTTCTTCAAAAGCAATTCCTGCTTCATATTGTCTTCTTACCATGCTCAAAGGCACTTTTCCTTTTCTGAATCCGGGAACTTGTGCATTTTTTGCATAATTCAAAAGTTGTTTTTCTACTTTGTCTTTGTAGTCGGACTTATCTAAAGTTACTGTAAGCAGTGCACTTACATCATCATGGTTTTGCGCTGTAACGTTCATTAATTGAAAATTTTAGGTTGCAAAAATAGGAAAATTTATTAAAATAACCGCTTGCATTTTATCATAAAAATGAAAATAAAAAAAGACACTTTGATAAGTGCCTTTTTTATAGAATATTGTGTTGGCTAAGACTAATGAAGATCAATCAAAGCATTTACGTCAGATTCTCCACCAGTTGTTTTCCCCTGCTGATTATCTGCGGAAGGAAAGTTATCTTCGACAGTAGACGGTGCATGTATGAGTTTAATATTTATACTTCCTTCTCCGAGAGTAGAAACTGCCCATTCAGTGTTAAGTCCCAGTTTCTTACCATCCGTTCTCACTACATCATCAGAAGTTCTTTTCACTAAAATTGTAGAACCAGCAAACTCATATGTGATGAAATGCTCATCTTTTTCTTCGATAATTTCATCATTTGCACTATGATAATGATCCTCATGCTTTACCTGAAAATCAAGCTGAACTTTATAGGAGTCACCCTGATGCAAATGCAAATGCCCATCTGCTTTTCCTCCGATATAATTAATGATCTGTACGTCAGAAGCATCATTTTTATTGGTCACGGTGACAACCAGCTTTTCGATTTCCTCGTGCTCATGAATATCTTCTGGAACATCATCATTACTTCTACAAGAAAAAAGCAATATAGCGGCGAACAACACTAGAGAGATATTAAATAATTTTTTCATTTTTTTAATAATTTTTAAATTTTAATTTAGAATTTGAATTGAAGGGTAGCCACAAAATTTCTTCCCGGCTCCGGCATGAAATATCTCAAACGGTTGAGATATTCTTTATATTCTTTATTAAAAACGTTGTTGATTCTGAAATTGAAATTCACATTTTTGAAAATATCCATTCCCAATGCTGCATTGAAAATAGTATAAGTAGGAGGAGGCGTACTGTAATCTACTTCTTTTGTAACTACATTTCCGTCTTCTATAAAAGTAACATCAATATTTCTGATTGGGAAACGGCTTTGCCTGAAAGCATTTTCATTTTCCAGTCTGATATAGAAATGGGAAGGTTTATCAAAAGATAATTCTACTGCATTTCTTACATTTGCCGGCATCATCGAAATCAGCGGTTCATCATTTGATAAATCGTCTCCTTTTAATATACTGAAAGATGAATCCCATTTCAGGTAATCAGTGAATTTGAGATGAGCATCCATATCAATTCCATAAATTCTTGCTTTTACCTGCTGATAATCCCAAACAGGAAAAACACCTCGATTGGTAGATTTAACACCTGTTGGTATTTGATTGATAAAAGAATCAGAAAACATGATATACGGATTGATTTCAAAAGCAAAGCCATTCAGAATATCCGATTTTACCAAAGCAGAAAAATTCAGATTGTACACTTCTTCCTTTTTTAGAGCCAGATTTCCTGTTTCCATTATTGCTGCTGAATGGTGAAGGCCATCAGCAAACAATTCGGCCGCATTTGGAGATCTGTCGGCACGCGAAAAATTCAATTTAAAGTCCCAATGCTGGTTCGGAGTAAAATTTATACCCGCATTAGCGGAAAAATTATGAAAATCAAGGATCGGATGCGTAAGAATACGGCTTCCGCTATCATTTACAAAAAATTGAGGAAATAGAACTTCAAATCTTGCTTCCCAATCTGTTTTATCATAATATTTATACGAGTCATACCTGCTAAAATCATATCTTGCTCCGACTTCTGCTTTCAATTCTGTACTGAAAATATATTTAAAAACTGAAAATACACCTCCATCATAACGGTAATAATCAGGAATCAAACGTCTTGCTTCTGTTTTAGGATTAGGAAAATTATCCTGAAAACCTCCCGAAATCCCGCTTTCCAAACTCCATTTTTCTCGTTCAAATAAATGATTTAGAGAAACCGAATGAGTAATCAACCTTAAGTCCATTGCTGGAACTTCATACAAATTACCCTTCCTTATATCGTATTCCTTACGGTGATTTACTTGAAAACTATACTGTAAGGAAATTTTTCCTAAATCTGCAAATCTTTTGTAGGCTGATATCTTCGCAATATGATGACTGACTTCCTGCTTAGGGTTTACCATATCATATGTAAAATTATCCAGGTAATAAGGTTGTCCGAAGTTAATAGCCTTATACCAATCTTCTGGACTGGACAAATGTGCTCCTT
>DAMDNI010000289.1:0-2934 GCA_032083825.1 Bergeyella sp. | reverse complement strand
ACATTCTAAAAAGTTACAGATGCGGGACATTTCTATCCCGCGCTCTGTAACGACTTGGTTGATCAGGCTTCCAATATGTATATTTTTAAACTTCACTCAGTTATTTTCATAATAATTATAAATCGTTCAATGTGATGTCTTCATCGGATTGAAAACCACTGTCTGGTCCAGCTTTCCATATATGCCAGTTTTGCCCATTGTATACAAAAAGAAAGGTCATATCCTGTCCTCCTGCAGGATTGGGTACGTCTCCATAAACGATTGTTCCAACATACGGGCTCGGAATATTCTCTTGAGGAGAATCTACTTTTGGCAGTATAAGAGCTTTATCGTTAGCCTCCAGTACCAAAACACCTTCTGCAGAAGAAGTATCAGCTCCTATAATTACTCTGGCTGTTGATGCTTCTGTCCCTAAAGCAGATGCCGGAAGTGTAATCGTATTTGACAGGGCATTTCCTGTAAGGCTTAACCATCCTGAATCTGTATACATCTGTACTTGTCTTTGAGCTCTATTGAAAAGTAAAGTACCGGGAGTGTGAGTAATATTGGTATTATTGTCAGTCAATGGCAGAATAATTCCCTGATTGGTTGTGGTAAAAGAAAGGATGGCTTTATCGCTGATCTGATTCTGATCCGGGCCAATAATTACCTGACTTTTTGCCATGCAACAAATTATGAATGTCAGATTTAAAAATATTTTTTTCATAATATGATTTGTTTAATAATTGTACTTTAGAGATTGTTTTCTTTATAATCTTTAATAATATTAAAGATGTTTATATCGCAGCTTTTGGCTATACAATCCCATTTTGTTCCGTCAAAAAATTTGAAACATTTACTTCCTTCGTCGTAAACTAAACCTCCTTTTAAATCAGGGTTTGTTCCTAGATCATTTGCATTCTGTACTCTTGTCACAACAAATCCTTTATTCTTAGAATCTAACATCAAAGCACCTCCATTAATGTTTTCTGGCCAACCATTTGCGTGCTCTGTTATTGTAGATATAGCAACTTTTGTTTGAGTAGGTGTACCTGTCGCGATCACAGGCTTAACACAGGTAACTGTTCCTGCACAATCAATTTCAAAGGCTCCCATATCAATACCGGCATGTTCGGTATTAGCAAATGTGTTCCCTATGCCAAATTTTGATGAAACATTCGTATTGTAAACAGCAGCGTTAGCCAATTGAAGTTTGTTGTTGTTGATTGTCCCCGCTACAATATTTGAGCTTGCAAAACCGATATCACTGTCAGTTGTAGTTTCTACACCATCGAGATAGAGTTTATTCCCATAAAATAAATTATTATTAAGATTACTTATTTTTGTTCCTGCCATGGCATAAATAGCTCCTCCGCTTCTTATTGAAGAATTGTACGTACTTGCACCATATGATGTATTTCCTATAAAAAGATTTTTATCTACATCAATCTGTGTTGTGGCGGATGCTGTACCAACTAAATAAATTGCTGCACCACCTCTTCCTCTTGTTGTACTGCCTGCCATGTTTTCAAGAAATAGATTTCCTCTAATAACATTTTGTGTTACTCTTGCGCCTGTGCTAAAACTTGTCCAGTAGATTCCGCCTCCACCTATGTAATAATCTGCTCCTCTTCCAAAAGATTTATTCTGGAAAAAGAAATTGTCTTCAACATGGGCATTGCTAGAGGTTAAATAAAGGCCGCCACCATATCCCGGTGTATTATTTCCTAAAAACAAATTATTTTTTACCGTTACATTTCTTGTCGAAGAAATAAATAATCCTCCGCCTTCTAAGGCCACAGATGTACATGAAAAGATATTGTTGTAGACATAAATCTGCCCATTATCTGTTGCTGTATTGAATACAGTTGTTAGGTTAAATGCTCCGCCAACACCTCTTACATTAGTGAGAGAAAAAAGATTATTTTTTACTAAAACTTTGCTTTCATAAAGTGTTGAAAATGTAATAGCCCCATTATAAGTGTCATTATTTTTAAAAGTATTTTTATCAAATAAGAAGGTACAATCACGATGAGAATAGAAACTTAATAATGAACCTACAGTACCTCCGCTGCTGTTTTCAATAGTGCAGTCTACGAGAGAAAACTGAATGTGTGCACTTACACTGCTCCTATAAAAAATACTCCCGTCCTGCTGATTGGCATTTACTAATGTTAATCCTTTTAAGGTAAATATATTTGCTGCGGCAGTGCCATTATAATTACCATTAAAAATCCTTCTTGCCCCGGAACCCACAGGCCTTATTATTCTCGAAACATTTGCAGGATTATAACCACTAAGATCAGTTCCTGCAGCATCAGAGGGAAATCCTCCCTGCATTATGAATTCCCCTTCATTGTATTGTAAATTGAAATTGATGGGGTATTCTCCTTCAGCTACATAAATATGAATACTATTAAGTGTTGTTGAAGGGATTACTTTGTTTATTGTAGCAGATGTAGTCCAGCTGTTCATCAGTGTATTAAGATCTATTGCATTATCCCAGGATGACCCTGTGTTGCTCCAGATTTTACAAAATAGGTGGTCTGTGCAAAAGCATTAAGTGTTAAAAAAAGCAGGCATAGCATGCCAAGCTTACAGTATATTTTTTTATACATAAGTTGTGTTTAAATAAGTTTAAGTTGATTGTACTTTTACAATATCCTTTCTCGAAAGCGTTCTTAGGCGAAAGTTAATTGTATAAAAGGAGGGCCTCGTTGAGCATTGAAGCGACTATAAGTATCTGTAATAAGGTAATATATTGCATAAGCAATCTTCTTTTCCTGATAAGGAAAGAACCATGATATTTTACATAACTGATGGCTTAACAATATACTTTTGTAAGTAATGACAGGAGGTGTGGTTATTGGGCATCGTATAGAAAGGTCAGCCATAATAGAGCCGCTTTCTATAGGAATAATATTGTATTTTTGATGATATTTGCGGGCTATGTTT
>DAMDNI010000288.1:2603-2952 GCA_032083825.1 Bergeyella sp. | reverse complement strand
ACAGTATCTTTCTATTGATCATCTTGATTACCAGCTTTCCAAAGAGCTGGCAAAAGAATATCTATTGGAAAAAGAAGAGTTGAATAAACTTAATCTCATTGATTATGAGCGTGTAATTTCAGGAAAATGGAAGTATGCTGCAAGTGTATTTAATGAAAATAAAGAAGAAATACTAAAAGACAAAAATTTCAAGAAATTCATTAAAGACAATGAAGAATGGCTTCTTCCGTATTCTGCTTTCTGTGTTCAGAGAGATAAATACAAAACCCCAAATTTCAACGACTGGAAAACCCATAAAAAATATATAGCAGGCAAAGTGGCTTCTTTCTTTTCACCGAAAAGCAAAGAT
>DAMDNI010000288.1:0-2593 GCA_032083825.1 Bergeyella sp. | reverse complement strand
ATTACGAAACCGCAATGCTTCATGCATGGATTCAGTATCAGCTTCACCTTCAGCTGAAAGATGCAATTGATTATACGCATCAATTAGGAGTTTCAGTAAAAGGAGATCTTCCTATCGGGATTTACAGGTACTCTGTAGAAGCCTGGACAGAACCCGAACTCTTCGGAATGGATTTTCAGGCAGGTGCACCGCCAGACCAATTTACAGATTTAGGACAAAACTGGGGCTTTCCGACCTATAATTGGGAAGCGATGAAAGCAGACGGCTACAAATGGTGGAAAAATCGTTTCAAAGCTTTGGAGCAATATTTCGATGCAATGAGGATTGACCATATTTTGGGATTTTTTAGAATCTGGAGAATGCCGATTTCTGCAACACAGGGGATTTTGGGATATTTTTATCCTGCAGTTCCGGTTACTCAGGAAGAATTTGTGCTTAGAAATATACCTTTTAATCACGATCGGTATTGCAAGCCGTATATCAATGACCAGGTTCTTTGGGATTATTTCGGAGATCAGAGAGATGTGATTCATCATGAGTTTATGAATAATCATTTCAACGGAACATATTCTTTCAAAGAAGAATTTAATACCCAGAGAAAACTTAGAGAATATTTTGACCAGAATCCTCATGCATGGGCTGAAGAAAAATTGATCACGCTTTGTGCAAACGTCCTTTTCCTTGAAGAAGAAAGAGAAGGAGGCTCAGTCTATCATCCAAGATTTAATATTGACAAAACAGATTCGTTCAAATATCTTTCAGACTGGGAAAAGAAATCATTGCATCAATTATATTTGAATTATTTCTTCGAAAGACAAGACGGGCTTTGGTACGAAAGTGCAATGGAAAAGCTTCCCGTAATCCTGAATTCTACAGAAATGCTGATTTGCGGCGAAGATTTAGGATTGGTTCCGGAATGCGTTCCTGTTGTGATGGACAGGCTCGGAATCACCGCCCTGAAAGTTCAGAGAATGCCTTCAGAAAATATCCTTTGGTACGACCCGAAAAATGCGGGCTATCTTAATGTAGTTACTGCATCTTCACATGATAGTTCGACACTTCGTCAATGGTGGCATGAAGACAGGAATATTTCACAAAGATATTTTAACCAGCAGCTTAATCAGTTCGGAACTGCTCCTTGGGAACTTCACCCTTCGCTTTCGGAAGTAATCATGAAGCAGCATTTGTACAATGATGCGATGCTGGCGATTTTCCCGATTCAGGAATTTTTGGCAACAGACCAAACGCTGATGTGCATGAATATGGATGATGAAAGAATCAATAATCCGGCAGTTTTCCCGCATTACTGGAGATACAGAATGCATTTGAAACTGGAAGACCTTAAAACTCAGGAAAACTTTAATTCAAAAGTTTCCGGATGGATCAAAGATTCCGGAAGAGAATAAATATGTTTGATTATCAATTAATTAAATAAATTTTAAAAGAAGTTGAATTTTTGGATTTAACTTCTTTTTTTTATCTGTATCCAAAAGATGAATTTCAATAATGGAATTTTTAATCTGCAAAATATTAAATAAGATGAAAAAAATAATTTTTGGGGTAATGATGCTTTTGGGAGGTTTTGCTTTTGCACAGAATTATCCGGATTATTATCCAAATCAGGGAAATTATGATAACGGATATTACTCGGACAGTGACGATGAATATTACTTTCCGGAAGATTATTACTACGATTATCCAGCCGATTATTACAGTGATGATTTCTACAGTGGATATTATAATGATTACAGAAGAAGTATTTCTGACGTAAACTGGAACAGGTTTTTTATAGAAAATAATCTTTCACCATGGCAGATTCAGCAGATTATCTACCTGAATCAGATGTACCCGACTTTTGCATCATGGAATAATTATTACCGTTATAATCCTGACAGATGGTATTATGACAGATTTTATGCCATCCAGCAAATTTTAGGGCCGAGAGTTTTTGTGACATTTCAGAATGTTTATTACGGCGGTTACAGTCCGTTTGTGTATTACAGAAACTACAGGATCAGCCATTATCGTCCAATTGTATACATAACGCCACGATACAGAAGTATGAATATCAATATTTACAGGATCGACAAGCATAAATATCATCAGAATTACGGATGGTCTTACAATTCCAGAGAAGGAATAGGATTCAAAAATACACCGAGAACAGGAAGCAGCGGAAATTGGAACAATTCAGGAAATAATGGTTTCAGAAGCTCAGGCGGATTCAGAAATCAGGCGCCACAAACCAATAACGCTCCGAGATTTGAAAATAATTCTGGAACACGCGGAAATTCTGGCGGAAGTTTCAGAGGAAACAGCGGAAACTCAAGATCGGAAGGCAATAATGGTTTCAGAAAATCTTCAGGCAGCGAAAGAGTACAGCAGCAGGAAAAATCTAACGAAAGGAAATCCAATTCTTATCGTGCTTCAGGGCAAAGGTTGGTAAGCAGATAATATTAACAAAACTTTATCATTTCAAGTTTTAACTATAACCAGATACTTTAATCCAAAAAATAGAACAATTAAAATTATCAATATGAAAAAATTAATGTTAAGCTTAGCAATCGTAGGATTGGGAACATTCGCGATGGCT
>DAMDNI010000287.1:0-2958 GCA_032083825.1 Bergeyella sp. | reverse complement strand
ATTCACCTCATTTACCGGTTTCGATTATGAAGTTTCCGGGCTTGGAGCTGGCGGAATGGGAATCGCCGGCTATGGTATCCCACATACAAAATCTGTGTCATTTGGCCTTTCTACAACCTTTTAAAAAAAGTAATATGAAAATAAAATCACTATCATTATTGGCCTTATCCCTGTTGATTATACCCATCAGTTGTGTAAGAGAATCCGATTTGAACGTTTCAGAATATAATGTAATTTCTGAAGAAAACCTTAGCCCCGAAGCCTTGATTATTGCTGCATATAGTGGATTGGATTACCGTTTCAATACTGGCCAGCTCAAAGATTTGTGGCCTTACGACCATGCTCCTTCTAATTGGGCAACCTGTGATATCCGATCCGGAGATGCCTATAAAGGAGGTGGAGGAACTGGAGATAATCCCGGGGGAAGTATGCATCAACTGGAAACTCAGGATATTTACCCTTCCAGTGAGAATATATATAACCTCTGGACTTCCATTTATTTCGGAATAAAAAGAGTGGACACCGCATTACGCTTTTGGTCGAATCTTTCTGAGAGCGATTATCCAAACAAAAACACAAGACTCGGAGAACTTTATGTTTTAAGAGCGCATTTCTATTTTGAATCCATGAAAAACTTTGGATCTATTGTTTGGTATGATGAAAACACTCCCTTAACCGAATTGAAATCAATTCCCAATACTTTCGATGAAAACTTTATCTGGGAAAAAATCGTTGGAGATCTTACACAGGCCATCAACCTGCTTCCTAATACGCAGGCCGATTTGGGAAGAGCAAATAAAATGGTTGCGTATGCATATCGTGCAAAGGCATATTTGTATCAGAAAAAGTGGAATCAGGTTCTTGAGGATACCAATATGGTTATCAATTCTGGACAATACGGCCTGGTATCAGATATTGAAAGATTATATTCAGAACCTGGCTATGGAAATACCGAAAATATTTTTGCGATACAATTTTCCATTAGTGACGGATCCCAGTATGGAAATCTGAATTTCGGTGAGCTTTTAAATTCTCCTGACAGTCAGAGTGATGATGTAAACCATCCATATCTTAATGGTGACGATTTTCATAAACCCTCACAAAATCTTGCAAATTCATTCAAGGTAGATGAAAAAGGATTGCCCATGTTCAATACTTTCAATTCCGCTGATGTAACCGATTCCGATCTGGTTGACCCTCGTTTGGATTATGTCATTGGAAGACCTGGTATCACCTGGAAAAACTGGACAGTAATTCCACAACAGACATCATGGAGCCGCGACCCGGGAACTTACGGGTACTTGTGCAGGAAAAAAAATATCATCTATCCCAAATCTCCCTTCATGTCGAATCCGAACGGATTCCCTTGGGCTCAGGGAGCATTGGATTTTGCCTTAATCAAATATTCTGACCTCTTACTGTGGAAAGCCGAAGCCAGTATAGAAACCGCCCAAGTATCGGAGGGAATTACTCTTATTAATCAAATAAGAAACCGTGCTAAGAATTCTCCGTATGTGAAGAAATTTGGAAACAGTAACGTAAATGCAGCCAATTATCTAATTGGTCTCTATCCTCTTTCTATGTCTCAGGATGAAGCCAGACAAGCATTGAGATATGAACGCAGATTGGAGCTGGCTAACGAAGGACAGCGATTCTATGATCTTGTAAGATGGGGCATTGCAGTAGATTACGTTAATAATTATATCGCATCCGAAAAATCCAAACGTACCTATCTTTCAGGGGCTCATTTAGATGCTCATGAAGTCTATTTGCCTATTCCGCAAATTGAAATCGATGCCAGTAATAATGTTTATAAACAAAGACCTGGTTATTAATATAAAACAAGAAAATATATTCCCATGAAAAATAATTATTTCAAAAAATTTATTATTCCTTTATTATCGTTCATTTTTCTGCTGAACTGTAACCACGATAATTTTGATGATTTGGTACCGGATACTGCAACAGCCATTATACGCTCGTTTAGTGTAAACGGAAAATACGCAACTATAGACCATACGAATGCAACTATTTCCATGACAATGGATGCAGGAGCCGATCTAACGGCTCTTACTCCGGAAATCCGACTTCCCGATGGTACCACAGTATCGCCTGCATCAGGAACAACACAAAATTTCTCTGTAGGATCTGTTATTTATAAAACTTCCGCATCCAATGGTGCAAACCGTGAATATACCGTAACCATCGCTGCCTACGGTGATCCCAAATTTTTAACTTTTGCCATAGCTGGAAATGCCGGGATTATTGATAACGTAGCCAGAACCGTGACGGTCAATATAGGAAGTCAGGATGGCGATCTTTCCGATTTGGTACCTGAATTTACGATTGCCGATGGTACGACTGTCAATATTGCCTCAGGAATTTCAAGAGATTTTACGAATCCTGTGAAATATTCGATTACTTCTAATGATGGATATTCTGCCAGAGAATATACCGTAATTGTAAATCAGATTCAGGCTCCAAAAATCACTTCTTTCAAAATCAATGAAACAAACGGAGTCATTAATGAAAGCGAAAGTAAAATAATTGTTGATATGCCAGTTGGCACTGATCTGAGTTCATTGTCTCCGGTTATTACCGTACCGGAAGGTCAGGTACTCTCCCCTGCTTCAGGACAAACACAGAATTTTTCCAATCCGGTAACGTATACGGTTACAAATAGTGAAAATCTTACCAAACAGTATGTAGTAACAGTTACCACCAATGCTTTTTCCGGGACAAAATATGCCTTCTTCGGTGAGCAGGCTTCCATTTCAGCACTGGTAGATGATGATGCCAAAGCAGCCGCAATATGGATGCAGCAAACTTTTGGAAGCAATTTTGTCTATATTCCTTTCAGCCAGATTACTTCCGAAACTCTTGCCAATGTAAAAGTGGGTATGCTTTACTATCTGACGTCCAAGGAAAATGTTGGATATTCAGCCTCTTCCACAAATG
>DAMDNI010000286.1:757-2965 GCA_032083825.1 Bergeyella sp. | reverse complement strand
TTCCCTGCTGCTCGTAGGTTGCACTTTCCGGAACCACGACTGCATTATCATAATGAATAGGAAATCTGATATTTCCGCTATTCCCGTTGCTTAAAAGTTTAGTAGCATTGGGAAAAGAAGCACGAAACTGGATGGTTCCTGTGGTTGCATCAATTTGTCCTGTTACTGCTTCAATTCTTCCTTTCTCACCATATATGCTTCCGTTTGCAAGCTGCAGTTCTACCATTGGAAGATTTCTGATTTTTTCAGGAACTGTGGAACCAGAAGATTTTTCAAGAAAATCGAAATATTCTTTTTCGTTCATTGAAAAATAAGCAAATACTTCTCTGGTATCACTGATAGTAGTCAAAGCGGTCTGATCTGACGGGCCTACCAAGCTTCCGACTTTTAACGGTAATCTTCCGACAACTCCGGAAATTGGCGCTCTTACAACCGAATAATCTACATTTGCCTGAGCTCCTTTGTAATTGGCATTTGCTTGTGCAACTCCTGCATTTGCCTGAAGAAGCTGTGCTTTAGCCTGAGCCAGATTTGCCAATGCTGTTTGCAGCTGAACTTTGCTGATGATATTTTTTTCTACAAGCGGTTTCAATTTATCTACTTCAACCTGAGCTGCATTTACGGAAGCCTGAGCTGCAGCAACTGTTGCTTTTGCAGAAGAAACGGAAGATCTTGCTGCATCAGCAGTTTCACTGAGAACATTGGTTTCCAAGCGGAAAAGTGCCTGCCCTTTCGTTACATATTGTCCTTCGTCTACCAAAACCTGCGTAATATATCCCTGAATCTTGGCACGCACGTCATTATTAACGATACCTTGTACAGAAGCAGGATAGCTATCATATCCAACTACATTTTTGGTCTCAGCATTTACGACCTGATACGGTTTTGGGCCATCTTTCTTCTGCTCTTCTTTTTTACAGGCTGTAAGTGAAATTGCAGAAATCGCCACTATTAAAAGTTTACTTTTCATATTATAGTTTACTTAGAGTTCTTTCTATATTATTAATACTATTTTCGAGCATGGTGATATGAATTTCGGAACGCTTCTTCATTTCCTCGGTCTGGTCTTTGTGAAAATTGTCTAAAGCATAGAGAATTTTAATTTCTTCTTTCAGCCGATCAAGGATCTCTTCAAAACGAATTTTTACAAAATCGTTGTTGACGATAAAATATCTTTTCCGTTCGTCTAATTTGTTGATATCATGGATAAGATTGTTACTCAAAAGCAGATTTAAACTTGTGGATACAGAGCTTTTGCTTGCCGAAAATGTCTCCACAAGGTCATCAAAGGTAAGTCCTTTTCTTTCGAAATCAAATATAAGATATGCATAAATTTTTGCAGCCAAAGGAGGAAGATTATAGGTTTTGCCATATAATCTTATCATGCTGCAAAAAATGTTTTCATCAATTTTAAGTGTAGTATGCAATGAATAATTTTTTGCAAAGGTAGATTATTAGTTCGGAACAAAACGAACTAGTAATCTTAATTTTTTCTTAAAATTGTAACTCTTTTTTAGTTGTCAAATTTTAGGAAAGTGTTTTCTCAAATGCTTTTCGTGCACTTCCCCGAAGATGGACTTCCCCACAATATGTGTATCCTAATTTTTCAAGGATTTTGAGCATAGCGATATTATCGAAATTGGTATCGACTTTAATGCTGTAAATACCATTTGAGATGGCAAGATCTTCAATAAAACCAAAAATTTTCTGAGCGAGGCCTTTTCCTAAATAATTATCAGAAACTGCAACACGATGTACCACTACAAAATCATCACTTGTAAGCCATTCGCCTTCAATATCGATGTAAGCAGGTTCATCATTAAAAATAACTGCACTGTAACCAATTATTTCACCTGAGTTGATGAGAACATATCCTATATTTTTCTCAATATCAGATTTTACAGTTTCCAAATTCGGATATCCGTCCTGCCATTGCAAGCTTCCATCTTTTCTTCTGTTTTCGATGGCTTGCTGCAAAATATTCCATATTTCTGCGGAATCCTGAATCACTGCTTTTCGGAATTGTAAATCCATTTTATTAATAAAATTTATTATTTAGTACTTCTGATTCTGCTCAGTGTTTCCTGAGAAATTCCGAGATAGCTTGCAATATTTCCCAAAGGCGCACGCAGAAGAATATCGGATTGGTTTTTGAGAAAATCTTCATAGCGCTCTTTAGCAGTCATATATTGCAGTGTTGAAATTCTT
>DAMDNI010000286.1:0-747 GCA_032083825.1 Bergeyella sp. | reverse complement strand
AAATTCTTTCTGACATCTGCATCATAAGTCTTCCTAAAATAAAGCGGCTAAAATTGGAGGCTGATAATGATCTTTCGCAAAATTCTTCCAGCTTCATATAATTACAGAATATCACTTCTGAATCTTCCAAAGCCTCAATATTATTTTTTGCCGGCAAATTACTAAATAAGGTATCAATATTCGCAATAAGCTTTCCTTCAGGGCAAAAATTGGTGGTAATATCCTTGCCGTTTTCATAGTAAAATGACCTCATCAATCCTTTTTCCACAAAATAAACCTTACGATTTATATTCCCGTTCCTGCTGATGATTTCATTTTTTCTGACTTCCATGCTTTCACAATGATGATTAAAAAAATCTTTCACTTCAGCATCGTGCGGAAAAAATCCGGAGATCATATCAATTAATTTCATGAGCAGTTTGTTTTCTCCTGTAAAAATACTATAAAAAAGGGGTTTCCGCAAAGCAGAAACCCCAACAAACAAACAGTAAAGAAAATATTATGACTTCTCTAGTGAAGCCTTTTCTTCTTCATAATTTTCATTTATCCTATATTTTTTGAATAACCTGTTGATTTTAAATTTCAAAGCAAGCCATCCTAAAATAAAGTAGATCCATGCGAGAATGAACAAATGCCAGAAATAAGATGTGGTCAGGAAATCCGAACCTCTTTGAACTACCATAATTTTTAAAGCTTCGAGATAAGGCGTGAGCGGAATTATTTTTGTGAAATTCTCAATAAACGCTG
>DAMDNI010000285.1:0-2976 GCA_032083825.1 Bergeyella sp. | reverse complement strand
ACGGGATGCGCATGCGACAACTTATCATATTCTTAAAGGGAAATGTATTATTAATGAAAATTTCGAAGAACATCTTGTTTTTCCGAAAAAAAATCTTGATGCAGTTGCAAGGATTTCCAGCGCACACATGAAAATTGTAAAAGGAAAATGGCTTCCTGCATACGGTTTTTCCTTAAAGCTGGAAGATCGGGGGAAAACAGTTGCTAATTTTCCCTTGGTAAATTTTCCGCTATTTCCGTTCAATAATGTTACGGGATTTTTAAAAATGTTTACTGCACTGAATCGTTTTTTTTCCGGAAATACAACTCAAAAAATGAAAAGTATTTTCCAAGTTTTTATTCATCTTTCCGGGATTTTCCCTGAAATCTTTCATCCTTCTTTTTTGAAAAATGCTTTGAATTTATTCATACATCGGAATGATTCGATTCTTTCGTTTCCGTATCATTCAATCGGAGCGTACCGTTTGGGAAATCATTTGGTTAAAATAAAACTTGTGCCGAAAAATATTCCTTTAACAAAACAAATTCCGGATGTAGAATCTTCTATTGATCAATATTTGGAAGAATATCAGAATTTTGAAGCTGAGCTTTTTGTACAATATGCATTTGATTTGAAAAATCAGCCTGTCAATGAATTGCATCATGAATGGAAATTTTCAGAATTTTTGCCAATCGGAAAACTGGTTTTTTCACAAACAATTGATAAAAATGTAATGCCGCAGGAACTTTTATCGTTTAATCCTTTTGAAAATATTGATGCGCTGAAACCTGTGGGAAGAATTCAGCAGCTTCGGAATCAGGCATACCAAATTTCTTTGGAAACCAGAACGAAAATCAATTCTTCTATTTGAATAATTCTGTAATTTCTTCGGTTGTTACATTTCCGAAATATTCTGTAAGATCAATAGCAGAAAGAAGTTTTTGAATATTTTCGATTTCATGTTTTTCGCCAATCAGCTTATTTTCAAGATCTTCAATCGGTTTGGAAGCAAAAAAATCTCCAAAAATTTTCGCTTTTTCAATGTAGCCATGGTTTACATCCAAATGCAGCTCAATAAAACCGGCTGGGATTTTTATGGCTTTATTGAAATTATAATTTGGAGAAAAACCATAATTCCAATCCCAAGTGTCATATTTTTCATGAATCATTTTTTCGATTCCGGCTATATCATCTTCAGTAAGGTGATAAATTTCGGTTCCTTCGTTCGTTGTAATGATTTCATTGATTAAAGCCTGTTTTAGCTGTTCAATAGTTGTATTTTCAGGAAAATAACTGATGAGGTTAGTGACTCTTGCACGGTTTGATTTCACTGCTTTGTCAATGAATTTTAATGGATTTACTTTTAAAGCCTCGCCCAAAACCTGCATTTCGGAATCAAAAAGAATCGTGCCATGCTGAATCATTTTTCCGTGCCGGGCAAGCTTGGCGTTTCCGCTGAATTTTTTCCCATCAACCAAAAGATCATTTCTTCCTTCGAGCTTTGCGGGAACTCCCATCTCGTTCAGCAAATGAAGAACAGGTTTCGTGAATGTCGAAAAATCCATAAAATCATTGCTGCCCAATAACGTGTGGAACGAAAAATTCAGATTTCCCAGATCGTGATAAACGGTTCCACCGCCAGACATTCTTCTTACTACTTTAATGTTGTTTTCCCTTACATAATCCAGATTGATTTCTGCTAAAGTATTCTGGAATTTCCCTACAATAATGGACGGTGCATTGATGTAGAGGAGGAAAATATCTTCCGTTGGATATTTGTGAAGCAGATATTCTTCGGAAGCGATATTGAAAAATGCATTATTAGAAGGAGAATCGATGATCAGCATAAGAAAAATTTTTTCAAAAATAGTAAGATTTTTATAGAGATTTACCAAGAATTAATGATAGAAAACAGGATTTATATCATTATAATCTTTTCATCATGATCACTCCGGCAACAATTAGCAGCATTCCCATAATTCTTCCGATGCTTACCGGATGAGGCTGGCTTCCCATAATCTGGAAATGTTCCATAATCATCGATATCAGAAGTTGCCCGGCAACAACAAGTCCGAATGTCAACCCGGGACCGATTTTTGGAAACGCAAGAATAATAACCGTTACATAAAAAGCTCCGAGAATTCCGCCTAACCATGCGTAAGCAGGAGCTTCTTTGAGTCCTTTTAAAGAAATATTCTGAGAAGTGATAAGAATATAAGCGATCAGCGTAATAACGCCCACTGCAAATGATATCATGGAAGCATATACCGGACTTCCTCCCGTTTTTGCAAGTTTGCTGTTCATTCCCGCTTGTATCGGAAGAAAAGTTCCTGCCAGAAAGACCAGAATAATCCAGATTATTTTATCCATTTTTATTTATTTTTTTAATGAGAAATTTTGTTTTGCAATAATAGGCAAATACGGAATTGTATGCGTTGATTTTTGATTGTTTTTCTAAATGACAGAAATGATTATTAAAAAAGAGAGATGTTAAAAATCATGAAGTATTTCGTTGTCAAAAATATTTTTCTCATACATTTTATTGTAATTTCATTCGCTGAAAATGTATTTAAAAATTATCATTTTTTGAAGTATGAAAATCATGAAAAAGCTACAATCGTTACTAATGTTTTCGGTCATTTTTATCATTTTTCTTCCTCCTCAAAAAATTAAAGCTCAAAATACTGAAAAATCAAAATACATTTCGTTTCTGAAAAAACAAAATCTTTCTGCTAAAGATTATATTCTAAGTTTATTTAAAGAACATGATGTTGTTATTATTTCCGAACGTCATCATGGTGATATTGAGCAATATAAACTTTTTATGAGCGTGATTTCCGATTCCTATTTTTTGAAAAATATTGGTGCAGTTTATACTGAAGTCGGAATGGTTAATAAGCGGGAAGAGTTCAATGATTTTTTGAACTCCACAGGATATGATTCTGTACAAATTCATCAAAAAGTAACAGAATTGTATCAGAATGCTGACTATAACCA
>DAMDNI010000284.1:0-2976 GCA_032083825.1 Bergeyella sp. | reverse complement strand
ATTGCTTTTGGAGTAAGCTTCCAGCCGGAATGCGAATTCTTCGGCCAGTACAGACACATGTATGAATATGGCGAAAATACAGCGTTATTTACAAAAATTTCCATCATCGTTACTTTACTGATTTTCTTTCTTGGAGGTTTTGCCTTCAGCAACCACAGAAGCCATCAGTCAGAATTATATTCTTTAATGCTTTTTGCGCTTTGCGGCGGAATTATCCTTTTTGGATACCAGAATATGGTGACTTTATTTTTAGGAATTGAAATCCTTTCTATTCCGTTATATGTAATGGCGGGAAGCAACAAAACCGATATCCGTTCAATTGAAGCTTCGATGAAATATTTCTTAATGGGAGCTTTTGCAACAGGATTTTTGCTTTTCGGTGTTGCATTGGTTTACGGAACTGCAGGAAGTTTTGATATTTACAAAATCCATGATTTCGGAGTAAAAAACACGAAAGATCTCATGTTTATCATGGGAGCAGTTCTGATGCTTTGTGCACTCGCATTTAAAGTTTCATTAGCACCTTTCCATATGTGGAGCCCGGACGTTTATCAGGGTGCGCCTTCTCTTATTACTTCCTTCATGGCAAGTGTAGTAAAGATTTCTGCTTTTTATGCATTTTTTAGATTAATGACCATTTGCTTTGCCGGAATTCTTCCAAGCTGGATCAATATTATTGGAGTTTTACTGATCATTACGCTTTTCCTTGCAAACGCAATGGGATTGGCACAGACTAATGCAAAAAGAATGCTGGCTTATTCTTCTGTTTCTCACGCTGGTTATATTGCAATGATCTTCTTTGGAATTACAAATGTTTCTACGTATAATCTTGCTTTTTATTTATTCGCCTATTCTTTAGCCACAATCGGAGTATTCATGTGTCTGATCTGGGTAGAAAAAGTGAAAAGAGAAACTTCCTACAACGCATTCAGAGGATTAGCGAAAACAGAGCCTTTATTGGCGGTAACAGCTTCAATCTCTTTAATTTCAATGGCGGGAATTCCTTTAACGGCAGGGTTTATCGGAAAATTTGGACTATTTTCTCAAGCAATTCAGACCGCTCCTTTTATTGTATTGATTGCTGTTTTGGGTTCAGCAATTTCTATTGCATACTATTTAAGATTAATCATTGCCATGTTCTTTTTCAAAGAAACGACATTCAAAACTTCGGAAAAAGTAACATTGACTTATAATATAGTAGCAGTATTCATCATCGTTGCTATCATTGCATTAGGAGTTTATCCTGATCTTTTTGCCATGCAGTTTGGATTAAAATAAAAAATTTGCAAAAAATAAAAACGCAATTCTGAGAAGGGTTGCGTTTTTTGTTTCTCGCTAGTTTCAAAAATTTTCATTAATTTTAAAATACTAAATCTAAAAAAATGGAAAGTAAAATAAAACGTTTAAGTGCAACAGAAAAAGCTATAGAACTCATCATGCAGCTGAAAAATGAATATGGAGACCTCATGTTCTATCAGGCTGGCGGATGCTGCGAAGGCACACAACCGCAATGTTTTGAAAAAGGTGGATTTTTTCCTAGAACCAATGACGTAAAAATTGGTGAAATCGCAGATTCAGAATTCTGGATTGACCGCGACCTTTTCGAATACTGGAAAAACGCTCATTTTGAACTCGATGTTCTGGATGGTTTTGGTGTTGGTGGTTTTTCTCTTGAAGCACCAAAAGGAAAAACATTCAAAGTCAACTATACCCTTTTCACAAAAGATGAACTTGATCAGCTGGAAGATATTGAAAGATTCCAGTATACTTAATTGAACTAGTAAATCCTTGCTTTATCATTAATCAAACTACTAAATTTGGTTTGAATCGGTCTCAATAATTAATCTGTACTAAAAAATTATATTTTTAATGAAAATTTTAAAAATGAAAAAAATTCTGTATTTATTTTTCATCGTTTTCTCAGTTACTGCCTATTCACAGGAAAATCAGACTAAAGAAAATTACACCAAAAAAGAAGTGTATATCACGATGAGAGACGGCGTAAAGCTTTTTACCTCTATCTATATTCCGAAAGATATCTCTAAGAACAATAAATATCCGATCATCATGCAGAGAACCTGCTATTCTGTTGCGCCATACGGAGAAGATAGTTACAGAAAAACGCTTGGACCGAACCCATATATAATGAAGGATAAATACATTTTTGTATACCAGGATGTACGCGGAAGATTTATGAGCGAAGGTATTTTCACCAATATGACACCGCAGGTTGAGCATAAAACAAAGAAAGATATCGATGAAAGCACCGATACATATGATACAATTGAATGGCTTACTAAAAATATTGAAAATAATAACGGTAATGTAGGACAATACGGAACTTCATACCCTGGATATTATGCAGCAGTGGGAATTTTGGCAGATCATCCGGCCTTAAAAGCTTCTTCTCCGCAAGCTCCAATTTCTGATTTCTGGTTTGACGATTTTCATCACAACGGAGCTTTTTTAATGGGATATTTCAAAACTTTCCCTGTTTTTGGAGTCCAGAAAACCAAACCAGAAAAAGACGGATGGTATAACGAAAGTTTCAAAAAACTTGCTGCTACTTCACAAGACGGATCTTTATTTTACGATAATCTCGGAACATTGGATGAAGCTGTAAAAAAATATTATTCTGATAATTTCTTTATGCAGGAGATTGTAAACCATCCGAATTATGACGAATTCTGGCATAAAAGAAATCTTCTTCCGCATCTTAAAAATATTAAACATGCTGTCATGACAGTTGGAGGCTGGTTTGATGCTGAGGATTTAGCCGGGCCTCTTAACATTTATAAAACCATTGAAAAAAATAATCCTAAAAGCAAAAATACAATTGTAATGGGGCCATTTTCACATGGTGCCTGGTCACGTGAAAACGTGAAACACTATCATAATGATATTTATTTCGGAGATTCTATCGCAACATTTTACCAGAAAAATATGGAAACGAAATTCTTTCATCATTATCTAAAA
>DAMDNI010000283.1:2361-2998 GCA_032083825.1 Bergeyella sp. | reverse complement strand
CTTTTAATTGATCGGTATTGGCCAAAAGATTTTCAATAGAATCGAATTCCTGAAGAAATTTCATCGCGGTTTTTTCACCAACTCCGTCCAATCCTGGAATATTATCCACAGCATCTCCCATCATTGCAAGGAAATCAATAACCTTTTTCGGATCATGAATGCCATATTTTGCATTAATTTCTTCTACCCCGAGAATTTCTACGTCTCCGCCTTTCAATCCGGGTTTATAAATTTTTATATTTTCGGTAACTAATTGCCCGAAATCTTTATCCGGCGTTACCATAAATATTTTGTACCCTTCTTTTTCTGCTTTACAGGCAATTGTTGCAATCACATCATCTGCTTCGTAGCCTTCAACGCCTAAAGCAGGGATTCCCATTGCCTCAAGAATACGCTGAATATAGGGAACTGCCACCAAAATTGCTTCAGGGGTTTCGCTTCGGTTGGCTTTATATTCTGTAAAATCTGCTGTACGTACATTTTCTTTTCCTACATCGAAAACGACTGCTAAATGCGTAGGCTTTTCGCGCCGGATCAATTCGATTAAAGAATTGGTAAACCCGAAAATCGCAGAGGTATCTAAACCTTTGGAAGTAAGCCTTGGATTACGAATAAGCGCATAATAACCACGGAAAAT
>DAMDNI010000283.1:1007-2351 GCA_032083825.1 Bergeyella sp. | reverse complement strand
CATAAGCATCGATGAGAAAGAGTCTTTTGTCGTCTGTTCCTGTCATAAAAACAAAGATAGAATTTTTTGTGTGAAGATAGAAGCCTGATGCTGCAAGTATGAAATGATTACTACAAATTTCAAATTCCTTTAACAGGCTGAATAATTTATTCTTCAGATTTCAGGTTGTCACCATCCCTGAAATGCAGTCTGCGGAAAACCAATCCGGAAAGTATTGTCAAACCTCCAACCAAAAGAAAAGTGTACCGAAATGCATTATGAACTTCGTTATGGATGAGTTTGGTATCTCCTTCGAAAATTTTAAGCACAATCAAGCCAAAAGCAATCCCGAATCCGATGGCAAGCTGCTGATTGACAGAAACCAAAGAATTTCCGCTGCTGGTATGATATGTCCTCAAATCTGCAATAGAAATGGTATTCATCGAAGTAAACTGAATCGAATTGAAAAATCCCAAAATCGCAATAATAGGAATAAACCAGTAAATCGAACTATGAATTCCGGGAATTGCCAGGCAACAGATCAAACTTCCGATGATAAAGGTATTGGTCATTAAAGTCGCTTTATATCCGAATTTATTTAATATTTTAATGACTGCAGATTTTCCGAACATGGCAGTTAGAGCCATCGGAGCAACAATCCAGCCTGAAGTCACAGCTGTCTTCCCATACGCAATCTGGATCATTAAAGGTAACAGCAATGGTATTGAACTGATTCCCAATCTTGTTGCTAAATTCCCGACAATTCCGACTCGGAAAGTTCTCACCTTGAAAAGACTTAACGGAAAAATCGGGTTATTATCAGTTCGCGCATGACGGTAATAAAAATACAGCATCAAAAATCCTAAAAGAAAAATAATTAAAATTGGGGTTGTATTTCCTGTATTTCCTAATAATTCCAACGAAATGGACAATGATAAAGAGGCTGATGCAAAAATCAGGAATCCTTTTAAATCAAAATCAATAATAGTAGAAGTATAATTCGGCATATACAGCCAGCCTAAGACAATTCCGATGATCCCAATCGGAATATTAATGAGAAAGATCCAATGCCACGAAAGATAATCAACCATATAGCCTCCAACCAAAGGACCAAGAACAGGACCAATAAGTGCCGGAATAATGGCATAATTCATTGCCTGAAGCAATTCATTTTTATCAAAAGTCCTGATCAGGGCAAGTTTTCCGACAGGAGTCATCAGACTTCCTCCAATACCTTGAATAACTCTTGAAAATACGAGATGTGTAAGATTCTGCGAAAGTGAACAAAATAATGATCCCATACTGAAGAGTACCAGAGAAACAATAAAGACTTTTTTAGTCCCAAACTTATCTGCCAAAAATCCG
>DAMDNI010000283.1:0-997 GCA_032083825.1 Bergeyella sp. | reverse complement strand
ATCCGCTAACCGGCATAAACAAAGCCAATGTCAGCACATAACTAATAATGGCATTCTGCATATTAAGAGCAGATTCGTTCAAATCTTTAGCAATTGACGGAAGTGAAGTATTCAGAATTGTGGAATCCAGCATCTGCATAAAAATGGCCGTTCCTAATACAAATGGAAGAATCTTTTTTACATTTCCGGCTGTTTGAATTTCGCTCATAAATAACAATTGTAATATTATCTTTTTGCCGATAATAATTAAAAAAAATGAAAAAACCTGCAATTGCAGGTTCAGTATCTTAAACTAAAGGCTCTTGCTGGCTTAAACAATGGAAACTTCCTAGTCCCCAGATAATTTCAGTAGAATCAATGCCTATTACTTTTCTTTCCGGAAAGCATCTTTGTATGATTTCCAGAGCAACAGGATCTCTGTCGCATCTGTAAGTCGGAACAATGACATGCTTATTCGAAATATAAAAATTTGCGTAAGAAGCCGGCAAACGCTGATCTTCCCAAATTACAGGATCCGGCATCGGAAGTTCAATAATATTCAAAGAACTTCCGTCTAAAAGGCGCATTTCTTTCAATTGTCTTAGATTATTTTGAAGAATTTCATAGTTTTCGTCTTCTTTATTTTCCTCAACAACGGTCAGTACAGTATTTTCGTTCACAAACCTTATGGTATCATCGACATGTCCGTCTGTATCGTCCCCGATAATTCCATCATCTACCCAAAGAATTTGATCTACACAATAAAAATCTTTTAGATATTGCTCGATTTCTTCCTGCGAAAGATGCGGATTCCTGTTTTTGTTCAGCAAACAGGATCTTGAAGTGAGGATGGCTCCTTTTCCATTAAATTCTACAGAACCGCCTTCCATAATGATTCCCGGATGAAAAACAGGTACATCAAATTCTTTCCCGATCCTCGTCGGAATTACATCATCCAGATCAAAAGGAGGATATTTTCCGCCCCATGCATTAAAGCCCCAATCTCCAATTACTTTTT
>DAMDNI010000282.1:257-3018 GCA_032083825.1 Bergeyella sp. | reverse complement strand
TTTTTGCCAAAAAAACAAACAATCTCCTGAAATTCAGAAGATTGTTAAAAATGTGGAGAATACGGGGATCGAACCGACCACCTTTAGACTGCCAGTCTAACGCTCTAGCCAGATGAGCTAATCCCCCAATTGTTTTGCAATGATAGAAAATTTTCCGTTATCTGCAAAGAATAATTTGATTTTTCCCATCCATAAAAGAAAAAGCAGACTAAAGCCTGCTCTTTCACTTTCACTTAAAAAAATTAAACTAACTATGAAATTAGGTTTTCTTATCTCCAGCCACCGCCTAAAGCCCTGTAAAGCTCAACACCAGACTGGAGTTTATTGTATTTTGCATTAGAAATATTGAGTTCTGCATTCAGCCTGTTGACATCTGCATTCAATACTTCAAGATAATTTGCCATTCCGTAATTCACCAAGTCTTGAGAAAATTCCACAGATTTACTGTAAGAATCAAGTTCTTTTTCTTTCAAGCTGATAAACTGATCCTGGGAAGAATACATTATCAATGCATCCGAAACTTCTTTTCCTGCGGTAAGAATGGTTTTCCTGAAATTGAGATAAGCACTTTCTTTTTGCGTAAGGCTTGCTTCATAAGCAGATTTTATCTGTCTTTTATTCAAAACCGGCTGCGCAATTCCTGCAACAACATTTGCAAAAAGAGAATGCACACTGAAGAGATGATCGATATCAACAGACTGGATTCCGCCGCTTCCTGTAATTTTAAGCGTTGGATAAAACTGCGCTTTTGCAGAATTCGTCAATTCGAAAGCATTCATCAACGAGTATTCGGCCTGCTTCACATCCGGACGGTTTTCAAGTAAACTCGCAGGATATCCCAAATCAGTATTAATGGAAAACTGCTGAGAATCTAACGATGATCTTACAATAGAATGAGAAGGCTCTCCCATTAATAATGAAATCGTATTCTCAAGCTGATTGATCTGCACATCCAGATTGACTAAAGAAGCTTCAGCATTATAAACCAAAGCTTCACTTTGCTGAACAGCAACTTCTGTCAATGTTCCTGCATCTTTTAGGGCTTTTGTGGTTTCAAGATTTCTTTTCCTGATCTCAATGCTTTCCTGAATGATTCTCTTCTGATCATCCAGATTCAGAAGCTGATAATAAGCTGTTGCAATAGAAGCAACTAAACTGCTTTTTACAGATTGGTGTGCAGAAACGGTTCCTAAGTAAGCCGCAAGTTGCGCCTTTTCCTGAGCTTTTAATTTTCCCCAAAGATCTGCTTCCCAACCAATGCTGGCAGTCAAATCAAACTGATTGATATATCTTCTGTCTCCGATCAGCTGCCCCATTTGTGTATTTAGAGAAGAGGTGCTGAAAGTATAACCCGGACCTACAGAAAGCGTAGGAAGATATGCTGCTTTGGATTGTTTAAGATAAGCTTCAGCGGAAGCAATATTCTGCAATGCGATCCTGATGTCCAGATTGTTTTCCAGAGCTTTGGAAATATGCTGCTGGAGATTCTGGTCTTTAAAAAGCTCTTTCCATGAGATTCCTGCAAGACCGATGCTGTCTTTCGGAAGCATATCAGTCCGGAAAAGTTTTTCTTCCACCACATCTTTTGGTCTTTCGTATTCTTTTCTTGCAACACACGAAACCAGCGTTACAGCTAAAGAAATATAGAAAAGCGGATATAATATTTTAATTCGTTTCATACTTTTAAATTTCATTATTCTGCAAGGTTTACATCTTCTTTTTTAATCGGTTTAACTTTTTCCTGAAGACTCTGGAAAATGATAAACAAAATAGGAATCACCAATAAACCAAGGAAAGTACCAATTAATAAACCAGATGCAGCACCTGTTGCAATAGATCGGTTTCCTACTGCACCAATTCCTGTTGCGAGTACTAACGGAAGTAATCCGAAGATAAAGGCAAATGAGGTCATCAAAATCGGCCTTAGCCTTGCTTTTGCAGCATTGATGGCTGACATGATGATCGATTCTCCGTGATGTCTTCTCTGAACTGCAAATTCTACGATCAGGATGGCATTTTTAGCTAATAATCCGACCAGCATAATCAATGCAATCTGGAAATAAATATTATTTTCAAGACCGAATAATTTCTGCCCGACATATGCTCCCATCACTCCCAAAGGCAATGAAAATATAACCGCTAACGGAAGAATATAACTCTCATATTGCGCTGATAAAATAAAATATACAAATACCAAACTCAGAACAAAAATAACAAGAGTCTGTGATCCTGCATTCAATTCTTCACGGGAGAGTCCGGTAAATTCGATTCCGTAATTGGAATTAAGGGTTTGCCCGGCAACTTCCTGAACGGCTTTAATTGCATCTCCTGTACTATACCCTGCTGCATTGGATCCTGTAATTTTTACAGAAGAAAACAGGTTATAACGGTTCACACTTTGAGGTCCATACGTTCTGTCAAGTGTAACATATTGTGAAATCGGAGTCATTTCGCCAGTTGAGGTTTTCACATAAAGACCGTTAAGGCTGGCTTCATTATTTCTGAATTCCGGCAATGCCTGAACCATCACCCTGAATTGTTTCCCATATTTCGTAAAATCTGCAGAATAAATTCCTCCAATATACCCCTGCATGGTAGAAAGAATATCAGAGACTGAAACTCCTGACTGCTGTGCTAAAGGAACATTAATATTCATTTCATACTGTGGAAACTTCGTATTGAAAGAAGTCTGCGCAAATTCTATTTCAGGTCTTTGCATCAGCTGCCCGATGAAATTCTGTGTTGTTGCATCCAAACTCGT
>DAMDNI010000282.1:0-247 GCA_032083825.1 Bergeyella sp. | reverse complement strand
GTATATTCGCCGCCCGCTTTATCCAAAAGTACAGCTTCAAATCCTGCACTTGCTCCAAATCCAGGAACTGAAGGCGGCTGGAAGAATACAATTTTCGCATCCGGAACTCCGGCCGCAATACCGAATAGTCTTTTTGTAATATCTTCAGCACTTTGCCCGTCTCCTTTCCTATCTTCAAATGGTTTTAATCTGATAAAAGCCAAACCATTGTTGCTTCCGCTTCCTCCAAGGAAACTACGCCCTGTGG
>DAMDNI010000281.1:0-3019 GCA_032083825.1 Bergeyella sp. | reverse complement strand
TTATCCTTATCATCCAACGTTTTATAAGATCATTATTTTCCTCATCTTTTTTCCTTTTGCATGGATGGGGGGTAAGATTACCGAAGTCATCTACGAGAGAAAGAAAAAACGGAGATTGAGAGAACTTAATAAAAATAAAACGCAGTAATTTATTTACTGCGTTTTTTATTAAAATATTTGAATGAACTTTATTAAGGCATTTTAAATCCTTTTGTATAGATTCTTCCGTATTCATCAACGAATTTTACCTGTACATTTCCTTTATAGCTTTCAAGGATTTTTTCGATGTCTTTTTGAGAATTTACCGGCTTTCCGTTGATCTCTATAATGATATAGTTGTCAACCACTCCGATTTTCGCCATTTCGCTTCCTGTCACCACATTTTTGGCAATTACTCCGCTGTTCAATCCGTAATCAGTTTTGAATCTGTCGCTTAAAGGTTCAAATTCTGAACCTATTTTTTCAGTGACAGTAAGATCTGCTTTGCTTCTGAAAGAGGTATTTCCTTTTTCGTCTTTCAGCGTAACAGTTGCCGTATTTTCTTTTCCGTTTCTGAGATAAGTTACGGTTACTTTATCACCTTGCCTTCTGCTTCCGATTGCAAAAGAGAGATCAGCATAGCTTCCGATTACATTATTGTCAATTTTTGTAATGATATCTCCGCTTTTTAGCCCGGCATCTTCAGCACCTCCGTTTTTGGTCACTTCTGTTACATATACTCCGTTTCCTGCTTTCAGATTGGCTTTGCTTTGCTGGTTGTATCTCAATACCTGCATTTCGTTTGACAGGTCTAAAGTGGCAACTCCAAGGAAGCCTCTTTGTACCAAACCATACTGCTTAATATCTTCTACAACTTTTCTTGCAAGATTGGAAGGCACTGCAAATCCGTAGCCTTCATAATATCCGGTATTGGAAGAAATCGCTGTGTTGATTCCGATAAGCTCTCCGTTTCCGTTAACCAGCGCACCTCCTGAATTTCCCGGATTGATCGCTGCATCTGTCTGTATAAAACTTTCAATCGGGGTGTTGGATTGTCTGCTCAGGATATCAATACTTCTTCCTTTTGCAGAAATAATTCCTGCCGTAACTGTTGAATTCAGTCCTAAAGGATTTCCTACAGCCAAAACCCATTGGCCGACTTCTGTATTGTCAGAATTGGCAAAATTAAGATAAGGAAGGCCTTTTTCTTCAATTTTCAATAATGCAATGTCAGTGGTAGGATCTGTTCCTATCAGGGTTGCGATATAAGATTTTTTGTTGGAAAGCACAACTTCAAGCTTGCTTGCCCCGGCAACAACGTGATTATTAGAAATAATATATCCGTCAGGAGAAATGATTACTCCGGAACCTAAACCTGAAGGCATATTTGGCGGAGTCTGCTGCTGTTGCTGTCTTTGCTGGTTTCCGTTTCCGAAGGGATTTCCGAAAAAGAAATCGAAAAGATCCTGGTTAGAAGCACCGGAAGACTGCTTGTTGGAATAGTTTTTAATCGTGACTACAGCTGGAACTGTTGTTTTTGAAGCTTTTACAAAATCATCACCAACTGCAACGGTATTCATTCCTACAAATCCCGCATTTCCGTTAGCCTGCTTGAAATATGAGAAATCACCATTCGTTGCACCTTCATTAAAATAGCTTATTGCGCCAAAAGTAGTGGCACCGGAAACAATTCCCACGAAAGCATAAGGTACCAGTTTTTTTAAAGTATTATTCATTGTCATTTTATATGCTAAATTTTATTCTGTTATATTTTGGAATTATGCTAACAAATTTAATGCTAAATAAGTGTTATGATAAAATGGATTGTTTCATATTTAACTAAACTTTAACAAGATTTATAAATTTTTAAAATCTCTTCCAGTTTTTTTGAAGAGTTTTATCTTTTTTAAAATTATTTCTGAATGGATGTGTTCTTGTAATCCTGCTTCAGAAAGGAATCCGCAGCATATGGGCATGTTTTTTTCAAAAAAAATGAAATAAGATGTAATAAATTTCAGAAATTAGTTGTCTTACTTTTAGAAAGCGATAATCAGTATGACTCAGGAAATTTTCAGAGATTCGGTATTTACTCTCAAAGATGAGATGTATCGTTTTGCGAAAAAATTCGTCATGAGCAGTGACGAAGCTGAGGATGTAGTTCAGGATCTGATGATGAAATTCTGGCAGACCAAAGACAAACTGGCAGAATATGCGAATCTTAAATCATTTATCATGAAATGCGTGAAGAATGAATGCCTGAACCGCCTGAAACATAATGATGTAAAAATGGCTTTCGCAGAGATGCACATCCATAAAAGTGAATTGTACAAGCCGGAATTCAATAATATGAAAGAACATATCATTGGTTTTATCAACCAGCTTCCGGAAAAACAAAAAATGGTCATTCATTTAAAAGATGTGGAAGAGTATGATATCAGCGAAATTTCCGAAACACTGGAGATGGAGGAGAACGCAGTAAGAGTAAATCTGATGCGTGCCAGACAAAAAGTAAAAGAACAAATTACCAAGTTGATGAGCTATGAGCAAAGACAAATTTCAGGATAAATATGATGAGATCTTTCAGGAAATGAAAGAAGAAAAAATGAATTGGAATTTCGAGGATTTTCTGAAAAAAGCGGAATCCGAAAAAGAAACACCAATCATCCCAATCTCCGGAAATAAAAAACCAACCGTTCCGAAAATATTCTGGATGGCTGCAAGTATCACTTTGCTTTTCGGAATATTCTTCGGAATCAGCAAATGGAACTCTGATTCTGGAATAGAAGATCAGAACACTTTGGTACAAAATAATATCAGAAACCAGAAAAATGATATTCTTAAAAATAACAATGTTGCTTATCATGATCCTTCCGATTCTCTCAAATCAAAAAACAGCTCAATTATGATGGATTCTCTTACCAATGAAGTAAGCAATCCCGAAAAAGTGATGAACCAGATTGTTCCTAAAAGAGGAAGGCTTCAAAAAGTAACAAAAGAAAGACTGGCTTATCAGCAAAATAATAAAAATTCAACCCCTGAA
>DAMDNI010000280.1:0-3070 GCA_032083825.1 Bergeyella sp. | reverse complement strand
TTAATGAAAAATTTGAAAATTATCCGGATTTGTACTCATCCCTTACTTCATGGCTGTCTGCAAAACAGACCTTCGAAAAATTTTCCTGAAAATTTTCTTGATTCAAAAGCAGGCTTTTTCCTGAGGAATTTGTTCTCATTTTCCTTTTTTGAAAAAATATTTTTTTAAGCTTTGTATGATGTGTTGAACTTTTCATTAAAAAATAGAATTTTAAATTTAATGAAATTTCAGAAATTGATGATCATTATTTAATATTCGTAATGTTTCCGCAAAAGTTTTCCAGGTGCAGGATCCGGTGAAAAGGAGAATTTATTTTTTCGAGATTTTCTTTGTTATCGATAAAGGTATAACGGGAAGCAAGAGAGTTCATATCCGAAACGATAACGAGCCAGCATTCATCAACACTTCGGTCATAATAAGGATATTTTTCATTTTTTTTGTGAATGAGGTCTACGATTTTTTCTGATGACAACTCGTCAAAAAGGTTCATTGTGTAATCATGGGTAATGAAAACATTTCTCCGATGCGGTGATTTTCTAATCTTTTTTACGATGCCTAAAGCTTTGTTGCGGATGACGGATTTTCGGATGTTTTGGATGATCTCGTCGCGCCTATTCTGCAAATCCTGAATGGTAATATTGTGGAATTCCAAAAAATAAACACCACGATATTTCGCAGTGTTTTCTTGTTCCAAAAGGAGTTCGGCTTCTCTGAATATTTTATTTAAAATGCATTCTACCTTTTTTATTTCCAGATGATTGATGACTTCTGTAAGCTCTATTCCAATGGTTTTGTTGCCTACTTTTGCAATGAAATCCGGGCTTTCGCAGATCAGATTTTCAAGCTGGACATGAGGGAAATGATGGAGAAAACAATTCAGAAGGAGCACCTCAGATTTTTTCTTGTATTTTTCCCTTTCGTGGAGAGAAGAGTCATCAATCTGGCGGTGATATTTTTCTATCGGCTTCTTTTTGAGATGCCGGTTAAGATAATATAGTGAAAGACTTTTCACCAAATCTTCATCCGAAAATGTTTTTCTCATGCGTGAAAGATTTGATTATCAAAAAATTATGAAATAAAAGTAAGGAAAAAAACTTTACAAAAGCAAATTTTTCTGCAAATTTAAAGTTGAATTAATATTGATTTTTCGGGTTTTATGACTTTTCATTGCACTCTTTATAAAAGAAACGACAATATTTTTTATTCTTAATATGATGTTTCTTAGCTTTTTTTACGGATATATTTTTACAAAATAATTTACTTTTGCATATCAAATAAATTATAATTATTGAGTGATGGACTTTAAAAATTTTAAGATGCCTTTCAGCATCAACCCGGAATACTCCAAAAGAGCCGCTTATTTTTCAATGGAATTTGCAATTGACCAATCTCTGAAAATATATTCAGGAGGATTAGGTTTCCTTGCAGGTTCGCACATGAGAAGCGCATATAATCTGAAGCAGGATTTGGTTGGGATCGGGATTCTTTGGAAATTCGGATATTATGATCAGGCAAGAAACCACGATCAGACATTACAGCCGACATGGACGAAAAAAATATACAGCTATCTTGAAGATACAGGAATTAAATTCCAGATTGAGATTCACAGTGCGCCGGTTTGGGTAAAAGTGTGGTACCTTGATCCTGAGATCTTCAACACAGCGCCAATGTTTTTCCTTTCTACAGATGTTCCGGAAAATGATCATATTTCAAAAACCATTTGTCACCGTCTTTACGATGCGAATGAAGCGACAAAGCTTGCCCAGTATATTCTTTTAGGAAAAGGCGGAGCAAAGCTGCTTGACGAAATGAACCTTGAAAGAGATGTATATCATCTGAATGAAGCGCACGGGCTTCCCGCAGCGTTTTACCTTTTAAGAAAATTTGGCGGAGATTTGAGCAAAGTGAAAGAAAAACTTGTCTTTACTACCCACACTCCTGAAGAAGCAGGAAACGAAAAGCATAATCTCAGACTTTGTTATGATATGTCATATTTCTGCGGGCTTTCAATTGATGAGGTGAAAGATTTGGAAGGAATTGATGATGACCGCTTTAATCACTCACTTTGTGCCCTGAAAATGGCGAGAGTAGCGAATGGCGTTTCAAAACTTCATGGTGTTGTTTCCAATGAAATGTGGAGCAAATATCCGGGAATCTGCGAAATCAAATCAATCACCAATGCTCAGGAATTCAAATACTGGTCAGATCATCCTTTATATGATTTCAAAGACGAAAACGATAACGAATCTTTTGATTACAGAAAAAAACATATTAAGAAAAGATTATTCAAAACTGTAGCAGACCAGTGTGGGAAACTTTTTGAACCGAATGTATTTACAATTGTCTGGGCAAGACGTTTTGCAGGTTATAAAAGAGCAGACCTTCTTCTTCAGGATAAAGAAAGATTTGATAGATTATTGAACAATCCGAAATATCCGGTGCAGATTATCTGGGCAGGGAAACCTTATCCAATGGATTATTCTGCGATTTCTACTTTCAATTCTTTGGTGGAAGAAAGCAAAACCAGAAAAAATATGGCGGTTCTTACAGGATACGAATTGTCTTTAAGCCGCGCATTAAAACAAGGGTCAGATCTTTGGCTGAACAATCCGAGAGTTCCGAGAGAAGCTTCAGGAACTTCAGGAATGACAGCTGCGATGAACGGTTCTGTGAATTTTTCAACGGATGACGGATGGATTCCGGAATTTGCAAAACATGGTGAAAATTCTTTCGTTGTTCCACAAGCCGATTACAGAAATATGAGTGTTTACGAGCAGGATAATTATGATCTGAACAAATTGTATGAAATTCTGGAAAACGAAATTCTTCCAACCTATTATGATAATCCTAAACAATGGAGAAAAATCATGAAAAATGCGATGGATGATGTGAAAACAACATTCAATAGCGATAGGATGGCAGATGAATATTATAAGGAGATTTACAACGCTTAATATTTGTTTTTAATAAAAAATTCAATTCCGGCTTTCGTTCGAAAGCCGGAATTGTTTTAAAAAGAGAATAAAAATATAATGAATAATTTGGTATCAGCTTTTTTTATTTTCTCGAT
>DAMDNI010000279.1:310-3074 GCA_032083825.1 Bergeyella sp. | reverse complement strand
CGCAGAAAAACGGAACACGCTGATGAAGTTCTGTTGGCTGGATTTCAAGAATTCTCCGGAAACCATCGCTGCATTTTCCACCTGCCTGTTCTGCAATAAATGCCATTGGATTACACTCATAAAGAAGACGAAGCTTTCCGTTCGGAGACTGCGAAGTTGACGGATACATATAAATCCCGCCTTTTATCATATTCCTGTGAAAATCGGAAACAAGGCTTCCGATATAACGAGACGTATATGGGCGGTCGCCTTCTTCAAGCTGGCAATATTTAATGTAATCTTTTACACCTTGTGGAAATTTGATGTAATTTCCTTCATTAATGGAATAAATTTTCCCTGTTTTCGGGAACTGCATATTTTTATGGGAAAGATAAAATGTTCCTAAACTAGGATCGAGTGTAAAACCGTTCACGCCATTTCCTGTTGTATAAACAATCATGGTAGAAGATCCGTATACTACATATCCTGCAGCAACCTGATAGATCCCTTTCTGAAGAAAATCAATCATTTCCACCGGAGTTCCGGGCTCTGTACCTCGGAGGTAAATGGAAAAAATAGTGCCTACGGAAACATTAACATCAATATTTGAAGAACCATCCAAGGGATCAATCAGTACCACATATTTGCTTAAATGCCCATTTTCACCACAATGGATATCAATGAAATCATCGCTTTCTTCAGAAGCAATTCCGCACACTACTTCGCGCTGCGAAAGTGCAGTAATAAAAATTTCGTTTGCCAGAACATCAAGCTTCTGCTGGTCTTCACCCTGAATATTGGTATTTCCCGCATTTCCGACAATATCTGCTATTCCCGCCTTGTTGACTTCGCGATTTACCACTTTTGAGGCTAATCGTATTGCACTCAAAAGTCTCGAAAGTTCACCGGTTGAATACCTGAAATCGTCCTGTTTATCAATGATAAATTCGCCTAACGTTTGCAGCGGGTCGTTTGCCATAAAAAAGTATTTGAGGTTTTCTCAAATTTCGGAATTTTATTTTAAAACCCAATTATTTTAATTCAGAAAAACATGATAATTATTATATGGGTTTAATTTTTCATTTCTCATTATAAATTTTTATTTTTGGAGATTGTTTTTCTATCAAAATCTAATTTTCAACAATTAAAATCTAATTATCAGCAATTTATAATGAAAGTCTTTAAATTCGGAGGTGCATCGGTAAAGGATGCAGATGGTGTAAAAAATGTAGCTCTGGTTCTGGAAACCCAAGGTTTTGAGAATTGTCTGCTCGTTGTTTCAGCAATGGGAAAAACAACAAATGCACTGGAAAAGGTGGTGGAATATTATTTTAAAAAAGAAGACTATCAAGGCGAAATAGAATTGATAAAGAAAAACCATATCGAGATTGCACAGGGACTTTTTGCAGAAAAACATGCCGTTTTTGCAGAAATATCTTTGTTTTTTGATGATATTGATTCTTTTTTAAGAAGAAATAAATCCCCGAATTACAATTTCGTTTATGACCAGGTAGTAAGCTGCGGAGAAATGATTTCATCCAAGATCCTGAGTGAATATCTGAACGACATTCAGTTTTTTAATCAGTGGCTGGATGCAAGAGATTACATCAAAACCAACAATACATACAGGGAAGGTGGTGTAGATTGGAAAAAGACCGAAGAAAACATTTCAACACTGAACAGGAATGTATGCTACGTAACACAAGGATTTATCGGCTCAGATGATAATAATTTTACCGTGACTTTAGGAAGAGAAGGCTCAGATTACACCGCTGCCATTTTCGCATATTGCCTTAATGCGGAAGCTATGACAATCTGGAAAGACGTTCCGGGTGTGATGACGGGCGATCCGAGAAAATTTGAAAATGTATCTCTTCTATCCAATATTTCTTATGAAGAAGCGATAGAAATGGCTTATTACGGAGCCTCTGTGATTCACCCGAAAACATTGCAGCCGCTAAAGCAGAAGCACATTCCTTTTTATGTAAAATCTTTTGTAGAACCCAAAAAACCGGGAACCAAAGTTGGTATTTCTGACAAAAATCAAAACGAAGAATCTTACATTCTAAAAGACAATCAGATTCTGATGAGAATTGCAACAAGAGATTTTTCTTTCATTGCGGAAGAACATTTAAGTTTGATTTTTAATGAATTGGCGAAAAACAAAATCAAAATTTCATTGATACAAAATTCTGCAATTTCGCTGGCTTTATGTTTGGAAGATAAATATGACAATATTGACCTTTTAAATGAAGAACTCTCCAAAAACTTCAATACAGAAGTCACGAAAAATGTATCTTTATTCACCGTAAGAAATGTAAATCCGGATAATCTCGAAAGATTCTACAAAGACAAAAAAGTTTTGTTGGAGCAGATTTCCAAGCAGACGTTTCAAATGGTGACCCAATAATAATCAGAAAACATGAGTCTCATTTCCAAAAACGATCTTATTCAGGCGTCGGGCTTAAATAAAATAGGATTTCTTAAAAATCCGATTGCCGGTGCATTAATGAAAGTGACGAAAATAAATGAAGTAAATGAACTTTATGACAAATTAAAAGACAAAGAAGGAAAAGACTTCTTCGATTCTTTTGTCCGGGAAAGAGATTTAAAATATGTTGTTTTTGAAGAAGATCTGGCAAAAATACCCAAAACAGGACCTTTCATCATTGTATCCAATCATCCTCTTGGTGCGATCGACGGAATTCTGATGTGTAAAATTATTTCCGAGATACGTCCCGATTTCAAAGTGATGGGTAATTTTCTTTTATAGAGCATCACCTCC
>DAMDNI010000279.1:0-300 GCA_032083825.1 Bergeyella sp. | reverse complement strand
AAACCTATGGAGCCCTTTGTCATTTCTGTAAATCCTTTTGGAGGCGAGAGAAAAAAAATACAGAGCAGCTCTTCCGGAATGCGCGAAACGCTGAAATACCTTCAGGAAGGAGGCTGCGTAGGGATTTTTCCTGCAGGAGAAGTATCCAACAGAAATAATAAAGAAGGCGAAATAAGGGATAAAGAATGGGAAAAACCCGCCCTTAAACTTATTAAAATGGCAAAAGTTCCGGTAGTACCTATGTATTTTCATGCTCAGAACAGCAGGCTTTTTTATAATGTAGCCAAAATACATCCGGAT
>DAMDNI010000278.1:0-3092 GCA_032083825.1 Bergeyella sp. | reverse complement strand
TAATGACAAAAAATGACATTGTAACTTCCGATAAAAATACCACTCTAGAAACCGCCAAGAGGATTCTTCTCGCAAACCGTGTGGAAAAGCTCCCGATTGTAGACGAAAATTATAAGCTTGTAGGCCTGATTACAATTAAAGATATTGATAACCAGCTTGAATATCCGAATGCCAATAAAGATGAAAACGGAAGACTGATAGTTGGAGCCGGAGTTGGCGTAGGAGAAGATACAATGGAAAGAATCAACGCTTTAGTGGACGCAGGAGTTGATATTGTTGCCATTGATTCTGCCCACGGGCATTCGAAAGGAGTTCTGGATAAGATTTCAGAAATAAGAAAAGCTTTTCCTGATTTGGATATCGTTGGAGGAAACATTGTGACAGCAGATGCAGCGAAAGATTTAATACAGGCAGGAGCAAACGTTCTGAAAGTAGGCGTTGGGCCTGGCTCAATTTGTACGACCAGAGTTGTTGCCGGAGTCGGAGTACCGCAGCTTTCAGCGATTTATAATGTATATGAATATGCAAAAAGCAAAAATGTTTCTGTAATTGCAGATGGAGGAATTAAGCTTTCGGGAGATATCGTAAAAGCAATCGCTTCCGGAGCCAATGCTGTAATGTTAGGTTCTCTTTTTGCGGGAACAGAAGAAGCACCCGGAGAAGAAATTATTTTTCAGGGAAGAAAATTCAAATCTTATCAGGGTATGGGAAGCCTTGCAGCAATGAGGCGCGGCGGAAAAGAAAGATATTTCCAAAGTGAGGCGAAAAAATTTGTTCCCGAAGGCATTGAAGGGAGAGTTCCTTACAAAGGGAAATTAGAAGATGTTGTTTTTCAGCTCACAGGAGGAATTCGTGCAGGAATGGGCTATTGTGGCACCAAAGACATCGAAACTCTGCAAAAAGACGGCAAAATGGTTCAAATTACCGGAAGCGGTTTGAAAGAATCTCATCCTCACGATGTGATCATCACGCAGGAAGCACCAAATTATTCACTATAAAATTAAAAGCTCACAATTCTGTGAGCTTTTTTATTCAATTTTTATGAATTTAAATCTGGGTTTGATATTTTTATTCAGAAACCAGCCTTTTGAAGTGAAGCTGCGGAACTGATCAAAAATATTCTGCGGAACTTCCATATAATCATATACCGCACCTGACTGATAAATAATACGAAGTATTTCATTTTCAGGAAAGTAATAATATTTTCGGATTACACTGGAAGGCATAACGTATGTTTATACATTTAGCAGACTCCAAATATTTTGCCATAAAAATGTTAGGTTTTTTTAATTTACTTTTTAATGAATTTGAACTCATTGGAAGTTCCGTCATTGCTGTCAACTTTGAAGATGTAAACTCCCGGCTGCAAATTACTGAGATCTGTTTTTTCATTAAATATTCCGGATTTAATAATATTCCCGGTCATATTATAAACCGTAAAGCTAGCAGCATTTTTGATACCGGAAACTGTCAATATATCTTTCACAGGATTCGGGAAAAACTGGATTTTGTTTTTATTTAAATCAGAGGCAGAAAGGGTTGAAGTGTGCACATCTCCAGTCATTGTTGAGTTGCTGGAAGAAAGATTTCCTCCGCATTCTCCGTTGGTGACCGCTGTATTTTCTACCCAGATTCCTGTAGTAGCAGAAGGAGGGTTGAAAGCAGAATTATTTCCGGTGGCATTATAGTAGATCAGGTAAGGATTTGCAAAGTCTCCGTTTCCGTCATCAGCAAGAAATTCCCAGCGATTTTGGGCAGTATTCCATGTGATTTTGAATTCGCAGATTCCTAAACCTCCACAGGCTTGATTTCCGTCTACAGGATTGGTGATGTAAATTCCTTTTCCAACGCTGTCAGAGTCGGTTTTTGTAAAGGTAAAATTCTGATCTTCAAATAAGTTTATGCATCCTTTAAAAGTAATGGTTTGCGAAGAAACCATACTTGCTGAAAATGCTAAAGCGAATAAAGTATATCTTTTTTTCATGGTTTTAGGTTTTAATTTCTTGATGGGTAAACGCCCTGAAGAGCAATGATGCATTTGAAAGTAATATAAGGCTGCAGATTGTTATGAGGCTGGTTTCCTCCTGTATATCCAATAACTCCGGTATTCATCATTACATCTCCGCTGCCAGATGAATACTCTTTATCAAGAATTTTGGTGTCAGCTGGTAAATTGCCTTCCGGGGAATTTTTGTTGCCAGCAGTAGATACAGCAGTTACAATATGTTTGTGAGCCGGCATTTCTGGAAAGCTTAAAGTATGAGTTTCTTCTCCTCCGATAGATCCTAAAATATAGTTAGAATTATCACCAATCAAGACACGACTCTGGATATTGGGTAATGCAAATGTTGTTTGCCCGTTTCCTCCGTAAGTGGTACCTAATAAAGAGAACAATGCCTGATTCTGAGCAATGGGTAATTGCTGTCCGTTACATTCAGCCCATCCTTTTGGGGCATAACCAAAGGAAACAAATAGCATTTGCCCAATGTATTGATCCCCTTCCGCTTGTGCTTTAAGGCTGTTAAAGGATAATCCTAGCAAAGCAACTATAAATATGATATTTTTTTTCATGATATATTAATTACTGATTTCTGTAAAAATTAAGGACGCTGAGGAAAAACTCCCTGTAGTGCAATAATACATTTCAAAGTGCCATATGGCTGCATATTGTTATGAGGCTGATTTCCTCCGGCTGTACTTACCATTTGCAAGCTCATATTCGTATTGGCAGCAGCATCGGAATATTCTGCATCGCCGGCTTTGGTATCCGCATGGAAGTTATTTGTAGGAAGGTTTGAATTTCCCTCTGTTTTAATTGCATTCACAGCGTGTGTATGAGAAGGCATTTCTGAATTCAGCAGGGTTACGCTTGATGCACCATTTTGGTAGCCTACAGGATAATTATTATTATCAGCACCCATTATTGTTCTGCCACTCATATCGGGTAAGGCAAAGGTAGTTTGCCCATTTCCTCCAAATTGTGTCCCAATGAGTGAGAATAAAGCCGTATTTTGTGCTATAGGTAAGATTTGTCCTTTGCATTCAGCCCATCCTTTTGGTGCAAAGTTATAGGGAACCCACATAATCTGTCC
>DAMDNI010000277.1:0-3096 GCA_032083825.1 Bergeyella sp. | reverse complement strand
GAATCAACTGAACAAAGATCTAGCCGGATTGTTCTCGCATATCCAATATTATTTCCCTGAGTTTAAAGCACCAAAAACATTCTTGTATTCATCGGCTTTACAGGGAATTAAAGATCCTATTTTTTATCATCCTCAGGAAAACCTTTTGTTTATCGACATTACGGCTTTTATGGGAGAAAACAACCCGAATTACAAAGGACTTGAGCTGTATTTCCAGAAATCTATGAATCCCGTAAACATTGTTCCTAAAGTTTCTGAAATTTTTGCGGAAAGTTTTGTTCCTTCCGATATGAGCCATCAGAAATTTCTTAATCTGATTGTTTATCAGGGAAAACTCATGACACTTCAGGATGCTTTTCTTCCTGAATTTCCGGATTATCTTAAAATCAATTATACTCAAAAACAATATCAATGGGCAGTTGAAAACGAAGTGAACATTTGGGATTATTTTGTAGAAAACAATCTGATTTTCAGCGATGATGCAAGATTGACGGAACGTTTTATCATGCCCGGCCCATTTTCAAAATTCTATACAGAAATTGATAATGAATCTTCTCCGCAAATCGGAATTTTTGCCGGATGGCAGATTTGTAAAAAATTCTTCCTCGAAAAACCAGAAACCAAATTAAAGGATTTTCTGAAAATGGATGCACAAACCATTTTCAATGAAGCGCAGTATAAGCCTAAATTTGAACAATAATACAATTTGAACATAAAAAATCTTGACTTTAAAAACAATAAAAATAAAATGAGAAAAACCCAGATAACAATTGAAGTAGAACTCGATGAAAATCATATCCCCGAAAAAATGACTTGGAACGCCCAGGATGGCGGAGTAAAAGCCCAAGAAACAAAGGCAACCATGATTTCTGTTTGGGACGAAAAAACAAAGGAAGCTCTAAGAATTGACCTTTGGACAAAAGAAATGCCTGTAGATGATATGAAAAGGTTTTTTCATCAGATTTTTGTTTCCTTGGGTGACACGTATCAAAGAGCAACCGGCGAAGAAGATGTTGCAGAATGGATTCGTGAGCAGGCAGAAGAATTTGCAGTAAAATCAGCAATTAAAATGTAACAAGATATCAATCTAATAATGTAACAATTTAAAATTTTTTGATTGGTAAATTGATAAACTGTTACATTAATAAATTATAAAATTTATGAAATTCAACACCAAAGTCATACATGGCGGCCAACATCACGAATCCGCAACAGGAGCCGTAAATGTCCCGGTTTTTTTAACCTCTACTTTTGCACAGAAATCTCCGGGTGTACATTCCGGATACGAATATTCAAGAGCGGCAAATCCTACCAGACAAGCTTTGGAAGACAGCCTGGCAAGCATCGAAAACGGCTCAGTCGGGCTCGCTTTTGGTTCCGGGCTTGCTGCGACAGACTGCGTTCTGAAACTTTTAAATCCGGGCGATGAAGTCATTGCCTGTGACGATCTTTATGGCGGAACTTTCAGAATGTTCACCAGAATGTTTGAGAAATATGATCTGAAGTTTCATTTTGTAAACTTTGACGACATCTCAAATGTTTCAGAAAAAATCAACAACAAAACAAAATTAATCTGGATTGAAACTCCAACCAATCCTTTGATGAAGCTGGTAGACATCCAAGCTGTTACCGAACTTGTGAAAGGAAAAGATATTTTAGTGGCGGTTGACAATACTTTTGCAACCCCATACTTACAAAAGCCTTTGGATTTGGGAGCAGATATTGTCATGCATTCTGCTACGAAATATTTGGGCGGGCATTCCGATGTCGTAGCCGGAGCTTTGATTGCAAAAAATAGGGAATTGGGAGAAAAGCTGCATTTTATACAATTTGCTTCAGGAGGAATTTTAGGTCCTCACGATTCTTATCTTGTTCTCAGAGGAATTAAAACATTGGCATTAAGAGTCCAGAGACATTCTGAAAACGGACAGAAAATCGCAGAATTTTTAGAAAAACATCCGAAAGTCGGAAAAGTTTTCTATCCCGGAATTCCCTCTCATCCGCAATTTGATCTTGCACAGAAACAGATGAAAAACGGATTCGGAGGAATGGTTTCCTTCAATTTCAAATCTGGTGAAAAAGCAGATGCTGTGAGATTTTTGGAACACGTCAAAGTTTTTACTCTTGCCGAAAGTTTAGGAGGCGTAGAATCTCTTGCCAATCATCCTGTAACAATGACGCACGCTTCCATTCCTGCGGAAAAACGCGCCGAAGCCGGAATTACTGACGATTTGGTCAGATTAAGTGTCGGGATTGAAGACATTGAAGATCTAATTGCAGATTTAGAAAAAGCTTTTAATTAAATTAAAAATGATCAACACCAGAAAAGCGACACCAGAAGACTTAAAACCATTAGCAGAATTGTTCGATCAATACAGAGCATTCTATCACATGGAATCTGATATTGAGGCTGCGGAAAATTTTCTCAAAGAACGTATAAAACAAGAAGATTCAGAAATTTTTGTTTCTGAAGAAAATGAAATTCTGACAGGATTTACACAACTTTATCCTTTATTTTCATCAACCAGAATGAAAAAATACTGGCTTTTAAATGATCTTTTTGTGAATGAAAATTTCCGTGGAAAAGGTTTTTCAAAACAACTAATTTCTCAAGCTCAAAATCTTTGTAAAGTAACAAATGCCTGTGGTATTTTGCTTGAAACCGGAAAATCAAACAACATCGGAAATTATTTGTATCCAAGCTGCGGATTCAGAATTTATGATTCAGTAAATTTTTATGAATGGACTAATCCTGAAGTTTAAATATTTATTTTAAATCAAAAAAAAATGACCGATTTCGAAAAATACATCCAACGATATCTTAATCTCATTCCTTCCGAAAACTGGCTTCAGGAAATGAAAAATGCAGCCAGCAAAACTCTTGAGACATATCATCATCTCACTGAGGAACAAAGCAATTTTGCCTATGCTGAAGGAAAATGGAACCTGAAAACCTTGTTGGAACATTTAACCGACACAGAAAAAATTTTCAATTATCGGGCACTCAGATTTGCCAGAAAAGATCAAACCGATTTGGCCGGATTCGATGAAGAAAAATATGCCGGAAACGGAATAGCAAATCAATTGAAATTGGAA
>DAMDNI010000276.1:0-3148 GCA_032083825.1 Bergeyella sp. | reverse complement strand
TTGCTTGATTCGTTTCTGGAATCTTTGGTTTTGTCTTTTACAATATCCATGACTTGATATATTTAATTATTTGAATTTTTCGATACCTAAAGTTAGAAAGTTCCAGAACCTGAAAACGAAACACTTACGTGATATGAATCAATATTGATTTAAGTCATGAATCTTATTTTTGGCACGAAAATTTACATATCATAAAACTCACTGTTAATCAATATTGAAAAGCATTTTTGCTTTTTTGGATGTTGAGCAGTTTTTGGAAATATGGAGAATTTTATAAAAATTTTCTTTACTACTTTTCAGATTTTGCTTCAGAAAAAAAGTGCTTTTTCTCAAGGAGAGACAATGATTTTTTTGAAAAATTAAAAAAATATAAAAATCCTCTGGAATGTTTCAGAGGATTATTTTTTTAAATTAATTGATTCTTAAAATTAAATTTGTGAATATTTATTGCTTTGATTACTGTTCAACTGCAAATTCCTGTTCCAGCCTGATTGCTTTGGGAAAAAGAATATTGTTTTCCAAATGGATATGCTTGTGAAGATCGTTTTCAAAATCCTGAAGCATCGCATATGTTACTCTAAATGTGTTGCAAGCATCAGAAGGCGGCGTATAATTGCTGGTAAGTTCTGCAATATTTCTCAGACGTTCTCCTTCCAAAGCGTGCTCATGCTTCATCATATTCACAGGATTTTCTACCGTTCCGAACGAAGGCTGGCGAAGAGCTTCGCCGGAAATTCTGGCTTGCATCATATTTCTGATAAAAGGGAAAAGAATGAGTTCTTCTTTTTTCAGATGGGCTGCAAGATCTTGAGCTGAACCGTCAAATAATTCTTTTATCTGGAAAAGTTCCGGATGTCTTTCTCCGTGTACTTTACATAATTTTTCAAGAAATGTCTGAATTATCGGTGTCTTCTCTTCTACATAACGATGATGTGTTTTTTCTATGTAATCTGCGAGAAGATCCAAAGGCCAACTGTTGAAATCCACTGAATTACCGTCATTTTTAGGCAATGTTTCAATTTCATGATAAATATTTTCTGCATCCAGCTTTTTGCTTTCGCAGGCATCTTCGATGGTTCTTCCGCCTTTACAGCAGAAATCGATTCCATTTTTTTTGAATATGGCAGCTGTTCTGAAATCTTCGGCCACGATATCTCCGATAAAATCTGTTTGAATGTTCATAATATGATTTTTATTGTAAATTTTTATTTTTTATTGATAGAATATATTTGACCATTAATCTGGCGTTGTCTTTATTGAGTCCTGCATGTGGAGTCATTGAAATTTGTCCCCAATTTCCTTTTCCTCCGTCAATGATTTTCTGTGCAAGACGATTAATATCTACATCGGTATACTTTGCTGCTATTTCCTGATAAGATGGCCCTACAAGCTTTGCATCAATTTTGTGACAGGAAAGACAGTCTGTTGTTTCAATTAATTTTAATCCTTTCTCTTCAGAAGAAGAATTGATAGAACCTATTTCTGAATCTGTTTGCTTTGAATTTTTAATTATTGTTATAGAGTCCGTTTCAGATTTTGGGAACACAGTTTCAGGATTTTTGGAGCAGGATAACATTAAAAACAATAATGCAAATACAGTAAATATTAAATTCTTCATTATTTTAATGTAAGGTGTTTTTTGATTTAAATTGAAAGATGATGGCTGTTAAAAGGATGATGAGTTTAGCAGATTCTGCATAAATGAAATAATCATGAAGGTTTGAAGGAGCAACAGGCTTTCCTGCAGAAAGAAAATCTGCACGTGTGTCGAGAACCGGAAGCATCCAAAATTTCTCAGCAATCAGAATAACTGACAATAAGAAAATAAATGTAAAATCCACCTTTGTGAAATGCATTCTATTAACAATCATAACTGTTAAAACCAAAATCAGCAATACAAATTGTATTTTGGTTGACAGTCCAAACATGATTTTACCAAGTTCTAATGCAAATGCCAGCGTAATTCCCGGAACCTGAATTTGAAGGGTGTTTCAAGAAAGCTTACTGTTACAAATACTCCAAGCCATATACTTAGCAACATTAATACAAAAGGATTTTTAATTGAAATCTTCATAATATTTAATTTAAGATATTAATACCTTTTTATCTTTTATTTATTTAAATTTTTTTACTTTTTAAGATAGGTTAATTTTAAATCCAGATTATCCGCAAACATCTGTATTTTAGAATTTTCCAGCATACTTTTAATATTTTGCCTAATACTTTTAAACTGATCATGAATCGGGCAAGGATGCAGTTCCGAACATTCTTCCAGCCCAAGACCACAGCCTTTAAAAAGTTTATCTCCATCAATTTCTCTTACAATATCCGCAATGGTAATCTCCTGATTCTGCATATAAAAACCACCGTTCGGTCCTTTTGCCGATTGTACAAATCCTTTTCTACTGAGATCCTGAAGAATTTTTGCAATAAAATATTCCGGAGAATTAATTCCCTTAGAAATATCTTTAATCCCTATCCTATTGCCATTTTTTGAATGTTGGGCAATATAGATAAGAGCTCTTAAAGCATATTCGCAGGTTTTTGAAAACATTTTTCAGTGTTATTTCAATGCAAATATAAGAATATTTTCAAATAAAATACTTTTTTATCTTTTATTATGAATCAATTTTAATCCCTAACAATTGTAATTTTTATAATATTCGTTCTGAATTATATAAACTAAAAATTATCGTTCGGAACGGTATTTTTATTGAATCAAGAAATTTTTGTTTAATCTAATATATTTTATCATGTCAAAGAAAATTGCCATACTCGCTACTCATGGTTTTGAGGAAAGCGAGCTAAAATCACCAAAAGAATATATCGAACAAAACGGCTGGACTGCCGAAATCATAAGCCCGGAACCCGGAACAATAAAAGCATGGGCAGAAAAAGACTGGGGAAAAGAATATCCCGTCGATAAAACGCTGAATGAGGTTTCCGCTTCGGAATATGATGCATTAATTTTACCAGGAGGTGTTATTAATCCCGATAAACTAAGAACCAACGTAAATGCTCTTGCTTTTGTAAAAGATTTTTTCAGGCAGCAAAAACCTGTTGCCGCTATTTGTCACGGACCGCAAATCCTGATTGATGCTGATGTGGTGGAAGGAAGAAAATTGACCTCCGTAAAAAATATCAGCAA
>DAMDNI010000275.1:0-3182 GCA_032083825.1 Bergeyella sp. | reverse complement strand
GAAGACCAAAACCGAGGTTCTGCAGGAAGTTCTGCGCCGGCTCATGCACTTTTCCTTGTGGATGTCGGATATAATTTTGAAACATAATTCAAACCTACTCTAATTCTATAAAAAACAGCCTATGTCTGAAATCGAAAAAATAGCTTTCGCGCTGAACCAGTTTGCAGGCCTTTCGGAAGAAGATTTTAAACTATCCGAAAATTTCTGGCTGCCAAAACAATATAAAAAAGGAGAATTTTATAATCTCCGCGGAACAGTCTGCACCTATTTCGGATTTATTGTTGACGGCGTTTTCCGTTCTTATACAATTGACGAGAAAACAGGTGAAGAGAAAAATGTTTTTCTGTATTCGGCCAACGGTTTTGTGGTGTCTTTCAAAAGCTTTATCAATCAGATCCCTTGTGATTATGACACTCAGGCTTTGACAGACGCTACTATTATTTATATTCGATATACAGATTTGCTTTCGCTTTATCATCAATCGCATCGTTGGGAAAAATTCGGAAGACTTCTGGCACAGGAAGCTTTTAATATAACCATGACCAGAATTGAAGGATTTATTTTAAAATCTCCTGAAGAGCGGTATTTAGATTTAATAAAGCAGCATCCCGATATTTTCAATAATGTTCCGTTGTATCATATCTCCTCTTATCTGGGAATTCAGGGACCTTCTTTGAGCAGGATAAGAAAAAGAATTTCAGGCAGATAATACGATTTTAACTTTGGTTAAAATAATCCTCACTTTATCTCCGCAACTTTGTCTCATAATTTAAACCCAATTAAAAATAAAAGTTATGAAAACAAAGACAATCGTATTTATTCACGGATTATTTGTGAACAATACAAGCTGGAAAGAATGGAAAACGTATTTCGAAGCTCAGGGATATACTGTGCATACCCCTTCAAATCCCGGACATGAAGGAAATCCTGAAGATTTAAAAAAGAACATTCCGTCAGAATTAAAAAATGTAGGTTTTGATGATACAGTCGAAAATCTGGTGAAATTCATTAATACACTTCCGGAAAAGCCAATCGTAATCGGGCATTCGTTTGGAGGATTAATGGTTCAGAAACTTATTGACATGGAAAAAGCCGTGGCCGGGATAAGCATTGACGGTGCTCCTCCCAAAAATATAATGGCTCCATTTTCAACTGTAAAAATTGTTTGGCCTGTAGTGAATTTCTTTAAAGGAAACCGTCCGTTTTTAGGATCAAAAGAATGGTATCACAAGGCTTTCTTCAATAATTATTCTAAATCAGAAAGTGATAAGCTTTACGAAACCGTTGCCACTCCTGAAAGCAGAAAACTGGCAAGAGATCCTCTTTACAAATCTTCTGCAAAGTTGGATCTCAATAAACCTCATCAGCCTTTGCTTTTTATCGCAGGATCTAATGATAAGATTTTCCCGGCAGAATTTTCGAGAAAGATTGCAAATGCTTATAAAGATAAAAATAGCATGGTTGATTTTAAAGAATTTGAAGGCAGAAGCCATTTTATCTGTGGTGAAAAAGGCTGGGAAGAAGTTGCAGGATATATTTTAGAATGGATTAAAAAAATATAGCCGAAAACCGCTGTAATTCAACGGAAATCTGAAAAAGGCCCGTACATTTTGCCCGGCTCTCATGCATTAAAATTTTAAAACCTTATTTTTGCAGAGAAATTCCAATTAAATTTTTTTGGTCAAACCTTAAAATGAAAAAACAAAATACCTGGGCAATCATCAAAAGGCTCTTCTTCATAGGAATGAAGTTCCGGTCATGGTTCATTGCCGCACTCATTATTTCCGTTTTATTATCAGTTGTCTCTACATACCGGCCTTATCTTTCGATGCAGATTGTGGATCATGATATCATCAAGCTGAAAGACAAATCGCTGATGATGCAGCATATCTACATTTTTGTAGCGCTGGTTTTTGCAGAAACAATCCTGAATTTTTTCCTTGTTTACTTCTCGAATTTTATTTCTCAGAATGTCATCCGGGATATTCGTGAAAGATTGTATCATAAACTCATTTATTTCAAAACTTCATTCTTTGATAAAACACCGATCGGGCAGCTAGTAACCCGTGCAGTTGGAGATGTAGAAACAATTGCAACCGTTTACACCGATGGTTTTCTGATGGTTTTCGGTGATGTTTTAAGAATTGTTTTTGTCCTGTTTATGATGTTTCAGGTGAATGTGCATTTGAGTTACATTTCTCTGGCTATATTACCTTTAATGGTCGTGATTACACGATTTTTCCAGAAAAGACTTAAAAAAGCTTTCGGAGACGAAAGAACATGGACAGCCATTCAGAATTCTTTTGTGCAGGAACGTTTGGCAGGAATGCCTCTGATTCAGGTTTTTGGAAGAGAAGAAGCAGAATTCAAAAAATTTGACCAAATCAATATCACGCTGAAAAATGCCCTTCTAAAAACGGTATTTATTTTCTCGCTGTTTTTTCCGGTAGTTGAATTGATTTCCTCACTATTCATAGGATTTATATTATTTTATGGAGGTTACATTACCATTACCGCTGGCGAAGTAATTGCTTTCATCCAGTATATTTCGATGCTGATTCGTCCTTTAAGACAGATTGCGGACAGATTCAACAATATTCAGCGTGGGATTGTCGGAGCAGAAAGAGTTCTGGGTGTTATGGATGAAGATTTTTCTATGCCTAATCACGGAAAAGTCATAAAAGATGAATTTGACGGAAAAATTGAATTCAGAGACGTACATTTCGCTTATGATGAGAAGCAGGAAGTTCTGAAAGGAATTGATTTTAAAGTAAATCCTGGGGAAACCGTTGCAATTGTAGGCGCAACAGGAGCGGGAAAATCCACCATTATCAGTCTCATTACCAGATTATATGACATTAATTCCGGGAAAATCCTAATTGATGATGTCGAACTGAAAGATTATGAGCTCTATAACCTGAGAGGTCATATTGGTGTTGTTCTTCAGGACGTATTTCTTTTCCACGGAAGTATTTTTGAAAACCTTGCTTTCGGTGATGAAACCATTACTTTAGACCAGATAAAAAAAGCTGCAAAAGAAATCGAAGTAGATGATTTTATTGAACAGCTTCCCGGAGGTTATGAGTATGTTGTTAGTGAAAGAGGATCTTCTATTTCATTGGGACAAAGACAATTACTTTCATTTTTAAGAGCATACCTTTCTGATCCGAAAATCCTGATTT
>DAMDNI010000274.1:0-3185 GCA_032083825.1 Bergeyella sp. | reverse complement strand
CTGAAGAGCATCCTGCAAAAGCTCAACACTTCTTTTCAGGTCATCTTCTTTTAGTACATATGCAATTCTTACCTGTTTTTTTCCAAGTTCTGTGTTGCTGTAAAAACCACCCATTGGAGCTACCATTACAGTTTCATTGTTGTCGGAATATTTCTCAAGCAGCCATTGTGCAAATACGTCAGAATCATCTACAGGAAGTTCTGCTACACAATAAAATGCGCCTTTCGGTTTCGGGCAAATGACACCCGGAATTCCGTTTAGTAAATCAACCAGAATATTTCTCCTTTTTGTATATTCTTCTCTTACACTTCTGATGTAAGCGCCGTCATTTACATGTGCTGCAGTTGCTGCAATTTGTCCCAAAAGGACAGGGCTTAATCTTGCCTGTGCAAAAAGAATGGCCGCATCATGAATTTTCTTTGAACGCGTAATCAGGCATCCGATTCTTGCGCCACACATCGAATATCTTTTGGATTCGGAATCGATGATGATTACATTTTCGGCCGCTTCAGGAAATTCGAGCATAGAAATCTGCTGTTTTCCATCGTATACATATTCTCTGTATACTTCATCCGAAATCAACGCGATATCGTATTTTAGTGCAATGTTTGCAAGCTGTTTCAGCTCTTCTCTTGTGTATAGATATCCGGTGGGATTTCCGGGATTACAGATAACAATAGCTCTTGTCTTTTCTGTAATTTTTTTTTCAAAATCTTCTATCGGAGGCAATGCAAATCCTGTTTCAATAGAGGAAGGAACTGCTACTACATTAATATTAAATGTTCCGGCAAATCCGTTATAATTGGCATAATAAGGTTCAGGAATAATGATTTCGTCACCGTCATCACACAATGTGGAAATTGCAAAATTCAAAGCTTCTGAGCCGCCGTTGGTTACAATAATCTGATTTTCATTAAGATCTGTGAATCCTAAAGAATGATAATATTCTTTAAGCGCAGTTCTGTATTCAATATTTCCTTCGGAAAGAGCATATTCGAAAATTTTAAGATGATTGTTTTTAACAGCATCAAGTGCAGTTTCCGGGGTTTCAATATCAGGTTGTCCGATGTTGAGGTGGTAGACTTTGATCCCTTTTTGTTTTGCCTGGATGGCATAAGGAACAAGTTTTCGTACCGGAGAAGCCGGCATATTCTGAGCTCTTGTGGAGATGTTTGGCATTGGGATAAGTTTTTTAAATGCTTAGCAAAAATAAGGAATTTGTTTGTAAATGAAAATGATGAAAAAGAAGTGAAGCTAATTTTTAAATTTAAAGAAAGGGGAAATTTTTTTAAAAATATTAGTCTATAAATTTGGTAGACTAATATTTTTTTATACTTTTGTCACATCAATTCGAAATAATGCGTTTAGATTTTTGTCAAATTATAATGAATATGGGATTTCCAATTTTGTAAAGAATGGGATTAAGGTTTGTTTTTTGGGCTTTACCATTCCGGTAAAGCTCTTTTTATTTTTTAATTAAAAATTTTAAAGTTATGTTGTTTACTCATGCATCAAATCCGGAAAGAGAGATTCCGGAAACAAAAAAAGAAGTGATTTTAGAAATCGAGCTCAACGGGAAAGTGAGATTTGATTGTCTTCTGAATGATATTTACCAAAAACTGGGTATTATGTACAAGATTGTTTCAGCAGATGTTGAATTTTTTGGCGACCAGAATTTCGGAAACATAAAATTACTGATCATGGTAAGCAGCATCCAGCATCAGGATCTTCGTTTTTTCCTTAATGACAGAAGGCTGCTGAATACATCGGTTGAAAATGTACAGAGAAAGGCCGTTTAAAGTTTAGAGAGATAAACAAAATGGAACTCAAAGTAATGAGTTCCATTTTAATTTTTATGAAATTTATATTCTTTCAATATCTGCACCTAAAGCTTTCAGCCTGCCGTCAATGTTTTCGTATCCTCTATCAATCTGTTCAATATTATGAATCAAAGATTTCCCTTCTGCGGAAAGTGCGGCAATCAAAAGTGCATTTCCGGCACGTATATCAGGAGAAACCATAGTTGTTCCACGTAAAGGATTTTCGTGATTTAAGCCTACGACTGTTGCTCTGTGCGGATCACACAGGATGATCTGAGCACCCATGTCGATTAATTTGTCCACAAAAAACAATCGGGATTCGAACATTTTCTGGTGAATCAGTACGGTCCCTTTCGCTTGGGTTGCCACTACCAGAATAATGGAAAGCAAATCCGGAGTAAATCCCGGCCAAGGCGCATCGGAAACCGTAAGGATAGATCCGTCGATAAATTTCTGAATTTTATAATGTTCCTGTGCAGGAATCACAATGTCGTCGTTGCTTTGCTCCAGCTGAATCCCCAATTTTCTGAACGTATTCGGAATAACACCTAGTTGATTCCAGTGAACATTTTTAATCGTAATATTTGATTTTGTCATTGCGGCCAAACCGATCCATGATCCAATTTCCACCATATCGGGCAGCATTGAATGTTCAGTGCCATGAAGATGCGAAACGCCTTCAATTGTCAGAAGATTTGATCCGATTCCCGAAATATTCGCACCCATCCTGTTTAGCATTTTGCATAGCTGCTGCAGATAAGGTTCGCAGGCGGCGTTGTAAATTCTGGTTTTTCCTTTTGCTAAAACAGCTGCCATTACAACATTCGCAGTGCCGGTAACAGAAGCTTCTTCTAAAAGAATGAATTTCCCATGAAGTGCTTTTGCTTTTAAGGAATAAAAATATTCGTCTTCGTCATAAGAAAATTCTGCACCAAGTTCTACAAAACCCTGGAAATGTGTATCCAATCTTCTTCTTCCGATTTTATCTCCGCCCGGTGTAGGCATGTAAGCTTCCCCAAACCTTGCAAGCATAGGCCCAAGAAGCATGATAGATCCGCGGAGTTTTGCCCCGTCTTTTTTGAATTCTTTTGATTTGATGTAGTCGAAGTTTACATCATCGGCTTTGAAAGTGTAATCTCCTTTGCCGTTTTTGGTAATTTTTACACCGAAATCTCCAAGAATTTCAATTAAACGGTTCACATCATGAATGTCGGGAATATTTTTGATCCTTACTTCTTCATCAGTAAGCAGGACGGCGCACAAAATCTGCAATGCCTCATTCTTGGCACCCTGCGGAACGATTTCTCCGTGTAATTGTTTCCCGCCTCTTATCTGAAATATCCCGCTCATTTATTTTCTGTTTTT
>DAMDNI010000273.1:0-3188 GCA_032083825.1 Bergeyella sp. | reverse complement strand
GGTGTACACTTTTATATTGCTATTTTTAGCCAATTCTGCAGCAACCTGCGGAGGAATTGCGTTTTCGATAGTATTCACACCATCAGTCATGAGAATAATGATCTTACTTTTAGCTTTACTGCTTTTCAAATGGCTTACAGCTACAGAAAGCCCTTCTCCGATTGCAGTGCCGGGTTCAAGCTCTGCGGGATTAATATTTTTTATTTCATCAATGACAACATCGTGATCTGATGTTACCGGAACTTTTGTAAATGCTTCACCTGAATAAGTAACAAGCCCAATCCTGTCATTAGGCCGTTTTTTAACGAAATTTACCGCAATATCTTTAAGCGCTGTTAAACGGTCAGGCTCGAAATCTTTTGTGAGCATACTGTAAGAGACATCCACAGAAAGCATGATATCCAAACCTTTTGTATCGTCCCTGTTTTCAGAAATACTGAATGTTCTCGGCCTTGCCAAAGCGATGATAAAACAGGAAAGGACGATATATTTGGAAATTTTCAGCAGGAAGAGTACGAAAAGTATGCCGTTGTCCTGCTTCATATTTTTTGTAGTAGGAACAGTAATTCCTTTTCTCCTTTTCTTGCGTAAATCCTTTATTAAAAGGGGAATAAGCAAAAGAAAAAGCAGCAAAAACCAAGGGCTGTAAAATTCAAAATCTGAAAGGTTAAACATCTTTTCGTATTAGTTTTTCAAATTCAAGATCGTTTGAGGAACGTTTTACAAAATCTCTGATATCCTGCCAGTCTTTTTCCATGGTTGGCTGATCCGGAAAGGTTTTTGCAAATTTCACCAAATCTCCCCTTAGGAAAATATCTTCGAGGATTTTTTCGTTTTCCTTTGAAATGGTGTTGTAGTTTTTCATAAAATCAATGAGATCATCCGTAAGTAAAACATCTGCAGGAATCTGATATTGCCTGGTCAGAAAATTCCTGGTAATATCAATAAGCTCTACATAGAAAGCACGAAAATCGCCGGTTTCAATATATTTTTTCTTTTTAAGCGCATCAAGCTCTTTCAATGTTCTATTGGTGGTAACAACAGGCGAATTTTTTCTTTTTCTGCCGTATTTTACAATCTGGTAAATAATAAAGAATAAAGCAAGAATGATCAAAACTCCGAGAATATACCATTTATAGATTTCCCAGTAATCTTTGACTTCAAGCTTTACTTCCTTATTATTCATAATGTCATTAATCTGATCCTCCTTTTTGGCGGTATTAACGACTTCTATTTCGTAAGGAACGGTTTGTTTGATTTCACCGTCAATTTTAAAATCAAGCGCAGGAATGGTAAATTTCCCCTCTTCAAAAACCTGGAATTGTATGATTCTTTCGTACACGTCCGGTGTCACATTGACAGAGTCTTTGATTTCTTCAAAATGAAACGGCAGCAGCTCATTTTTCGGAGCAGATTGCACTTGTTTCCCATTCAGATTGAAAATGCTGACTTTATACGTTCCAACTTCTCCCAATGCAAGCGTTTTTTTGTCAAGACTTGCACCCAGAGTTTGAGAATAAGCAGAAAAACTGCTCAGCATAAAAATGATATAAAATAAATTTTTCAACATTCTAATATTTGAAAAAGTATGTATAATTAGGCTTTCTGTGCATTTTTATTTCCTTTTAAAATACTGAAAAAGCTGTCTCGCATAGTCGCCGCCTGTTTCTATATTGATAAATCCGGCAGATGAATTTTCGAAATCTTCTTTAAGCCTATTCACTTTCTGCCTTTGCTCTTCAGCAAAATTATACCGCCATCTTGCACTTGAAGTGTTGGCCCAAATTTGTTTCCCGGTTTCCGCATCACGGAATAAAGTGTATCCGATATTCGGAATCTCATTATCTTTTTCGTCGAAAACCCTCATCGCCAAAACAGAATGTTTTTTGGAAGCTACCCTGAGAACTCTTGTACTGATGTCATCTTCAAAATCTGAAAATAAAAATACAAATGATTTCTTCTTGAAAACATTCATCATATATTCTAAGGCGCCATCAATATTGCTTTCCACAGGAACATAATCTGCAGTCAAAATTTGCGAAACGATGGATAAAATGTGTTTTCTGCCTTTCTGCGGAGGAATAACCTTATATACTTTATCGGCAAAAAGAATCATCCCCACTTTATCGTTATTTCCGACAGCGGAAAATCCGAGGCTTGCACATATCTCGGCGACGAATTCTCTTTTCAGGGAATTCTTGGTTCCGTAATCCATGGAAGCAGAAATATCAACGATCAGCATTACAGTCAGTTCCCGTTCTTCTTCCATCACCTTTACGTAAGGTTCACGAAAGCGGGCGGTTTTGTTCCAGTCAATCCTTCTGATTTCGTCACCAAACTGATAAGGCCTGACTTCGGAAAATGTCATACCTTGTCCTTTGAAAGCACTGTGATACTGTCCCATCAAAGAAGCCTCCGTCTTCTTTCTGGTACGGATTTCTATTTGTTTTACTTTTTTGACAATGTCTTTGATCTGCATTATTTCAATGTTAAGAGATGACATTGATTACGGAGCCTGAATTTTAGAAAGAATTTTATCAATGATATTTTCAGAGGTAATCTCCTCTGCTTCTGCTTCAAACGTAAGTCCGATCCTGTGTCTTAAAACATCTTTTGCAACTTCTTTCACATCCTCCGGAATTACAAAAGCACGGTTTTTAAGGAAAGCATGTGCTCTTGAAGCTACAGCAAGATTAATGGAAGCTCTTGGCGAAGCCCCGAAACTGATGTAATTTTTAAGTTCTGAAAGCCCGTAACGTTCCGGGAAACGTGTTGCAAAAACCATATCAAGAATATATTTTTCAATCTTCTCATCCAGATAAATCTGATTGACAAGCTCTTTTGCTTCTACAACATTTTTTAATGAAATTACGGACGAAATCGTTGGCTGATGAGCAGTAGAAACCATTCTCATCACTTTTCTTTCATCTTCAAATTCCGGATAATCGATTTTACATTTCAGCATAAACCGGTCGCTTTGCGCTTCGGGCAAAAGATAGGTACCTTCCTGATCAATAGGATTCTGTGTAGCCAAAACAAGGAAAGGTTTTGGAAGAGGCATCGTTTCATCACCGATTGTCACTTGTTTTTCCTGCATTGCTTCCAATAAAGCAGACTGCACTTTTGAGGGAGCCCTGTTGATTTCATCTGCCAACACAAAATTCGCAAAAATAGGACCTCTTTTAATG
>DAMDNI010000272.1:543-3240 GCA_032083825.1 Bergeyella sp. | reverse complement strand
CAATGAACACAACCTGATAGGATTTAATTATAATTATTCTTACAGCAATCCCATTGACAAATCTTCCAGTATCACGGAAATAAGAAATGAAGAGGGTGATCGTAAAATATTGTCCGATATCAACAACCAGAATCATAGGAAAGTGCATAATGCTACTCTTTTTTATGAGCTTAAAATTGATACTTTAGGAAGTAAGCTCAGCCTTTCTGCCAATTTGATGGACAGCAGGTCTAATGCAGAGAATTATAATAATACCAATGTTGCTTCCATAATTTCTTCTACCTATGCGAATCCTATTAATCAGTATAAAATTTATTCCGGGCAGGCAGATCTTGAGAAAAATTTTGAAAAACTGAAAACAGAAGCCGGATTAAAATATACCAAAATCCAGAACGATTCTGATTTTAATTTTTTTGATATTAATAACGAGATTAAAGAGATTGATTTGAGCAACAGCAATACTTTCCTGTATAACGAAGCCAATTATGCAGCTTATCTTTCTGCCAATTACAAAATCAGCGAAAAATGGGACGCAAAAATAGGGCTGAGGTATGAGCATACCACAATGGAAGGCATCTCTTCCACAGCCAATCTTACTTCGAAAAGAGAATACGGCAAGTTTTTTCCCACAGCGTATTTGAGTTATAAACCCAATGATAATCATTCATTTTCACTGAATTATTCGAGGAGAATCAGCCGTCCTTATTTCGGAGCTCTGAATCCTTTCCGATATTACAGTTCCGATTTTGAGTATAGCACAGGAAATCCTTATTTGCTTCCATCATTTACCGATAATCTGGAATTGAGTTATGTTTTAAAGAATAATTTTACCACCACACTGTATTATAATTACAATAAAGACAATTGGGACAGGATTCAAAGGATTGAAGGCAATACGAAATACAGTATTACCATGAATTTTTACAATGAAAACCAGGCGGGTATCAGTATGAATTATAATTTCAATAAACTGAAATGGCTGGAATCCAATTTCTTTGCAACAGCTTATTATTCAGAATCGAAATCCTATGTTGCAGATGCTGTTGATGTTGCTGGAGCCGGTGCGAATTTTAATTTTGACAACAGTTTTTTCGTAAAAAAAGATAAAACCTTTTCTCTTCTTTTAGGAATGTGGGCCAACCTGCCCAATCGCAGCGGAAATACCGATTTTGATATGAATTGTTCAGTATATACAGGGATGAAATGGAGCCTGATGCAGAAAAATCTTCTGATTAATCTATATGTCAATGATATCTTCAATACCAATGAATCAAAAGGAACTGAATATTATAAAGATTTCAGCTCTTTGTATTCTTACAAAGGCGTAACCAGAAATGCTTATCTGTCAATTACTTATAAATTCGGAAATAACAATGTACAGGGAGCGACAAAACAGGTGAAATTCGAAGAGCAAAACAGAGCAAACTAATTTTTTTTGGATTCATATTATATTTTATTTTTCATAACCACAGTATTTTGCTGTGGTTTTTTGTTGAAGTATTTAGAATCTGTATCCAAAAGACAAACCGCTTCTAAAACCTGCCCAAGGCCCATTCACTTTCACTCTTGCTCCGTTCGCATCTGTTTCTACGGTATATTTTACATAGGGAATATCAAGATTTTCAATATCTTTTTTGAGTTGTTCCTGCATATCTGGTGTCAGCGTAAAGTCGCTGGTAAAGGTGAAATTTCCTTTTCCGCTTCCGTAATGTCCGCCTGCAATCCAGAAATCGAGAACGAGATTTTGTGCTTTATTCAAGAAAAATTGAGATCCGATCATCAGCCCGAAGCTATTTCCGTTGGTGTCTCCAAAACCTTTTAGCGGAACAGGATAAGTCATTCCGTTCGGTGCATTGTAATCATAATTAAAATCAAATTCATTGGAAGTGACCTTAGAATATCTGTAATAGGGCGCAAGATAAAATCCTTTTCCATAGCCCTGACCAATATAAAAACGTGGTTCGAAGGTGAAATTGGTGAGCTTTGCTTCAAGGTTTTTGAATTTTTCTTCGTCATCATTATTCAAAAAACTATTGATGAAAGGAATTTTTCCTTCAGGCATAGTGCCAAATCCTACGTTTACAGAAAACCACTGATTAAAAACTCTTTCATAAGAAAGATTAATATTCCTGAAAATATATCCTGTAACATTGGTTTTGACAATATTCATTTTTTCGGGCTGAGCATTAGTTTTTTGTCCATTTATGAAAGAGAATAAGGAACTTAAGAATATAGCAAAATATCTTTTCATGACTTTTGATTTTGAAAACTGCATCAAAAAACAGGCAAATAAAAAAGAAAAGCGATACAGTTTATTTACTATTATTTACAGAATAAGAAGATCAAAAAATCCGCTCAGAAAACTGAACGGATAATTTGGTGCGCTAATCAGGAATTTTAATTTTGTAAAATCATTTTACGATACTGGTAAATATCTTCAATGGTGACAACACTCATGTTTCGGTCTGCTGCAAAACTGATAACTTCCGGAAGACGAGCCATTGTTCCGTCTTCATTGGTAAGTTCACAGAGAACCGCATCTTCGCCAAGATTGGCAAGTTTTACAAGGTCTACGCTTCCTTCGGTATGCCCGCGTCTTTCAAAAACGCCGTTTCTTTTTGCAATTAAAGGAAATACATGACCAGGACTTGCGATTTCTTCTGCTTTTGCATGATTTGCAATTGCTGTTTTGATAGT
>DAMDNI010000272.1:0-533 GCA_032083825.1 Bergeyella sp. | reverse complement strand
CCATTGGACGCAAGTTTAAGGATCTGCTTTTTTCTTCCGAAATGCATAAACATACAATTCCGCTGCATTCTCGGATGAGTAAAGCCATGTCTTTTTCTGTAATTGTGGAGGCAGGAAAGATGATGTCGCCTTCGTTTTCGCGGTTTTCATCATCGACAAGCAGGATGCCCGAACCTTGCTGAAGTTTTTGAAGTGCATTTTCTACACGTTCTTTGTACGTTCTTCCGAACTTTTCTAATAAATTTTCCATGTTTTTAAAATTTTGATTTTTTAAAATCTTCGGTCCATGGAAATGAAACAACAAACAGACAAGATTTAAAAAAATCTTATCCATTGCTCCATTTTCTTCTCCCATCCAGACTGTAACTGTCGGTTTTGGAATTTCACCAAATCAGTCCTTTTAAAAAAAATTAAAAAGGAGTCGCGGACTGTAACCGCCGGTAGGGAATTTCACCCCGCCCCGAAGAAAACTTAATTAAGTTTTACGATATTTTTCTGTTTTTTTAGTTCATTAATTATTTTATTTTGATTAA
>DAMDNI010000271.1:0-3244 GCA_032083825.1 Bergeyella sp. | reverse complement strand
TGTTTTTCTAAAAATGATAATTTCTGCTTCCGAAAATAGCAGAGCCTACACGAACAGAATTTGCCCCGCATTCAATAGCGAGCGGAAAATCATCACTCATTCCCATTGAAAGTGTTGTGAGTTTTTCTTTTTCAGAAAACTGATCAAAAAGCTTTTTCAGGCTTACAAATTCTCTTTTGATCTGGCTTACATCTTCAGTAAAGGTTGCCATTCCCATTAATCCTGTAATTTTCACATTTGGGAAATTCCCTGCCAAATATTTTTGAAATAATTCCTGAGCTTCTGTTGGATCTAGGCCTGATTTGGTTTCTTCTTCGGCAATTTTTACCTGTAAAAGGATTTTGATGATTCTGTGATGTTTTGCCGCTTGTTTGTTGATTTCTTCAAGGATTTTTTCGGAATCCACACTTTGAATGGTATCAATAAATGCGGCGATGTATTTCACTTTATTGGTTTGAAGGTGCCCGATAAGATGCCATTGAATGTCTTTTGGAAGTTCCGGTTGTTTTTCCACGAGCTCCTGAACTTTATTTTCTCCAAAAACTCTTTGTCCCAAAGAGTAGATTTCCTTTATTTTATCAGAAGAATGTGTTTTAGAAACAGCGACTAATTGTACGTTTTGCGGAATTTGTTCTTTAATTTTATAATAATTAGATTGAATATCGGGATTTTCCATTACAGGCATTTTATCAAAAAAGGGTGTTTTAACGGTTACTTTGAATTCAAATATAAAGTAAATTTGTAATAATAAAAAACCTAAACCATGGGAAATACAAATTTCAGAGAACATTTGATTGATATCAAACTTGTTCGGGAACTGATAGATAACTACGAAAAGAAAAATTATGTGGCTATTAACTCCAAAAGAGCGGTGGACAGGCCGGATTCAAGGGAATATATATTTCCTTTTGAAGTTCTTGAAGATTATTTTGATTTTATAAAGGAAGAGGCGAAAAGGTGCCGATATACCAATCTACAAATAGTCATAAAAATGGGGCAGTATCCTGATGACCGTATTGTCGGACCTTTGCAGAAACCTGAGACAAAAGGATATCAGACCATATGTTTCGTACCGCAATATACCGAAACTCAGGATGATGTATGTGTTGATGGCGGACTTCCGGGGCTCAATTTTGGAACATTACAACCACCATATTAGATTAGAGGTTCAAGATTATGAAATGGGATTTTGTTTTGTTTCACCACATTACTACTTTACTGATACTGGCTGCCGTTTTTTTCCAGGTGCTGAACAAGAGGAAAAACCTGGGCAGAAAAAGTATTTATTTCATCATTGCAATTATTTTTACCATTATCCCAAATTACTATGGGTTTGCAAATACCTATTTTCTTGAAACCAAGAATTCGACACCGGTTTTTGTAATTTTTATAAATTTCATAACGTTTTTATTTTTCTTCCTGTATTTTTATCAGTTGTCCCAAATAAGGACGGTCAAAATACTGCAGGGAACTATAATTGGGGTTTTCTTTGTAGGATTAACGATAAGTGTCATGATAACTGATCAGTTTTTTACCAAATTCCCGGTCTATTTTTATTTTTTTGAATGTATATTATTGCTGGTTTCTATTACTTTATTTTTCTATGAAACTTTCAATTCTAATATTATTCTGAATTTAAAAGAATATTTTCCGTTTTGGGTATGTCTTAGCCTGATTATTATTTACATTGGCTTATTGCCGATCATCCTTTTTATTAATAATGTATCTTCACAGCTCAGCCGGGATACTTATTTTGTTATTTTGTTTGTCATTAATGTTATAGGATATTCGACCTTATATATAGGAATTTTAAAAAGCAGAAATATAGTAATGAATGAAGGAAGCTGATACACTTATTATTCTGCTTACGCTTGCAATATTGGTGGTTGTAGGTATCATGTTTATTATTTACACTTTTTTTATTAAAAAGAAAGGTGAGCTTTTGCTGAAACAGCAACAGGATGATCTGGAATTTCAAAAGCAGCTTTCATTGGCAGAAATAGAAATTAAAGAGCAAACCCTGAATTACATCGGTCAGGAGCTTCACGATGATCTGGGACAGAAATTATCTGTTGCAAAAATGATGAGCAGCCGTACAATTCAGGATATTAACGATCCTAATTATGACATCAGTCTCGAAATCAATAAGCTTTTGGGAGAATGCATACAGGATATCCGGAATCTTTCCAAAACTTTCATTACGGATGATATCATACATTTCGGCCTTATTGATTCTCTTCAGAAAGAGATGACACGGATAGAAAAGCTTAAGCTCATTAAAACGTCTTTTCATTTTAACAAAAAAGAAATTAATATTAATTCCGGGCATGGCCTGATTTTATTCAGAATGATTCAGGAATCCATCAACAATGCATTAAAACATTCAGGTGCAAGAAAGCTCGAAGTCAAACTGATAGACAGCCAGGGAAAACTCACTATTTTAATTACAGACAATGGCAAAGGATTTTCCCGGGAAAACAGCAAAAATGGGAGCGGTTTGAAAAATATTTCAAACCGAGCTAAACTCATCAATGCTGAATATGAAATTAATTCCATTCCGGGAGCCGGTACCAGAATAAAGATTGAATACAAAAAATAATACCATGGATATTGTGAAAATTGCAATTGTTGATGATCATCAGCTCGTCTCCAAAGCGCTGGAAAGCATGATTTCAATGAAAGAAAATTTTAAAGTCATTATGAATTCCGGCAATGGAGAAAATTTTTTAGAGGAACTCGAAAATGCAGAAGATTTTCCTGACGTTGTTCTGATGGATATCAATATGCCGGTTAAAAACGGTATTGAAACAACTGAAATACTAAGTAAAACTCATCCGGCAATTAAAGTCATTGCACTCACTATGGAAGATAACGAGAAAGTGATTATCCAAATGCTGAAAGCAGGAGCAAAAGGTTATCTGCTGAAAGATATGGCTCCGGAAGTTTTATTTGAAGCTGTTGATATTGTGAGCAAAGAAGGTACTTTTTATACCGATATTGTTGATCAAAGCCTTCTGAATGTACAATCTTTGGAAGAAGAAAAAGACAATATTTTCAAAAAATTCAGAGAAAACGAAATTGAATTCATGACATTGGCCTGTTCGGAACTCACCTATAAAGAGATTGCAGAAAAAATGTTTGTGAGCCCAAGAACTGTTGATGGCTATCGGGATTCTGTTTTTACAAAACTGGGAGTAAAAACAAGGGTAGGCATTGTGCTTTTTATGATGAAAAATAATTTGGT
>DAMDNI010000270.1:0-3284 GCA_032083825.1 Bergeyella sp. | reverse complement strand
TCTAATTATTGTCGTCAATTCTGCGACATTTAATAAATTTGGATAATAATTAAAAAAATATGGCAAATTTTCCTGAACAGACATCGGTTTTTCCGAACATCAACGAGCTTACTCATCCCGTTGTAGAACAGCAAGAATATCTTGTGAATGGTGAATTCAAAAAATGGGATAAAGATTTTAAGGAAGTATTTTCAGCAATTAAAGCGAACGATAACGGCGAGCTGAAAAATATTTACCTCGGCAAAATCCCGAATGCAGGACTGAACGAAGCAATGGAATGCCTCGATTCGGCTGTTTCTGCTTATGATAATGGTTTTGGATATTGGCCTACGCTTTCGGTGGAGGAAAGAATCAAACACGTAGAGAATTTCATCAAAGAGATGATTCTTCTTCGTGAAGAAGTCGTTCAGCTTTTGATGTGGGAAATCGGGAAAAACAGAGCCGACTCCGAGAAAGAATTTGACCGTACGATTGCTTATATTTATGATACCATTAATGCCTTAAAAAATCTTGATAGAAAAAGCGCATCTTTCACAATTGAAAGCGAAATTATAGGACAAATTCGCCGTTCTCCGTTAGGAATTACGCTTTGTATCGGCCCCTATAATTATCCGCTCAACGAAACTTATACACTGCTGATTCCGGCTTTAATTATGGGAAATGTAGTTTTATTCAAACCTCCAAAATACGGCTGCCTTCTTCATTATTCCCTAAGTAAAGCATTACAAAAAAGCTTTCCTAAAGGAGTTATCAATTATATTTACGGAAAAGGTGCGGATGTGATTGAACCGATGATGAATACAGGAAAAATAAATGTTTTGACATTGATTGCTTCCAGCAGAGTGGCCGACCAACTAAAAAAATCACATCCTAAAGTTAACAGGCTTCGTTCTATTTTGGGACTGGATGCCAAAAATCCGGGAATTATCCTTAAGGATGCCGATCTAGATCTTACTGTAAATGAATGTATTGCTGGGTCACTTTCCTTTAACGGTCAACGTTGTACAGCTTTGAAAATACTTTTTGTTCATGAAGATATTGCCGATGAGTTTTTAAAAAGATTTTCAGAAAAAGTAGATCAGCTGAAAGCAGGAATGCCTTGGGATAATCCTTTCATAACACCACTTCCTGAAGAAGGAAAAGTAGATTATCTGAATAATCTGATTAAAGATGCCGAAAACTCAGGAGCCAGAATAGTGAATGCAAACGGTGGAAAATCTGTGGGAAATCTTTATTTTCCGGCAGTTTTGTATCCGGTAAATGAAAATATGAAAATCTATAATCTGGAACAGTTTGGTCCTATTGTTCCCGTAGTTCCATTCAAAGATCTTCACGAGCCGATTGATTATATGATACAAAGTGATTATGGGCAGCAGGTCAGCATTTTCAGCACCAATCACTTTGAAATCGCAAAAATGATTGACGGATTTGTAAACCTGGTTTCCAGAGTGAATATCAATACCCAGTCTCAAAGAGGTCCGGACGTTTTTCCATTTACAGGAAGAAAAGATTCCGCAGAAGGAACACTGTCTGTATATGATGCATTGCGATCTTTCTCTATCAGAACAATGGTTGCCACGAAATCCAACGATCTGAATAAAGAGCTCTTCAATACGATTGTCAGCGAAAATGAATCCAGCTTTTTAAGTACTAAATTTTTGTTTTAAAGTTTCAGAGAAAAAGCCCTTTTAGTTGAATACAAGGCTCTTATATGAATAATCAAAGACTACAGGGTAACGATTTGGTAACGGTGCTTATTGCTTTGCTTTTCAAGGTGTTTCCGTTAGCTCAATAGCAAATATACAAAATTTATGCTTCTCAAAAATAATTAAACAGTTTTCTTGTCTGTTGGGATTACAGGATAATATAAAAGGGCTTTAAAAGCCCTTTTATATATTAGAACAACATTATCTTCCGTCCTGTTCGTCCATTTTTCTGATAAGGGTTTCTTTGAGTGTGTCTAAAAAATTTGTCCTGTTTATTTTTCGGGATTTAAGTTCCAAAAACGTATGGTAGAAATCTCCTAAACCTAAATTAAAGGTTCTTTCAAATACCGTTACAATAGATTTAATATTTACGGTACCATTATTGAACACTCCCTGCGAGTGTAGTGCATAAATCAATTCTGTTAAAGCGGTTTTACTGCCTGTCCAATTCAGCTTTGCCTGTGTTGATGATTTATTGTCTTTGTCAGTATTTTTTAGTCGCTCTTCGATATATTCCTCTATCAAATCATTTGCAATAATCTTGGCGACTTTATAATCGTGGGAAGTGGAAAAGCTGTGGTCTGCTTCAAAATAGTAGGTATCCAAACTCAATTTAATATCGTGCTTATCACGTAAAAAATAAATTTGGTCAAGATAAGTGCTTTCTGTTCTGTAATAGCTGTAAAAAGACATATTTTTATCAAAGAAACTTTTTAGTCTTGATAACTCCTCTTTCAAATAGCTTTCTACAACTTCTTTTCCACCATACGGTCTTTTGGCTTCAATCTTATATACGGTATTGTAATATACAAGTTTTGCAACAATGACAGGTTTCTGATGTTTGAAAAAATGGATTTCTTCTTCAACATTATTAAATCCTGCTTTTACTACATATTCTTTTACCTCAGACAGGCATTGCGTGATAATAGATATAATGGCTTCTATCCGCTGTAAAGGGTTCTTGGTTTCAATCTCCAAACTATTGATTGCCTTTTCTAAATTATTCAGTGCTTCGTTGTAAAATTGTTCCATATGGTTAGTTTTATGTTGCAATCTAATAGCTATCCTTGTCGTCTATAATGATTAGTCAGGATTATATTCGTTATTTCCCTTGCTCCACACGCTCCAAATCTTCATTATGTTTTTTTCTGAATTTAAAATTCTGAAAATTGTGGGTTTTAGGAACTTCCAATTCAAGGCTTTTCAGCTCGGCTATTTCTATTTTCAGGTTTTGCCCCTTAAAGTCGAGAATATGTCCACCTTGTTTTTTATCGGTGGAAAGGAAATGTAAGTGAAAGCCACTTATGCCTATTCCGTTCAGGTATTCTGGCAAATGATAGCCTATAAATGTTCCTGCGGTATTCTGAAATTCAAAAAACTGCTGTCTGTCTAAAATGGTTGAAAGCACAGGGAAAGGTTCTTCTTTTACTGGCGGAAATGCTCTTGTTTTGACATAGCTGAACGCTCCTGAAACTTTAATGGCATACATTGCATTTTTATTCGTCAACCTGCTTTCGATGATTTCCAATAAATCTTTTTGTTCGGTTGCGTTGCTTACATAAAATACGGTATCTGCTT
>DAMDNI010000269.1:0-3287 GCA_032083825.1 Bergeyella sp. | reverse complement strand
AATCGTAAAGAAGTAACTTTTTTAGATTTCAATCCGTCCACAGGTCATTGATTTTACCTGTGGGCACAAAAAAGTCTGTCATAAACAGACAAAGAGCAGAGATCATTGGTTTAATCCTTTTTAGGTAAAACAAAAAAACCAATAACTCCAATAATCTGATATAAATAAAGTAAAAATGAGGAAATTTAAAATGATTAGAAAACTTATAGCCTGTTCAGCAATAGCAATGAGTTTGCTTTCCTGTACAGATGAAACATTGCAACCTTATGATGTAGCTCAAAAGCCCGCAGAAATTAATGTTATAGGCTATTCCAATCCTGATGTTTTACAGCTTCGGTTGAATGGCGAACCTGTTTCCATTGGTGGAAATACATCGTACACCAACAACATTACCACTCAGCTGAAATTCGTTTTAGATAAAGGAGAAACCGATGTTCTCGGTATTTATAACAATGCCACCGGAGCAGAAATCAAAACCTTCGATATCACCTACGATAACGCAGAAGATTACAAAACGTTCAACTTTTTCAATCTTCCGGGAATTTTCTTACAGGCTTCCGCTGTAAAACCAACCGTTAATCTCGGAAGAATTGGTTATGAATTTATCTTTCCGAATCTGGGAGAATTTTCAGGAAGCAATCTGGAAAACGTAAAAGGCATTCTGAGAAGAGACAACGGAACCGTCTTGGCAACCTTTGATGAAATCGGCAAAAATGAATTTACTGCAGTTAAAATCTACAATAATTTCAATACCAGTGCTCCTGTGTATCTGGAACTTTATAAAACAGGAACAACCGAGCCTTATATCGGTTCGAATCCAATCATAGTAACTCTTAAACAGGTATATATCAACAATGACAGAGTGAATATGATTGTACTTCAGGAAAAACAGGAAAATGGAACGTGGACGGTAAAGGGTGATATTGATGTTGCCGATTATTTGTAAAATCAAATTTTCAACAGGTTCAGAAATTAAAGATGCAGCAAAGCTAATGACAAAAACAACAGAATTAATGAGGGCTTGGTTGGCACTGTTTTCCGTTTTCACATTGTTTTCCTGTAATAGGATCGACGATGAAGAATATCGACCGAATTTTGAGGATGGAACAACCGAATCTGTGAATCTTTGGGTTCAGGATTCGATGAAGCGTTATTATTATTGGGCGGAACAAATGCCTAAAAAACCGGATTACAGTCTTCCGACAAAAGATTTTTTCAACAGCCTGCTGTCTTCACAAGACCGGTTTTCATCGGTTTTAGATAAGAACAATGCTTCCACTTACTCCAAAAATGTAAGAAGTTTATATGGTTTTGATTATTCGGTTTTGCAGCAAAACGGAAAAACATTTGCTGTCATTAAGCTGGTTTTGAAGAATTCCCCAGCTCAAAACGTGGGTTTACAGCGTGGAAAGATCATCACAAAAATTAATGGAGCTTCCATTAATTCGGGCAATATGAGCAATGTTGAACAGATGATCATCAATTCTTCTTCACCAATGAAACTCATGATCGGAACATGGGAAAACGGAAACATTATGAACGAAAACGAAATTACAATTTATCAGAGTTTTACATTTGACCAACCCCTGGTTTCCAAAATTTTTGAACAAAACGGAAAGAAAATTGGCTATCTCTATATTTACAGTTTTCAAAACGGTATGGCATCATCTTTTGCCAATAAGTTTGCAGAATTTAAGTCCGCAGGAGTTTCTGAATTAATTCTCGATTTGCGTTACAATTACGGTGGAATGCTGGCTTCTTCGGCAGCACTTTGTGCAATGATTCCATCAGGAATTTCAGGAAATTCGCCATTCATTATTTACAAAGGCAACAGCAATGGTGGTGAGGTACATCTTTCTTTTGCACAGCAATTGGCTTACGATTCCGGTTCACCAAGTTTTAGCACATTATTCAACCAAAATTTAGGACTTTCAAAAGTGTATGTTTTAACCACGGAAAGCACGGCTTCTGCTTCGGAAACCGTTATTAATAATTTGAAACCTTATATGCAGGTAATACAAATCGGTGGTAGAACTTTAGGAAAAGATATGTCGGGTTGGGATATTGATGACAAGCGGAATCCTCCCAAGATTTCATGGCAGATTCACCCAATGATATACAAATTATATAACGCCAATAATGAAGGAAATTATAGCTCCGGAATTTTACCGACAATTTCAATTAATGAATTTCAGTCGATGCCAATTATGGAGCTGGGAAATCCGGAAGAAGCCTTTCTGAAGAAAGCATTGCAGGAAATTAATTAAGCCTGAAAAATCTGTAGAAATCTACTGTATTTAACTGAAAAAATAGTCGAAAATGAAGAAAAGTTTTGAGAAAAATATTGAAACTAAATCATCGAGCGTTATGAGGCGAATTGAAAATAAAGAGCACGAAGATTTGATAAAAGTATTCGAGCATTATAAAAAATTTCACAACTTATATGGTAATACAACTATTACCCCGGATGATGACGAAATGATCAGGAAAAAAGTAGTTGAACTTCAGGGGACTTATGATTATTATCAGATTTTGCTTTCGGAACTGAAAAAATGTACGGAAAACTATCGTACGAAAAGCACATTGCTTAGAATGAAAATGTCTGTTCCCGTAAGAAAAATGAGAACAATTGATAGGAACAAGAGATAGTTTTTTTCAAATAGTTAATTTTTTGGGGGAGTTCAGTATTGAGCTCCCCCTTTTTTTATTTAAAAGGTTTTTACAAAATCGATAAATAATGTTAGAACATGTAACTGTGGCGGCTTTATGCCAAACATTTTTACACCTAATTTTTTAACAAATACTATTTAACCGAAATAGAGTTGAAATCGAATTGGTCTGAGGTTGCATTATATGAAAACCAACGAATACGAAAGCATTCAAATTAAGGTTTTATCGGACGGTTCAATGTATTTTCACATCATGTTACCAGCCTTTGTGAACTCATATTTCTTAAAAAGATTCTCTGTTCTGCAATAGTATGAAAAGAAATAAATAACACTAAAAGCTCAACATTGGCGAAATATAAATATAATGACTCACAATTATCATATAATAGAAACCGCTCCTTTTATGGAGTTTACTTCTGTAAAACCAACAGAAACTTTCAATACACTATTTGATTTAGCAAAAATCCCGGAAGAAAATCTATCCTCCTATTGTCAGAATCTCATCGACAAAATCTTTGAACTACAGTACTCCCAAATACCAAATTTCATTTGTCACCATTGCTCTATTGCGAAAAATCCGTTACAATGGTTGAACAACTTTGAAACACTGATTCTAGT
>DAMDNI010000268.1:0-3317 GCA_032083825.1 Bergeyella sp. | reverse complement strand
TAATATTTATACAACTTCTACAGATGTGGTAAAAGCATCTTATAGCAGTGCAGGCCCTAGAAGAGATGGAGCAATTAAGCCGGATGTTTCCGCAGTTGGATCAAATCATCTTGTTGCAGGATATACAAATTCTACAACTTATAACACATATTATACAGGAAACGGTACTTCTTATGCGGCGCCAATCGTTTCAGGAATTGCAGGAGCTGTGACAGAAATTAACAGAAATATCACTGGAAATTCATCATTCACTTACAAGTCTGATGAGATGAAAGCGCTTCTCACTCATACGGCAAATGAAGCGGGAAATCCGGGGCCAGATGTCTGGTTTGGATGGGGGTTTGTAGATGCAACAAAAGCAGCTCAACTTGTGATAGCAAAAAATCAGAATAAAGCTATTTTTGAAAGAAATACTCTATCTTCAGGAGTCGTGTACTCAAAAGAAGTAGAAGCTTTGAATGGCACTCCTTTAAAAGCTACAATTTCATGGATTGATCCTGCAGCTGTTCCTTTTACTTCATCTAATGATTACCAGAATAATCATTCATCCAAAATTATCAATGATTTGGATTTAAGAATTATCGATACGGTTGATAATACCATTTATTATCCATGGAAACTAGATGTTTCGAATCCCAGAGCGAATGCAACAAAAGGAGATAACCTTGTTGATAATGTAGAGCAGGTTCTTATTGATGCTCCGGTTGCCGGAAGAAAATACAGAATCGAAGTGTCCAATAAAGGAACTTTGGTTAATGACGGAGGAAATGCAGCAAATCAGGATTATGCTGTGATTATTACGGGATATGATACTGCAACTCTTGCTGTAACGGATTTATCATTACAGGCAGTTTCTGTGTATCCAACCAAAACTAAAGATATTGTGAACGTTGTTATCCCAGAAGGTTCTAAAACCATTTCTGTTTACGATATGGCCGGCAAACAGGTACTTTCTGTGAATGCAAAATCTTATCAGACAGTAGATTTAAGCAAATTGCCCAATGGCATTTATCTCTTTAATATTGTTACCGAAAAAGGAAAGATTTCCAAAAAAGTAATCAAAGAATAAAACGTATAAAATATTGAATTAAAGCTGCTTTCGGGCAGCTTTTTTTATTTTCAGCCAGTTATGAAAGTTTTAGTATATTGGTGGCTATGGAAAATGCCGTCACTCAACATATTTCTCATGAGATTTTACTGAAAGCGTTTCATCATATGATGCTTGCTAAAGCAATGGCTGATATTTATGAAGAAAACAGAAGCATTACAAAATATGTTCATAGTACTTCAAGAGGGCATGAAGCTATTCAATTGGCAGCGGCTTATCAACTCAAAAAAGAAGACTGGGTTTCTCCCTATTATCGTGACGAAAGCATGCTTTTGGGAATCGGTTACGAGCCTTACGAACTGATGCTTCAGCTTTTAGCTAAAAAAAAAGACACATTTTCCGGCGGAAGATCCTATTATTCACATCCGTCAAGTTTGGATGAAAATAAACCTAAAATCATTCATCAAAGTTCAGCAACAGGAATGCAGGCGATTCCAACTACGGGTATTGCTCAGGGAATTCAATATATTCAGGAGTTCAGGCTTAAAAATTTTGAAGAAAATCCAGTTGTTCTTTGCAGCTTGGGTGATAATTCCGTAACGGAAGGAGAGGTAAGCGAAGCTTTTCAGTTTGCGGCTTTGCATCAGCTTCCGATTATTTTTTTGGTTCAGGATAATGAATGGGGAATTTCTGTGAAAAAAGAAGAAGCAAGGACTTCAGACGCTTATGATTTTGCCGCAGGTTTTGTTGGTTTGGATAGAATGCGGATAGACGGGACTGATTTTGTGGAAAGTTTCGAATCAATGAGAAAAGCTTTTGAATTTGTCAGAAACGAAAGAAAGCCAATGATAATCTGTGCAAAGACAGTTCTCATTGGTCATCACACTTCAGGAGTAAGACGTGAATTTTACAGGGACGAAGAAGATTTGGAAAAACACCGCTCAAAAGATCCGGGAATTATTTTAAGGAATTATCTTTCAGAAGAGGGCATTGATGAGGAAATATTAAAACAGATAACAAAAAGAGCCCGATTAGAAGCGGAAGAAGCTTTTGAAAAAGCAAAACAAGCGGAAGATCCTGCAATTGGTGATGTTTCGAATCATATTTTTGCACCGACACCCATCACAGAAGAATCGGGAATTCGTGTTCCTGCCAATACAAAAGAGAAAATTGTAATGGTGGATGCTGCCATTCATGCGATTCAGGAGTTGATGTATAAGCATCCGGAAGCGGTTTTGTATGGCCAGGATGTCGGAGAAAGAATTGGCGGTGTTTTTCGTGAAACCGTTACTTTGGGCAAAAAATTCGGAAACAAAAGGGTTTTCAATACTGCAATACAGGAAGCGTATATTATTGGTTCCACTATAGGAATGAGTGCTGTCGGCCTGAAACCTATTGTAGAAGTTCAGTTTGCTGATTATATTTTTCCCGGGCTTAATCAGCTGGTGACGGAAATTTCAAAATCGTGTTATTTGTCCAGCGGGAAATTTCCGGTGAGCAATATTATCCGGGTTCCGATTGGTGCTTATGGCGGTGGTGGACCTTATCACAGCGGAAGTGTGGAAACTTTTTTGACGGCAATTAAAGGAATTAAAATCGCGTATCCGAGCAATGCAGCAGATTTCAAGGGGCTTTTAAAAGCTGCTTATTATGATCCGAATCCGTGTGTAATGCTGGAGCATAAAGGGCTCTACTGGAGCAAAGTTCCGGGAACTGAAGAAGCTAAAACAATTGAGCCTTCTGAAGATTATGTTCTTCCTTTTGGTAAAGCAAATATTATCAAAAACGCATCTTCTGTAGAAATTGGAAAAGGGAAAACTTTAGTAATTGTTACTTACGGAATGGGCGTTTATTGGTCGAAAGAAGCGGCCAAAAAATTTGGAGAAAGAGTAGAAATTATAGATCTCCGTACTTTATTTCCTTTGGATGAAGAATTGATTTATGAGCGTGTGAAATTACACGGGAAATGCCTTGTTCTAACAGAAGAACAGATCCAGAATTCTTTTACTGAAGCTTTAGCAGGCAGAATTTCCAAAAATTGCTTTAAGTATCTTGATGCGCCTGTTGAAGCAATGGGATCTTTGAATTTGCCTGCAGTTCCTATTAATATTGAATTAGAAAAACAAATGCTTCCAAATCCCGAAAAAGTAGCTGCAAAAATTGAAGAAATTTTTTCTTTTTAATTAATTCGAAACGGGTTTTCCTAAAATAATCAAATCTCTTTCAATATTATCTAAAAGTGCCACTTTTGGAAGGTTTCCCCATTCTT
>DAMDNI010000267.1:0-3324 GCA_032083825.1 Bergeyella sp. | reverse complement strand
GCCAGACTGCATCACTGTTGCCGAGATCCAAAAGCAGTTTTGAGGTTTTCTTTTCGTGTGTCATTTCAACATCGGCAAGTATATAAGGCTTGTTGATTTCCAGAGTGATCGGAAATTCTTTGAATTTTTTTCTTTTTTTTGATATTTTTTTTTCAGAAGAATATACTGTGATTTTTTTACTTGCATAGTTGATTTCCACGGGATGATTTTTGAAAAAATGATATCCGATAATACCATTTACGGGAATTCCGATATGTGATGAGAAATTAATATTTTCATCTAGAATAATATATACGGTGTGAGAAATATCCACGTAATCTTTTCCTATCGAAAATTTATTTTTTACGGATTTTAATCCTTCAATATCGATATCTTCCCCTAATCCGGAAAATTTTATTTTTTCAACCTCCTTGAAATCGACTTGCTTATTTTCCAAACTGAAAAGGATGGTTTCGGAAACTCCTGTATCGAGAAGAAAAGTGAGATCCACCCCGTTGATATTCACAGGAATGAAGATCAGATTATTAATAAATTGAAAAGGAATGACTGTTTTATCCTGATGCATAACCTGAAACCCCTGCTGAGAATGCACTCCGAGGAATAAAAAAAAGATGAAGGCCTGTAAAAGTTTCATAAACTGAATTTACAATTTTTTATAATAAAAAACTCCTCAAAATTTTGAGGAGCTAAAAATTGTGCTATTCAGTAATCTGAGCAGTTAAAAATATTCGCCCGATATCATCGTTGATGTTGGTGCAGCTTCCTGCTGAGCCGCCGTAAGTGATGCCTGTTCCGTATCCTGCTCCTGTATTTGTTGCGGTTAGATTTTTGGCATATAATTTTACCTGATGTGCAGAACCGACGGGAAGATTAAAAAATATTCCGGAAACATCAAATTTCTTCCACGAGCAGCTCGTGTTACTTTCATCATATTTGAATTTTCTTACTACTTTCAGTTTTCCGTCTACAAATAATCCGATTGCGAATTGATAATTATTGGCGTAGCTTTCATTATTCAGCTGTGCCATACCTTCTCCGGAAAGAAATACTGAATTGGTTGATTTAGTTGCTGTTATTGTTAAATTTACATTTAGATCAGTCCATCCGGAAGTTCCTTCTTCAAGGTTGAATAAAGTTGTTGAGGCAGGAAATCCGCTTACCATAATTTTAGATCCGGAATTGGAGGTAAACCGGGAAACACTTTCAATGTAGGGAAGTGCATCATTGATTTCAAAATTTCGGTTCCATTGGGAATCTTCCCAATAGTTGATCTTTGCAGAGGTTGAATTAAATACAAGCAAACCATTAACAGGCGTAGGAACAGTTATATCATCCGTGTTTTTTGTAAGAGGAACTCTTGGCAAAAGCAGTCCTTTATTATTATCTGAAATTTCCAGAATGGCAGATGAGTGCGGATGTATTCCTAAAGTGTTATTGGTGGTAAGCAGAACTTGCGATTTACCAATACTGAACATTAATAAGAAAATTATGAGAATATATTTAAAGGAAAATGTTTTCATGGCTTAAAAATTAAATGGCTGATTAATGAGAATTATGCTTGTCATTCTAGCTTCATCATTACTGATGGTATTGTTGCAGTTTGTACTTGGATTTTTTCCTCCGAAAGTAATGGATATGCCGGCTTGCTCAGTTGTTCTGTTTCTGACAGCAAATTTCACAGTATGATTTCCGGTGGTAATGTTTCTAGTATAACCATAAAGCTTGAAAGTACGGAAAGAACAGTTGTCTGCCATTTTCAAATCAAATGGCTTGACATCTACCAATTGATCATCAATGAAAATTCCTAATGAAGTTAAGATATTTCCTCCTGAAATAGTGTTATTGGCTTCTATCATTCCTGCAATTGTAAAGATTGCCTCATTTACTTCCCGGTCTACAACGATATTGGTCGTGAGTTCGGGGATGGTTGTCCATGTTCCGTTTTGAGAAATAAGATCGCCGATATTGTGGTTGGCATTTCCGTAAAACTGTGATGGGGAAGTGAAAGTAAAAGGAGTGTTGTTTACAGCAGCATAATATTTTGCAACATTCTGAAGAAGAGACGCATTGAGATCACTAAAAACAAAATCCCATCTTGTACCATTCCAAAAATAGAATGCTTTTCCGCCGATTACATTAGGATTTGTGTTGTAGATGATTAAGGATTCTTTGGGATTGGGAATAGTTGCAACATCGGTGCGGTTCTGTAAAGCAATATTAGGAATGCTCATACCTTTATCAGCAGCATATAAATCTAACGTTGCGGAAGAATCAGGATTATTTGTATTAATCCCAATTTGTGCATTCATTAATGAAAATGAAAGCATTGAAATGTAAATTATTTTTTTCATGATTAAGGTTTTTCAGAGATTTGTACATTAAGTATAGACCGTGACATATCAGTGCTTAGATTGGAGCATGAAGAAATTTTTTCTCCGAATCGTAAATAAGCACCGGGAGTATTGGTAAGATTTACCCTATAAGTCTGATATACTTTAATAGTATGATATCCGACAGAAAGATCGCCTGCCGTCATGAAAATATTGAAATCACTGTAAAGACATGCAGCTGTTCCGCTTAAAATAAAATTGCGTACAGAAGCCAGTTTGTCATCAATAAAAACAGCTACAGCATAGGAATGTGTAGAAGCGGTTGAGACAGCCGAGTTGGTTTGGACAATTCCTCCGACATTTATCGCAATATTATTTGCAGGGGAATAGATCTGAATAGTTTTGGTTAAATTCGGAATAAGCTGCCATTCGTGTGCAGATATTGTTTCTCCAACTGCGTATCCAACTGCACCATTCGGAGTGCTGTCATCAATCCCTGCATTCGAAACTGCAGTGAAAGAACTTATAATTCCTAAATATTTATAAACATTTGTAGAATCAATAAGAGGATTCCATTGATTATCCTTCCACAGATAATAGCCTTTTCCTGTTGTAGTATTGGTGTTGTACACCAGCAAAGAATTTGCGGGATTTGAAACTGGATTTGGCTGGTTAAGATCCGGAATGGAAACATTCGGCAAAAGAACTCCTTTGTTGGAAGATTCAATTTTTAAAATCTCGGAGTCGTCGAAAGAGGTTACATTAGTGCCGATCCCAACCTGCGCGTTTGCAAGCTGAAAATACGACATTAATGAAATTAATGTCAGGTTTTTCATCTTTGTGTGTGTTTTTGTGGGGGCTAATTTATAAAAAAAATTATAAGTAAATCATTTTTTAACTTTTTTTATTAGTTGATGAGCCTTTTTATATTGTTTTATTTAAAAATTAATATCTGTAATATTCCGGTTTGAATGGTCCTTCAACCGTTACACCG
>DAMDNI010000266.1:0-3348 GCA_032083825.1 Bergeyella sp. | reverse complement strand
AAAATAATAAATCAATTCTTAAGATAAAAGAGTAAATACGAGTCTAATTCCTGAAGCTTTTTAATAGTATGTGTATTAATTTAACTTTACTTTACTATAGTTCCTTCGAACTCAGGTTAATTTAAGAATAAACCATTCCAGATTAAAATCTAAATTACTCATAATTACAAGGAAAATCCCTTAATTTTTTCAATAGTATTATAAAACATATAGAATAGTAATCTAAAAGGTAAAAAAAAGAAAAACCATCACATTTTTGTGATGGTTTGCTCCTCCTGCTGGGCTCGAACCAGCGACCCTCTGATTAACAGTCAGATGCTCTAACCAACTGAGCTAAGGAGGAATTTGCTTTTCCTGTTAAGCGTGTGCAAATATAAAAAGCTTTTTACTTCTACGCAAATATTTTTTTGAAAAAATTACTAAAATTTTCCTAGAAATAATTTAACTATATCATTTCCAAATATTAACACCATTAAACCAAGTAAGAAAATTACTCCAATCATTTGTGCATTTTCTAAAACCTTTTGTGGAACGGGTTTACCGGTAATGATTTCCCATAATGTAAAGAGTACATGGCCTCCATCCAACCCGGGAATCGGGATTAAATTCAGAAACGCCAGCCAAACTGAAAACATTGCTGTGAAACTCCAAAATGCAGTCCAGTCAATGGAAACATTACCTTTTATATCCTTATTAATCGGCATATTTTTTACAATAGCGATTGGACCTCCAACTTTTTTGTAGCCTTGAACTTTTTTATTAAAAATCAATTTAAACTGCTTGATTTGATAGGTCAGGCTTTCGGTGGTAAGTGTAAAGCCTCTTACTATTGCTGTTCCCAGAGAATAATCTTTATGAACACTATATTTTTCAAGTTCTTTAAAAGACAGCACCCCAATTATACCATCGTTAGAAACAGGAATTTTTAAAGATTCAACTGTATTATTTCTTAAAACCTGGATAGCTATTGTTTTTCCAGCGTTAGTTTTTATTATAGGTTTTATCTCATCATAATAGGTAATGGGTTTTCCATTTATTTCCAATACTTTATCTCCAACTTTTAGTCCGGCATCAATGGTGGATTTTGTGGTAATAGTATCTATTATTGGAGTCATACGCGGTGTCAGAAAAGATCTTGGCTCATCACTTTGAAATGCTAAAGCTTTACCATCATCATTTGTTGTAAATGTAGTTTCCTTTCCGTTTCTCAGAACAGTGATTTCATCGCTTAAAAGAATATCTAAAGCCAGTTTTTTAAAATCTTTTTGAGTTTTATTATCAACTTTCAGGATTTTATCTCCATCCTGAAATCCCATTTTTTTAGCAGCTTCGGTATAGTGCAAAGGAGTGTTGATTTTATCAGCATCAAAAATATTTTCTCCGTTATTAATTAATAAACAAGAATATATCAGCCATGCTAAAAAGAAATTTACAGTAACTCCTCCCAGCATAATGATTAATCTTTGCCAAGCTGGTTTTGAACGGAATTCCCACGGTTGTGCAGGCTTTTTCAGCTGTTCAGTATCCATGCTTTCGTCTACCATACCGGCAATTTTCACATAACCTCCCATTGGAAGCCAGCCAATTCCGTATTTTGTGTTTTCAGGGTGTTTTCTCCAATCATCTTCCGGAAGAGTGTAAATATCAATAGGAACCTCCTTCTGTTCACCATTTACGGTAATAACTTCCGTATCGGGAAGATTTTTTGAAATGAATTTATATTTTCCATTGATTTTTTTCATAGAAAAAAGAGAAAACCAAGGATCGAAAAAGAGAAAGAATTTCTCTGCCCTGGTTTTGAACCATTTTGCCGGAAGAAAATGCCCCAACTCATGAAGAAGTACAAGTATAGAAATGCTCAGGATAAACTGAAATATTTTTAATGCTAATTCCATTAAGATGTTTTATAATTTAAAGTTTTGCAAATGTAAGCATTATCAAAACTATGCCAAAGAAAAAAGACTTTCATCACGAAAGCCTTTTATTTTTAATAATTGTCTGATTCTAATTAATGATGTACTTAAATCCTAAAGAAAAACGACCTGCAGTTAAGTCGGAATCGTTTGTGAGGTTCCACCAAGGCTTCCAGTCGAAGCTTATTCCTAATGGTGCAGAAGGGATTTTGTACTCAAGCCCTAATTGAGGACGAATCGCAAAAGCTGTATCGCCACCATCAATAAATGCAATCTGAGGTCCTACACCCACATACCATCCAAGGCCGTTTGTTCCGGCAAATTGCTGGTTGTAAGTATAATCAGCTCCCAAAATCGTTACATTGTCACCAAATAAAACCTGAATGTTTCCTGCATTTTTACCATCGAAAGAATGCTTGTACTGAGGTCCTACAAAAGTACTTCCGTCTCCTAAATCCACAGAAATACCTAAGGCATTTTTATAAGCCTGACCCTGAACGCTTGTAATTCCGAATATCGTAGCGCCGAGCAAAGCGATGCCTGTAAATAGATTTTTCATAATAATTTATTTTAGTTTTAGAGTATGTATTTAAAGGTTGATCGAAACGCCTATGCTTCCATTATTTCCAATCTCCACGAAAGCACCCAGCTTATCATTGAAAAAGTAACGTGCTCCGATATGAGCACCTAATCCGAAAGTATTTCCAATAACTCCTACATCTATACCGGGATAAATGTCCCATTGGTCATCAATGCCCAAAACATCCTGCAAATGTGCATTAAGACGACCGAAAATAAAGAAATTATTTCCCTTGTCATTATCCTTGTAATTGTCAAAATAAATGTTGGCACCTCCACCAACAGAAAGAATGTTCCCAACTCCATAATCATATGTTCCGGTAATTCCGGTTCCATTTCCCCATGCGCTTAAACCAATCTGCACTTTCTGATCTCCATTTCCGTTCCATGCCTGTGCAAAACTGTAATTACTGAAAATTAACAAAACTCCTGCGATTAAAAACTTTTTCATATATTTAATTTATAAATTTACGCATTCAAATATGAGACCAAAGCAGTATTATCACGTAATTGTTCTATTTAAATGTAATAAAAAAATAAAATTTTAGAAAAGATAATTTATAATGAAATTAACAATTTCCGGCCTAAATCTTAATATTGAATGGAAGGATAAATTCAAGAATTTTAAGACAATAGAACATGAATTTTCCGGTATTTATGCTGATATATTTATTCTTCCTGAAATGTTTTCCACAGGTTTTTGCATGGATGCGGAAGAAATTGCTGATCAGAATGAAGAAACCTTACATTGGATGCAGGATTTTGCTTCCCGCAAAAATGCTGCAGTTGCAGGAAGTGTGTCTGTAAAAGAAAACGGAAAATTTTATAATCGTTTTTATTTTGTAAAACCAGACGG
>DAMDNI010000265.1:2124-3361 GCA_032083825.1 Bergeyella sp. | reverse complement strand
GAATATTTCCAGCGCAACTGCCAGTTATGGTTTTAGCTCTCCTCAATATTGGAGTGATATCTTTGTAGAGGATGCTTCATTTTTAAGAATGGATAATCTTACTTTGGGGTATAACTTTGGAGATGTTTTTAACAAAGGAACCAGTCTTAGAGTATATGGAATGGCTCAAAATGTATTTGTAATTACTGACTATTCTGGAGTTGATCCTGAAATATTCGGAAATATTGATAACGGATTTTATCAACGACCTAAAGTATATTCATTAGGGCTAAACTTTCAATTTTAATAATTTACGACAATGAAAAAATTTAGAATAAAAAATATATTAACTGCCGCTGTCTTAGGATTGTCACTCACTTTAACCTCTTGTGTTGATGATTTAAGGCAAGAGCCAGTAACTGAAGTTACAGGTGCAAGTTTATATCGAGATTTTGGAAATTATAAGAATCTTTTGGCTAAACTTTATGGAGGACTTGCAGTAGGAGGTCAGTCTAGTGGTGATGGTACAGGTGATATTTCTGATATCGATGGTGGTTTTTCTATTTATACACGTCTCCTTTATACCATGCAGGTGATTACGACTGATGAAGCGGTAATAGGATGGAATGACGGAACGCTTCATGAATTCCATAAAATGATATGGACTCCTGCGAATGATTTCAGCAATGCTATGTATTACAGGTTATATACTGAGATTGCTTATTGCAATGAGTTTATAAAAAATACTACCGATGAAATGTTAAGCCAAAATGGGATTTCTGGTTCTAATTTGGATGAAGCAAAAGCGATGAGAGCAGAAGCAAAATTTTTAAGAGCTCAAGCTTATTATCACTTATTGGATATGTACGGGAATGTCCCTTTTGTAGATGAAACAACACTTGGTACTCTTCCTAAACAAATAGCAAGAGCAGATGTTTTCAATTATGTAGAAACTCAATTATTGGAAGCTGAAGCCGAATTAAAAGCTCCAAAATCTAATGAATATGGCAGATTAGATAAGGCAGCCGCATGGAGCCTTTTAGCAAGATTATATTTGAACGCTAAAGTATATAATGGAACAGAAAGATATGCTGACGTCATCACTTATTGTGATAAGGTAATCGGAGCAGGATATACACTAAATCCTAAATATGCCAATTTATTTTTAGCGGATAATAATGTAAATAATCCTGAGAATATTTTTTCAGTAGTTTATGATGGTGTGAATACTCAAACAAATGGAGGAACTACTTATTTA
>DAMDNI010000265.1:0-2114 GCA_032083825.1 Bergeyella sp. | reverse complement strand
CGGCGGAGGCAGTATGAGCACCGCTGTTGGCTATGTAAATGCTTTAAGAACAAGAGCAAATGCATCAAGCGTTTCCTTTATTGATCTTGATTTTATTTTGGATGAAAGATCCAGAGAACTATCTTGGGAAATGACGAGAAGAACTGACTTAATCCGTTATGGAAGATTTACGAGCAGTACCTATTTATGGCCTTGGAAAGGAAATGTAAAAGGAGGAATAGCAGTAGGAGAATATCGTAATCTTTTTCCTATTCCTAATAATGATTTAGCTGTTAATGCCAATCTTAAACAAAATCCTGGTTATTAAAATTTAATGTAAAAACAATGAAAAATAATATACTGAAACATCTTTTTCTATCGATAGCTATGATTTTAGGTCTGGCTTCGTGTGAAGATCGGGAGATTATAACTATTGACAATCAGGCTAGTCCTATTGTTATGGATCTCTCTGCGGATAATCTATTTTTAGATAAAAATTTCCCCAATAATCCCGCACTTACTATAACATGGAGTGCAGCGGAATATTCTATACCTACAGAGATTACTTATAAAGTTGAAGTTTCTTCTGAAGAAACTTTTAGTTCCCCAAATCTACTTACTACGATTGCAGGTTCTCAGACAACTGCAGCATTGTCAGTATTAGAAATGAACGACGCAGCTGGTAAATTAGGTTTTGTACCTGATGTCGCTTCCAAAATGTATCTTAGAGTAGTGGCTTATTTAGGAACTTCAGAATCAATACAAGCGGTATCCAATGTTACTTCTCTTATGGTCACTCCATATGTGCTTACTTATCCTGATTTTTATCTTGTAGGAGCCGCAAGTTATGTAGGATGGACACCTGATAAGGCTCAGCTTTTACATAAAAATGGAAGCTTTTCCTATATTTATACTTATTTAAAAAATGGAGAAAATTTCAGATTTTTAGGACAATTGGCATGGGATGGCAAAAATTATGCTCTTAATACTGATGGTACTAAAGACGAAAATAAATTTTTCAAAGAATGGACAGATAATCTTTCAAAGCCAGATGGTGATAATGAAAATATTAAATTTACCGGTGAAACCGGAATTTATAAAATCACTATTAATACTAAAGACGATAAAAATACTATTGAAGTAAAGGCGTCGTCAATTATTGGATTCGACTTTCCTGAAATCTATTTAGTAGGAACTATCAACGGCTGGAATGATGCCAATCCTATTACAATGACGACAGTAGGAGATGGCGTGTATGAATATACTACTACACTTCCAGCAGATGCGGAATTCAAATTTTTAGGACAAAAATCCTTTGAAGGTGATTTAGAGTGGGCAAATATTGATAAGGATAATGTCGGAAACGATGGATTCCTTGGTCCTAAAGGTGACAACGGAAATATTAAATTTGAAGGTGATGGCGGATCTTATAAGATAACAGCCAATCTGAAAGCAGGAACCTATAAGATTACAAAACTTTAATTTCTGTATCATTAATCATTAATTAATACTTATGAAAAATATATTTAAATATTTGTTTGCAGCTCTTATAACGTCCTTTTTCATTATCTCTTGTGATAATGATGCAGACAGAGATTGGGCTACTCAGGAGCCAACCTTTAAATTACATGACACGACTCTAGGAAGTAATGTTCTGTATGCTTCAATGGAAGATAATCCTTTCATATTGAGTTGGGATAAAGCAACTACAGGTTCGGGAGATTATTCAATAGTAATTTCTGCAACAGAAGATTTTGCTAATAAAGTTGTACTTGGAACTTCTACCACTAATGAATTTAAAACTACTATTGGTAGCCTTAATACAGCAATGCTGCAGGCAGGATTAAACCCGTATAGTTCTCAAAATGCATATATTAGAATTGAAAGAGGTACCGAAGTTTCTAACACAATTTCTTTCGCAGTTACTACTTATCCGGCAAATGGCCCTGTTATTACTGCTCCTACCGCTGGTTCTTCCATTATTTTGGATGGAAATAATCCAGATGCTGCTGCGACTACAGTTAAATGGAGTGATTATACCAATTATGGCGTTAGTGTAAGTTATAATGTGGAGATTGCAGCTTCAGGATCTTCCACTTTTTATTCATTAGGAAGTGTATCAAACTCAATTAATC
>DAMDNI010000264.1:0-3364 GCA_032083825.1 Bergeyella sp. | reverse complement strand
GGTGTGCAGATCAGAGTGGCAGACTCCACAATATAAGATCTCTATTTCTACATCTTTTGGTGTTATTTCTCGTCTCTCAATATTGAGCTCTTTCAGATCAGCTTCTTTGGATTCTGCTCCGAAAGCTTTTACAGTATAGGTTTCCATAATCTTTAAATTAAATGTTCAAATTTACTTATACCGGAAGGATTATCAGGGAATGTAACAATTAAAATAATGTTAAAATGAAGAATAATTCAGTCGTTCTTCCTCCAGATCGAGACGCATAAAATGTTTTCTTACAACCTCTTCATCAAGATCTTTGTTCTCCATGTTCTTTGAAACGAGCCAGTTTCGCTGAAATTCCAGAAGTTCCAGATATACATTCTTTGATTTGTTATATCGGCAGATATTTTCGATTTCTTCATGCTTTTTCTCCCATTTCGAAACCATATTCATGACGTAAGGATAATTTTCAATCTTTTCGCCATAATTGCCTTTAAGGTAATTGAGCGTTTCCAAAGTCATTTCTTTAAACAAATCAGAACTTACCTTTTCTTCGGGGATTAAATCATCAAAATTAGGAAGGTTTAATTTTTTAATAATAAAAGGCAGCGTTAAACCCTGAACTACTAAAGTCAGTAAAATCACAACAAAAGTGATGAACAAAATTAGATTTCTTTGCGGAAAAAGCTGGCCATTATCCATTATTACCGGTATCGAAAGTGCTGCGGCAAGAGAAACTACGCCCCGCATTCCGGACCAGCCGAAAAATATCGGAACCTTCCATCCCGGATTTCGGGCTTCTGCAACAGTGATGAAATTCCGTGCAATAATGGTTGTAATAACTGCCGCATATGCTGAGATAAAGCGTACTAAAATCAAAACTCCTGTAATCAGCACACCATACCAAATAGCCGAAGAAATGCTGATATCGCCTAATTCGGTAATGATTTGGGGAAGGTCAAGCCCGATGATCATAAAAACGATTCCGTTCAGAATGAACCCTAAGCTTTGCCACACATTGATGCTTCGCAACCTTGAAGAGCTGCTCAGAAATTTGTGACGGTTATTAGAAAGATACAGCCCTCCGCTTACGACCACTAAAACTCCGGAGGCATGCACTTCTTCAGCAGCAAGATACATGATATACGGAGCAACTAAAGTAAGCACAGTATCAATATTAGCATCTGTAGGAAGTTTTTTGTGGACTTCCATAAATATTTTCCCGATCAGCAAACCGATTCCGACTCCGCCAATCACCATCCAAAAAAAGCTTCCGATAGCTTCGTACCAGACAAATTTCCCTGTCATTACGGCTACAAGTGCAAATTGAAAAATAATAAGCGAAGAAGCATCATTCAGCAAGCTTTCTCCTTCAAGGATTGCTGACGAACTTTTGGATATTTTGACATTCTTTAAAATCGAACCGGCACTTACTGCATCTGGTGGAGATACAATTCCGCCCAATAAGAACCCTAAAGCCAAAGTAAAACCCGGAATAAGATAATATGCCGCAATCCCTACAGAAAAAGCAGTGAAAAATACTACAAGAAAGGCGAAACTGCTTACAATCCGTCGCCATTTCCAGAGCTGCTTCCAGGAAATGCTCCACGCTGCTTCATATAAAAGCGGTGTCAGGAAAATGATGAAAATGAGCTCAGGATCAATGGTAATCATCGGGATTCCCGGAATGAAACTGATTCCCAAACCACCCAGAACCAATAAAATAGGGTAGGCTACTTTAATTTTCTGAGCCAAAATAATTAATAAAACAATTATGACTACTAGAGCCAGATAAAAAATAAATTTTTCTTCCATGTGTAATAAAAAATGTTTACTCCGGAATCCAGACGCTCACATTTCCGGCAGGGACAGGAAAGTTTCCCCAGCCGTTTTCATCGATGGATATTGTGTTTTCAAATCTTCCAAGAAGATCATAAAAGGTTTTTCCGGAATATTTTTCTCCTATTTTCATGGGTTTTTCATATTGGTCTTTGTTGCTTAATACAACGGCGCAGCCTTTATGAGCATCATCGCCTTCCCGAACCCAGCCTAAGCAGTTGGCATCTTCAAAATAATCATGCTGAATGCCGTATGCATATTCTTTCCTTGCCTTCAACAGATTTTCGATGCCGTCTACTTTGTTTAAAAAAATTTCCTGATTATTCCCTTCTTTATCCTTATCAATATAATGTGCTCCGAAAAGATCCGGATAGAATATACAAGGATAGCCATTTTCTCGTAATAAAACAAGAGCGTATGCAATAGGCTTAAACCATTCTTCAACGGGAGCTTCTAAACCTTGAAGAGGCTGTGTATCATGATTATCCACAACTGTAACCGAATGTGAAGGATCTGCCAAGGTGAGCGTTTCATTAAAAATTTTGCGCAAGTCATACGTATTTCCTTCTTTGGATGCTACATGGAAATTGTCCTGAAGCGAACTGTCAAAAAGTGACATTGCGCCTTCTGTGGCTTCTATATATTTCTGTAGAAGATGCAATTGCCCTGGAGCCCAGTATTCTCCGACAGCAAAAATATTTTTACCTGTATTGGATCGCAAAAGCTGAAGCCATTCTTTGTAAAAATCAAACGAAATGTGTTTCACGGCATCCAAACGCACTCCATCAAAACCTGTTTGCTCAAAATACCATTTTGCCCAATAATTGAGCTCTTTGCGAACATAGGGATTACGATGCTCAATATCGTTGAACATTAGGTAATCGTAATTTCCTTTTTCATCAGCAATCATGGTATCCCAGTTTCCGTTATTATCAAATTCATTCAGGATTCTGAAAATCCCTCCTTCATGTCCTTCTGCCTGGTCTACACCGGTAAAACAAGTGTAATTCCATTTAAAATCAGAATATTTTGTTTGCCTTCCCGGAAAAGTATATTTGGTGTAGCTTTCTATTTCAAAGACTTTGGAAATGGTTTTGTTGCGGTTCTCTTCATCCACCTTTACGACTTTGAATTTTTCTTTTTCATCGGCTCCACCTTTATGATTCAGAACGATATCAACGATTAGCTGGATATTTTTTTCTTTTAAAGATTGTATAGCTTCAAGGTATTGCTTTTTGTCACCGTATTTGGTAGGAATTGTTCCTTTCTGATCAAATTCTCCCAGGTCAAAAAGATCGTAGGGTTCGTAACCGACAGAAAATCCGCCATTTGCGCCTTTGTAAGCGGGAGGCAGCCAAACCGCCGTGATTCCCAAATCCGATAGATACTGTGCTTTTTCTTTTACTTCTTCATAGAGTTTACTATTTCCTTCGGAATACCAATGGAAAAACTGGATCATTGTACCATTCATAAATAAATTTTTACTAAAATTAAAAAATTCAATAAGGTAAATATTATAGAATTTAAAAAAAAAATTGTG
>DAMDNI010000263.1:2953-3386 GCA_032083825.1 Bergeyella sp. | reverse complement strand
TTTGATGTCGAGGAGTTTTGCATATTCTGTATAGCTGTATTTTTGGGAATCAATCAGCTTTCCGTCCCATACAGAATGCAGATTTGTCTTTTCGCCGAAATAGGTGACTTCAATCTTATTTCCTCCCAAATCTTCCGCTCTTCCTGTGTGCATCGGCTGCACAAGATCGCCCATTAAATGAATCAGAAAAATGAGAGAGGCTTTTCTGTCCTTTTCAGAATTATTTTTGTCTTTCACTTTTTCGGAAAGAACTTTAATCTGGCTGTAGATGTTAGGACCGGCTTGTTCTTTCAGCTTTATTTCAAAAGATTTAAAATCAGTTTGAGGATCTACATTCACGTAATGCCATGCTGATGCTTCTTTCCAAATACCTGTAGTATCCGATTTGATAAAATCCGGCCAATTGGCCCAATATGCCATTTTTTCTTTGCCG
>DAMDNI010000263.1:0-2943 GCA_032083825.1 Bergeyella sp. | reverse complement strand
CCGCACAAATGATTTTCGGCGATTTCGGCGATTATGCGATGCCCTGTTAATCCCCATGCATAAGAATAAACCGAGGAAATTACAAATCCTAAAAACACTAATTTCTTTATCATTACTTTCTATTAAAAATTTTGGTAAAGATACTTTCTTTAAAAGTCTGAAGAAAAGAACTTCTGTAAAATGTTATGGAAATTTAATAAACGAAAGCATCATTCCTATTGCTATTTTTAAGAATGTATTCTAAAATTCATATTATGAATGAAACAGTATTGGGAATCATTGCTGGCGTTTTGACATCAGTTTCCATGTTGCCGCAACTCATTAAAGTGCTGAAAGAAAAAAATGCAGAAAATCTTTCCTGGATTATGCTGACGATATTGATTTTAGGTTTAGGATTATGGGTTTGGTATGGGGTTCTGAAAGATGATATTCCCATCATTATTTCCAATTCTTTTGCTGTTGCCATCAATCTCATTTTGTTTGCCAGCTATTGGATCTATAAAAAATAATGATTTTTTATGTTAAATTAATATCCATGAATTTTGTTTTAGGTTATGACATGATTTTTAATATTCGTAAATTTGCAGGTCTTTATTTTTCGTAAAGGCTTCCATAAAAATTATGAAAGAAGATACCAAAGAATATATCGAAGTTTACGGAGCTCGTGAGCATAATCTGAAGAATATTAATGTCAAGATCCCACGGAATGAGCTGGTTGTCATTACAGGTTTGTCAGGAAGTGGAAAATCTTCTCTTGCTTTTGATACCATTTTTGCCGAAGGCCAAAGACGGTATATCGAAACGTTTTCAGCATATGCAAGGCAGTTTTTAGGAGGTTTGGAACGACCTGATGTTGACAAAATCGAAGGACTTTCTCCTGTTATTGCCATTGAACAGAAAACAACCAACAAAAACCCGCGTTCAACAGTAGGAACTGTTACGGAGCTGTATGATTTTCTGCGTCTTCTTTTTGCAAGAGTTTCTGATGCCTATTCTTTGACCACTGGGAAAAAACTTGTGAGTTATACCGAAGAACAGATTCTGGAAACCATCAAAGAAAATTACAAAGGCCAAAAAATAATGTTGATGGCTCCCGTTGTACGTTCAAGAAAAGGGCATTATCATGAGCTTTTTGTACAGATGGCAAAAAAAGGTTACGGCCAGGCAAGAATTGACGGCGAACTTCAGGATATAGAGTATGACCTTAAATTAGATCGCTATAAAACCCACGATATTGATATTGTTATCGACCGCTGGATTATCGGAGAAAATGCTACCGAAAGCAGAATGGAAAAATCTCTTCGTACCGCAATGGAAATGGGAGAAGGAATTATCGGAATCCAAAAACTGGGAAGTACAGAAATCGAATATTTTTCTAAAAACCTTATGGATGCTGAAACCGGGCATTCATTGGCTTTGCCGGAGCCTAACACTTTTTCTTTCAATTCGCCGAAAGGGAGCTGTTCCAATTGCCGTGGTTTAGGAACGATAAAAAAAGTAAACACAGACTTCATTGTTGAGAATTCAAAACTCTCCATTAATCAGGCAGGTTTGCTTCCTTTGGAAGACATAAAATCCAACAAATGGATTCTGAATCAGATTAAAAATATCCTTGAAATATTTGGATTGGGTTTGTCAACTCCGATTAAAGACATTCCTGAAGAAGCACTGGATTATATTTACAACGGCTGTCATAAAGAATTCAGTAAAGATTTGAAATATGCCGGGATTTCCAAGAAAATAAAAATCAATTTTGACGGTCTCGTGGCAATTATTGATGAAATGATCGAAGACAAAGAAAGTTATGAAGCTACTTTACTGGAACGTCATTTTACCACAGAAGAAAGCTGTCCGGAATGTAAAGGAACCCGTTTGCAGCCTTCCAGCCTTTCTTTTAAAATTGATGGAAAAAATATTGCAGAAATCAATGCATTAAGCCTTTCTGACCTAAAAGAATGGCTCAGGGATGTACGCCCGAAATTCTCTGAAAAAAAGACCATTATCGCAGAAGAAATCCTTAAAGAAATTGAAACCAGGCTTCAGTTTTTATTAGATGTCGGTTTGGATTATTTAAGCTTAAGCAGGAGCTCAAAAACATTATCAGGCGGAGAGTCACAAAGAATTCGATTGGCAACACAAATTGGCTCCCAGCTGGTCAATGTTTTGTATATTTTGGACGAACCAAGTATCGGGCTTCATCAGAGAGATAACGAAAGACTCATCAGATCTTTAAAAAATCTCCGGGATATTGGTAATTCCGTTCTGGTTGTGGAACATGATAAAGATATGATTCTCGAAGCTGACGAGGTATTGGACATTGGTCCGAGAGCCGGGAAATTCGGAGGAGAAATTCTTTGGCAGGGGAAACCGGAAGAACTGAAAAAAGCAAAAACCATCACCGCCGATTATATCAACGGGAAAAGGAAAATCGAAATTCCGGAAAAAAGGAGAGAAGGGAACGGAAAATCCATCATTCTGAAAGGCGCAACCGGGAATAATCTTAAAAATGTGAATCTTGAAATCCCACTGGGGAAACTAGTTGTGGTAACAGGAATTTCCGGAAGTGGAAAATCTTCTCTTATTAACGGGACTTTGTATCCAATTCTTAACAAGCACTTTTACAGAGCGGTTCAGGAGCCTTTGCCTTACAAAAAAATTGAAGGTCTGGAAAATATTGATAAAATCGTCGATGTTGATCAGGCTCCGATCGGAAGGACACCTCGTTCCAACCCTGCAACTTATACGGGAATGTTTACCGATATCCGCAACTTGTTTTCAGAATTGCCGGAATCCAAAATTCGAGGTTATAAGGCGGGTAGATTTTCATTTAATGTAAAAGGAGGAAGATGCGAGACTTGCCAAGGCGGCGGGCTGAAGGTAATCGAAATGAATTTTTTGCCCGATGTTTACGTTCTTTGCGAAATTTGCAACGGGAAACGTTTT
>DAMDNI010000262.1:0-3409 GCA_032083825.1 Bergeyella sp. | reverse complement strand
CAAATGGATCAGTAAATACAAAAAATGAAAACAAAAAATTCTACTGCGTATGTATATTCAAAAGCGTTTGAAGAGGAAATTATCGGGAAAAATACCGAACAAATAGAAATTCTCCTGGATTTTCGCGTGGAGAGTAAAAGTGAGGAAGAATATGTTTACATCATCAGTCAAAATTTTTTTGGAATATTCAAAAAGCGGCTCCATATCTACTTTTATAATGGGTTGGTAAGAGATTTTTTTATAGGATAAAATTAGCTAATATGAAAAACAGAAACGATAAAACACCGCAAAATAATAAGCCTAAGCAAAACAACATATCGTTACCGATTAATTATAAAAAGATTTACACCGATATAATAGAGAAAAAATTCCCGAACAATAAAGAGGAATATCTGCCTTTATTAGAGAAAAATAAATTTTCGGCAATAGAAATCATTGAGCTTAACAAAAAAATATTCGGAAAAAATTCAGAAAACAGGGAGTTCGACCAAAATCATCGTTCTTACAGCAAATCTGATATTTTGCAGATGCTGGATTTCCAGAAAAAACATAATCTTTCTAACAGCGAATTGGCAAAACATTTTGGGATAAGCAGAAATTCAGTCACAAAATGGAAAAAAATATTTTTAGTTTAATGTAAAGAGGTTTATCTGCCTCTTTTTTTATACAAACTTTTCCCCTGCAGTGTCAAAACTTTTAACCTAAAGATGAAATAAAATTCCAAATAATCTCATTAAAATGTAAAAAACCTTTTCAGGAAAGATTCTCAGCATTGCCCAATATTAGATTTTATTTATAACCATTTGTTTATCAATGGTTTAATAAAAATATTTTCAATTTCTTTTTTTTAATATATTTGGGTTTCCCGGGCATTCATTTGTCAGAGATTACTTATTAGAATATTTTTAGGGTGGAGTCTTTATTTGAGGAATTATATTCTGAATACAAGCATCAGGTCTTTTTTTTCGTGAAAAAATACATTCACGGGCAAGACGATATTGAAGATGTTGTGCAGGATATTTTTGTTCATTTATGGAAATACAGGCAGTCTTTAGGAAATAATAAAGAAGCTGTAGTCTTTAAAACGGCAAAGCAGGAAATCGCCAACTTCTACCGCAAAAACAAGCTTTCATTTTCTGACATTCAGGAAGATTCTTATCCGAATCTCGAAAAAGATGAATATGATGAAGAAGAATATCAGTTACATTCGGAACAAATCGAAAAATTACTGCTGCAGATTCCTGAAAAAAGCAAATCCTTTTTCCTCAAACATACAATTGATGGCCTGAGCTATTCCCAAATCGCAAAGGAAAACAGCATCTCCAAAAATGCAGTGGCCAAACACGTCAACAAAGTTTTAAATCTCCTGAAAACAGGTTTGAATCTCTTTTTTTAGTTAAATTTTCTTTTTCTGGTTGACGATTCCGGTATTTCTCCGTAATAATAAATAATGGCGAAACTGGAAATCTCTTGCTTTTCAGTATTCGGAAACTTTAAATCGTATTCAATATTCATTCGATTCTTTAAAGAATAAAATCTGACTTAAATTATTTTATAATGAGAAAAACAATCTCCCTTCTAATTTTACTTTCAGCCACTTTTTTGTACAAAGCGCAAACGACCAAAGAAGAAATTTTTTCTGACATCCGCAAAACAGGAGGCGTTTATTACGCTTATCCTGCACCGGAAAAAAAGCTTACAGCAGTTCCTTCAGGTTATCAGCCTTTTTATGTCAGTCATTACGGGCGGCATGGTTCAAGATGGCTAATCAATGATAAAGATTTTTCAGGAGTTATGGAAGTTCTCAAAAAAGCAGCAGATAATAATGCCCTGACAGAAACAGGAAAATCGGCTCTAGAGCGTTTGGAAAAAATCTGGATTATAGCAGAAGGGCATAACGGTGATCTTACCGAATTGGGCGGATTGCAGCATAAGCAGATTTCACAAAGAATGTTTAGAAACAACCCTCAAGCCTTTGAAGGAAACGCTGTAGTAACAGCAAAGTCAACCATCGTTCCGAGATGTATTGTAAGCATGGCTTACTTTACCAACGAGTTGGTCGCCAATAATCCAAAACTCCAGATAAGCATAGAATCTTCGGATAAGTATATGAAATATCTTAATTACCATACCAAAGAATCTGTAGATTTCAGGGCAAACGACAGTTTCTGGCAGGAAGAAAAAAGGAAATTCAGATTAGAAAATCTCAGGTCAGACAGGTTCATTAAAAATTTGTTCAACAACGATGAATACATTTACAAAAATGTGAATCCTGAAAAAGTAATTGAATCATTTTACTGGATTACGAGCGATATGCAGAATCTTGAAACGGACATTTCTTTTTATGATCTGTTTACAAAAGAAGAGCTTTTTAATATTTATCAGGCGATCAATTATTCAACCTATGTGAATGACGGCCCTTCGCCTTTAAGCAAAGGATTGGTGAAGAATAATGCAATCCCGCTGGTGAAAAATATCCTGGAAGAAGCCGAAGATTACATTAAAAACAATAGGAAAGGTGCTTCTCTCAGATTCGGACACGATGGAAATATTACGCCTTTGCTGGCTCTTCTGAATATTGAAGGGATGAACAAAGAAGAAACCGATCCTAAAGAAGTCTACAAAATATGGAACACTTTTCAGGCTGCGCCAATGGCCGCTAATCTTCAGCTTATTTTTTACAAGAACAAAAAAAATGATGTTCTTGTAAAATTCCTTCACAATGAGAATGAGGTCAGGATTCCTGTACAGACCAATCAGTTTCCGTATTATCAATGGCAGGACGTGAAGACATATCTGGAGAAAATTACAGATTCTCATTAATTAATTTTTATAGTTAATAATTAGAATTTTTATTAAAAAAAGTTGACGATTTAGAAATTCCGCGTATTACTGAATATGAATAACATAGAAGAAGAAAATTACAGAAAGTACTGGGCAGAAACTTATCAGGAAAACCAGCAGATTGATTCGCTTACAGATCAACGGATCAGAGCAGGAATTCAGCGTAAGATTAAAGCCGGCAGAAGTTATAAAAAATTGTATTGGACAGCCGCAGCTGTAATCATCGGAATTGGCGTCACTTTTTATACACCTTCTTCTTCATACCCTCAAAAAATCATTACAAAAACGGAACAATATTCAAGCGTTGACTATACAAAACGTGTAAATCTTCCTGACGGAAGCAGTATTATTATGGAACCGCACAGCAGCATTATATTATCCGCTGATTTTGGTAAAACCGACCGCAAAATTACATTTACCGGGAAAGCCACTTTTGATATAGCAAAAGATAAAACCAGACCATTCCGTATTAATGCAAAGGATTTTACAGTGCAGGTTTTAGGAACAAAATTTTTCTTAGACCAAACTCATGGAAAAGAAAAAGTGTAGTTGTTTGAAGGTAAAG
>DAMDNI010000261.1:0-3420 GCA_032083825.1 Bergeyella sp. | reverse complement strand
ATTTCAAAGGCGGGTTTAATTTTGATAAAAATGCAGGGATCCTTAAAATTTCTGCTAAAATCTGGATTGTTTTAAACGCAGTCCTTCTTATTTCCGCGATGGCAAAAAATACAGAATATGTTTCAGGTTTTGGTCTTACATACAAAAGATTAGGCGTTTATGCCTTTCTTATTATGAGTATAATCGGTCTTTTGGTGACTTTTATCAAAATCCAGAAAAGAAAAACGAATGCTTTCCTTTTTAATTACATGGCTTGGGCTTTTTATGGGATTATTCTGGCCTGCAGCTTTATCAATTGGGGAGGGATTGTTACCGCTTACAACATGAAAAGCACAGATTTTGCAGTGAAATTTCATCAGAATTCAATTAATTTTAGTGAAAAGAAGCTCCTTGAATATGCAAGGAAAAAACAAAATGTAGATCTTGAAAAAGAAATTCTGAAAAAAGTAAATTCGAATAAACAGAAAAGCTTTTTATCAAAAGTTTTGTTTTACGAAACGATAAAATAAATAACTAAATTAAAAACCCTGCTTTTCCGATAAAACCTAAATTGTGAATGGTTTATCTTTTGCTTCACTTTTGAAACATTAAAAATAAATTATGAAAAAATTACTTTTTTTAATTCCTCTTATTATTCTTTCCTGCAAAAAAGAAGCAGCCATAAACGAAAGAGCTTCGGCAGAAGATTCTGTAAAATCCGAAACAGAGATAAAAAGAAAAATTGATTCAGCAGCGATTATTGATTCAATTATTACGAATTCTCCACATGGCAAAAAAGTGTTGAAAGAAGGTGTGATGAGAGATGATAAAGGAAATGAAATTGTACGCGAAACCCATGCTTCTGTGCTTCCGTTCAATATTGGTGATGAATTCACGAAAGAGAATCAGGCTTTGATCCTGAAAATCAAAGATTTCGAAAATTCAAAAATTTCAGCGTCTGTAAATCCGAAAAATAAAGAAATGAACATCCGCATCAATCAGATTAAACTTCCAAATGGTGAATATGACGGGCCTTTCGGAAAAGAAATTAAAAATTATTCAATTCATGAAAAAGGCGAAGTCTGGCTTATTATCGGCAAAAGCAATATGGCTTCCGGAGAAACGAAAGGAAGTTTTACTGTGAGTGTAGAATAATGATTTTTTTAGATGCGGCAGCGAAGCTGCCGCATCTAAAAATTAAGATTTTGTTTTAGAATCCATAACAATAGTTACGGGTCCGTCATTTAATAATGAAACTTTCATATCAGCACCAAAAATTCCGCTTTCGGTTTTCAATCCTGATTTTGAGATTTCGTTTTTAAAATAGTCAAAAAGAGGAATAGCTTTTTCCGGCCTTGCTGCTTTTATAAATGATGGACGGTTTCCCTTTTTATAATCCGCAATCAAGGTGAATTGGCTGATACAGAGAATTTCCCCTTTTATATCAGCAACGGAAAGGTTCAGTTTTCCGTCTTGGTCTCCGAAAATTCTTAGATTCAGGATTTTTTGTACAAGCCATTCTGCATCTTCCTTCTCATCATCTTCCTGAATCCCGATTAGCAAAAGAAGCCCGTGAGAAATTTCTCCTGCAATTTTACCGTCCACTTTTACACTGGCTTCCGAAACTCTTTGAATAACTGTTCTCATATCAGGTCAATTGTAAATTGTGAGCACATTATTACTCGTATTATAACTGTAAAGATATGTTTTTGGAGGAACATTGGCAATCGATGTTGGCTGTCCTGTAAGTAAAATCCATTCTGCGCCGTCTTTGGGACAGACTACCTTGATATTGCTTTGCACACTCAATGTAGTCTCACTGTCAGGACAAAGATGAGGTGCATTTCTGTCATAAACTTTAAAACCATTTGTTGTGCGTACCACAATTAAACCTCTTGTTCCGGAACTTTGCTCATCCACATAAATCCATCCTCCAACAGTTTGAAGATCGAAGTAAGCGGGAAGATTAAGGTTGAGAACAACACTTATACTTCTGCTCGGAAAGCAGCTTACTGTATCGTCGCGGTTTCCACATGATTTTAGAGTAATTAATAAACTGAAAATCAAAATGATTAAGGGAAATACCAGCGAAAATTTGTTTTTCATTCAAAAATAAATTCTTATATTTGTACAACGAATATTTAAACAAAACATTGTCCGGCAAATGTCGGATTATTTTTTTATACTAACGCTAAATTTAGAAAATTATGGCAACCTATGTGACAAAAGAAGGACTTGACAAAATGAAAGCGGAACTGGAACAGCTTGAAACCATTGAAAGACCAAAAATCACTCAGCAGATTGCTGAAGCCCGAGACAAAGGGGATCTTTCTGAAAATGCTGAATATGATGCTGCCAAAGAAGCGCAAGGAATGCTGGAAATGAAAATTTCCAAGTTGAAAGATACCATAGCCAACTCTAAAGTGATTGATGAGTCTCAGCTGGATACCTCGAAAGTTTCCATTTTAGTGACTGTACGATTAAAAAATCTCGTGACCAATCAAGAACAAAAATTCACGTTGGTTCCCGATAACGAAAGCGACCTGAAATCCGGAAAGATTTCGGTCAATACTCCTATTGCAAAAGGCCTTCTTGGAAAAGCGGTTGGAGAAGAAGCTGATATTGTACTTCCGAACGGAAACAAACTTTCATTTGAAATTTTAGAAATTTCTTTATAAAATCTATACAGGTATATATTTTGTATTCGATATAAAAATAAGACCATGAGCAGTATTTTTACAAAAATCGTAAATGGAGAAATCCCTTCTTATAAAATTGCCGAAGATGAAAACTATTTATCTTTTCTGGATGCACTTCCTTTAGTTGAAGGCCATACTTTGGTGATTCCGAAGAAAGAGGTAGATTTTATTTTCGATATTGAAGATGAAGAATTCAGAAACTTGTGGACTTTTGCCCAAAAAGTAGCAAAAAAACTAGAAGCTGCATATCCCGGCAAACGTATTGCCGTTGCTGTTGTAGGGCTGGAAGTTCCGCATGCTCATATTCATCTCATTCCGATTACAAAAATGGAAGATATGAATTTTAAAAACGAAAGATTAAAATTCAGTCCCGAGGAATATCTTGATATTCAGAAAAAAATTACAAACTAATATTATTTTGCCAGAGAGATTCTTTGGCAAAATACTTTAATTACACCATATAAAAATTATGAATCCCAACCAATGTTCATTTTGCGGCAGAAAGAGAAATGAAGTTCAGATGCTGATCTCCGGACAAAATGGATTTATTTGTGAAAACTGTATAGAACAGGCACATTCTATTGTTAAAAGCAACGGTTCTGAAACCGTTTTTTCTCCTGCTGAAAGCATGGAGGAACTCATCAAGCCAAAAGAAATAAAAGAATTTCTTGATCAGTATGTAATTGGTCAGGATCAGGCAAAAAAACAGCTTTCAATAGCAGTTTACAATCATTATAAAAGA
>DAMDNI010000260.1:0-3449 GCA_032083825.1 Bergeyella sp. | reverse complement strand
AGGAGATACTCCACCTTATTTCATTTATAAAGCAAAGGCAGGACAGTTCGGAGACGATACTTTTACCTATACCTTCTGCGGAACCGGGGCACTTTCGTTATGTGAAGAAGTCGTTGTAAAAGTAAAAATTACCGCAATTAATTCTAAAGATGCAATTGTAAAAGGCTGTGCAAAAAACAATGTGGGAAGTTTTGATCTCACTTCGGCAGATGTAACCTCCGATACAAATATTACAAAAAGAAAATATTACCCTTCTCTTGCTCAGGCAGAATCCGAAACAGGAGAGATTACGGCAAATCTTGACAAATATGCTTCATCTGACAATTCAACTGTATATATAAAACTTTTCAATGATAAAAGCTGTACTTCTATACAAAAAATAACATTGAAATTTTACGAGCAGATTATTATTGACACTACAAAATATAATGCGACGCTATGTGATGATGATCTTGACGGAAGCGCTTCTGTAAATGATTTCTCGGCAATTACAGCTGCAATTTTAGAAAATTCTTCATATTTTAATGGAAAAGTAACCTATTATCTTCCTTCGAATCCTTCCCAACCTCTTAATAATGGGTGGTCATTTTCAACTCCTACTACTGTCATCGTAAAAGTAGATTCTCCGGACGGATGCCCTTCAGAAACAGGAACGCTCAATTTCAAAATCGGTACAAAGGTTTCACTATCTATTCCTTCATCGGTTGATATTTGTGATAACGACCTGAATGGGACTGAACCTATAAATTTAAGTAACTACCTGTCATTTTTTGTGTCTGACCCCTCCAAAGTCAATGTAAAATATTACAAATCTATGCCTGATGCAGAAGCCAATGGCACTTCTGAAAACATCAATCAAACTATATCAGGAGATATTATTTTTTATTATAGGTTTACCCAAGCCGGATATTGTGATAATATCGGGAAAATAGAATTCAAACTTAGAAAGTCTACACCTTCAACCGATTTGCAGCCAGAATACAAAGTTTGTGACGATGGAGTTTCTACCGCTTCTGTTAATGTCGGCTTAGGATATTCTGATATTGAATGGAACGATGGTGACAAATCCCAAACAAGAAATCTTCCTCCGGGAACCTATACCGTGAATCTCACCAACTCTTGGGGATGTATTTATACACAAACGGTTGTCATTAATAAATACCCCTATTTAAAGCCAAATATTACTGCATTCAATGGTAAAATTTGCGATGAAAATATGGATGGGCAGAACGAAATTACTTTCTCCAAAGACATAACTCCTGCCATCCTTCCTGCATTGCCAGCGGGAATGATTATCAATTATTATGACAGTTCCGCCCCTACTGTTAAACTTCCGGATTTCTGGACCTATAAAACAGCAAAAACAATAAATATTGAAATTATTTCTCCATATTGTCCAGCTGTATATGCAACTCTGAATCTTGATTTCGGAGATAAAATTACTCTTCTCACTGATAAAAATACCGTACCGGAATGCGATGACAATCTTGATGGGATAAAAACTGTTAACCTGACTGCCTATAAATCATTATTTATACAAAACAATTCAGTAAATGCAGCCTATTTTTATACAAAAGCAGATGCACAGGACAATAAAAATCAAATTTCAGATCCTTCAAATGTAGAAATCAAAAATTCTCAAACCTTTTTTATCCGGTTTTATAAAGCCGGAGAATGTTCCAATATCGGGGAAATTACGGTAAATGTAAAAATCCCTAAAACCTCCCAGATATTGAAAGACCAAAATATTTGCCCTGACAGTGTAACCATATTGGATGCTGGCGCAGGTTTCGATTATTATAAATGGACAGACGAAAACGGAAATTTGATCAAACAAGGAACTTATGCTGATAACGCCTACGAAATCAGCAATGTGAAAATCGGGAATTATTTTGTAGAGCTTACATATGATGGATGTACCTATAAACAAAGTGTCTCCGTAAAAAGTGTGGATCTTCCTGTGATCACATTTATCGAAATAAGAGGAACAACCATTACAGTATCTGTAACTGGCGGCAATGCACCATATCAATATTCTTTAGACGGCATTCATTATCAGGATTCTAACATATTTACCAATGTACCCTATGGGCAGAATACTGTGTATGTAGTTTCTGCAGATCAGTGTGATCCTGTGACACAAATATTTACGATAATTCGTCTTTTAAATGTAATTACCCCAAATGGCGATGGCTATAATGACGCTTTAAACTATTCGGATTTACTTTATAAAGAACAAGTCGTATTGAAAGTATTTAACAGAAACGGAACGATTGTTTTTGAAGGAGACAAATCCAATAATTTCACATGGGACGGCAAGATAGGCGGAAGACCTGTAAATTCCGGAAGCTATTGGTTTGTGCTTCAATGGCGGGATCCGGGATCTTCAACAACCACTCAGCATTCCGGTTGGGTGCTGGTAAAAAACAGAGCAGATGATAAATAATAAAACATCGATAAAAGCAGGATCAGCTCCTGCTTTTTGCTTTATTTAACATTTACAATAAAAGTTTAACCTAACTTTAACCGCCTTAAAAAACAGAATCTATCATAATCCCGAAAAACTTATTTATTTTTGCGCAAGTTTTATGAAGAGAATCCTGTCTTTCATTTTTATTTTGGTTCTTGCACAATTGCGGGCGCAGTTTTTTTCGGGTGAAGTTTTTATCCGTGACAATTCAAACTATTATCTGAATCAGGTTTTTGTAACTAACCTAAACGAATTCAAAACAGTAAAAACCGACATCTACGGGAAGTTTACCATACGCGCCAAAGCAGGTGACGTCATTCGTTTTACATCCATTGTAACAGACAGGAAAGATGTCAGAATTACCAAAGAATATCTCGATCAGCAAACCAATTTTGTAGAACTCAAAATTGCGTATTATGACATTCAGGAAGTCATCATAAGCAAATTCAAACCGAGCGGGAATTTAAGAAAAGATGTTCTCACCCTTAAAACCGGAGAAAAAACAATGGCTTTGCAAAAAGCAATCGGACTTCCGCAGCCAAAAGGTGACGGACTTCCCACGCAGCTTCCTGTTGCAAGTTTTGCAGATGGTGGGCTTAGTTTCGGTCTTAATAGTATCTATGACCTTATTTCCGGAGAAAAGAAAAAGAAAGAAAGGCTTCAGCGATACGAAAGAATGAATGCAGGAATAAAAGAAATCAAACAATATTTCGGCAAAGAATATTTTGCCAGCATGAAGATTCCGGAAAATCTTGTGGACAACTTCCTGCAGTTTGTATACAGCTCTGACGATCTTGTACCTTATCTGGAGAGCAATAATTTCAGTATGATTGCAGTATATATTGAAAAATATCAGCCAATCTATCAAAAACGTCTTAAAAATTCCTATCTCTTGCAGACCATTCAATAATTTGCATATTTTAGGTGTTTTTATAAATTTAAACATGCCTTTAATTTGTATCATTCTGAAATATTTTTT
>DAMDNI010000259.1:0-3499 GCA_032083825.1 Bergeyella sp. | reverse complement strand
GCAAAATTATTATATACATAGTTACCGATCACAGCTCTCAAAGATGTGGAAAAATCCCAATTCTTATATTTAAATTTAGTTGAAAATCCAAAAGTCGCGTCAGGAGTGGTTGATTTGTAAAAATACTTATCACCTGTATCAATTTTACCATCACCATTTCTATCTACATACACTCCATCAAGTGGTTTACCATTAGTATCATATACTTGCTGATAAACATAGAAACTGAATGGCGTATAACCTACTGTATGAGCTTGTACCTGATTTCCAACCCCTCCTGAAATAGCACTTCCTGCTGGTGAAGTATAGCCTTGCTCAACATCTTTAAGATTGGTTACCACTGGATTATAGTGGGCTACATTAAAACTGAAATCCCAAGTAAAGTTTTCTGCTTTAACAGGAGTAACATTAATTAAGAACTCAATACCATCGGTTTCCATTTCTCCAATATTTTTCCAGTTTTTATTACTGAATTCTCCAGCTGGAACAGAGACGTAACCGAGTAGATCCTTAGTGAATTTCTTAAACCAATCGATAGAACCTGTAATTCTGTTATTCCAAAAACCAAAATCAAGCCCAGCATTTACTGTTTGAGTAGTTTCCCATGTTAAATTAGGATTATATTGCGTTGGCCGATACATAAAATAAAATTGATCACCAAAACCATAATATGCTCCCTGTTCACTGAATCCATAAGAACCAAATGATTGATACCAACTTTTTGGATCGTTTGCATCACCAATTTCCTGCTGGCCTGTTTCACCCCAACCAGCTCTTAATTTTAAATCAGAGAAAATATTTGAATTTTTGAGAAATTTTTCTTCTTTAATCTTCCATGCTCCTGAAACAGAAGGAAACGTTCCCCATACATTACTCAAATCATCTGTACCATTATAAAATCTTGAAGTAGCATCTCGTCGTATTGCTCCGGTAATGATATATCTGTCAGCGATAGTAAAAATTGCTCTTCCATAATATCCTAAAAGCGTTAATTTTCCTTCTCTCAGATTGGATGTCAGAGGTTGCATAGATTGATTGCCGTAGTAAGTAGTAGCAGAAGGAATTAAGTTATGAAATTGCTGATAAGAATACCCCGCCATTAAATCTACCTTTGTATTAATTGCATCAATATCTTTTACATAATTTAAATATGTTTCCAAAAGCTTATTGCTTTTTTCTTGAGTGTAATCCCTTCTTGTCCCTCCATTGTTAGCAGATAAAACTCCTGCATAGTTAGGATATTCGGTAACGGCACCATTTCCTTTTTGATAATCATATCCTAAATTGATATTCCAATGAAGATCCGGAAGAAAATGAAATTTATAGTCTAGTTGAAGTCCTGCAATTCCTCTAAAAACTGTAGAAACATCTCTTCTTCCGTATAAAGATCCTAGAGGATTTCTTGTAGCATTTCCATTTATATTCGTATCCGTCTGCCACCATTCCCAATAATTATTTACCTGATTTCCTCTTTCTGAATAATCATATATGTTTTGGGTTGGATCAAAGAATTGAGCTGCTCCAATAACTCCCGCATTGAAACGGTTTTCAGTCATTGTTCCTTTCAAATTGGCTGTTACACTCAAATGATTATCAAAAAACTTTGGAGTAAGATTTAAGCCAACTGATGTTCTTCTAAACTCATTGGTTTTTACCAAACCGTTTTGTTCATTATACCCTAAAGACAATCTATAAGGTAATTTCTTAATTCCACCAGAAATTGCCACGTTATTGTCGGTACCCCATGCAGTTTGATAAATTAAATCCTGCCAATTAGTATTAGCGGTTCCTAATTTGTCAATAAAACTTTGTGAAGTTGCATTGTCAGTTACAAATTTTCTAAATTCATCAGCAGATAGAACATCTAAATTTCCCATTTTTGTTGAAACTGATGCAACTGAAGAAAAATTAACTTTTAATTTCCCTGAAGAACCTTTCTTAGTCGTAATTAGAATAACACCATTAGAAGCCCTATTACCATAAATTGCAGCAGCCGAAGCATCCTTTAAAACATCAAAAGATTCAATATCGTTTGGATTTATCAAGGCTAAAGCATTGGCTGCGCCTGAAAGACCTCCAAAGTCCATAGGAATACCATCAATTACAATCAAAGGATCATTACTTGCATTCAAAGAAGCTCCACCTCTGATACGGATTGTAGAACCTGCTCCGGGATTTCCTCCATTACCTGTAACAGTTACACCGGGTGCTTTTCCTTGAATAAGCTGGTCTGGTGATGTAGAGCCTCCATTAAAATCTTTAGAAGTAATGGAAGCAATAGATCCCGTAAGATCTTCTTTCTTCTGCTTACCATAACCAATCAAAACAACTTCTTCAATTTTTTGCTCTTTAGGAGCGAAAGTGTCAGTTGTTTGTGCGTGCATCATTGTCCCCATCAATAAGAAAGCGGGGGCAATTTTTAAAACTTTAGTATAGTTTCTCACAAAATAAAATTTAAGGATTAATATTTATTTTTATTTTTCTTACCGTTTTCTTCTCAAAAAACAGCGTTCTAATTTATAATTTTTTCATTATCTGTTAAAAATTAATTAACAATTAACGATTTCTCATCACAAATTTTAACTTAAAATCATGTTATAAAGTTAATAAATATCTAATTATCAAACACATAAATCACTAATATTTTAAAAATGACTTTTATCAACTTTAACATTTTTTTAAACAAATGCTTAGCATTTTTCAATTTCTAAATCCCCATTTTTGATACCTAATTTACATTTTTAGAAAAATTTCAATAATTTTCGTTTACAATCAATTCACCGTATATTTGCATAAACAAACTATTATTTAATGTCAAACAGAAAGATGATTACGGCGGCTTTGCCTTACGCAAACGGTCCGGTTCATATTGGGCATTTGGCGGGAGTATATATTCCTGCGGATGTTTATGCAAGATTCCAGAGAAGATTAGGAAAAGATGTGGCGTTTATCTGCGGAAGTGATGAGCACGGAATTCCTATTACCATAAGAGCTAAAAAAGAAGGAGTTACACCACAAGATATTGTTGATAAATACCACGAAATTATTAAAAAATCATTCTCAGATTTGGGAATTTCGTTTGATGAGTATTCAAGAACAACCTCTCCGAATCACCGTGAAACAAGCCAGGATTTCTTTAAAGCACTTTACGAAAAAGGTAAATTTACGGAAGAAGTTTCTGAGCAGTATTTTGACGAGCAGGCAGGAGAATTCTTGGCAGACCGATATATCGTTGGAACTTGTCCGAATTGCGGTAATGATAATGCTTACGGAGATCAGTGTGAGAAGTGCGGTTCTACCCTTTCGCCATCAGAATTGATTAATCCGAAATCAATGTTGAGCGGAAATGTTCCGATTTTAAAAGAGACAAAAAACTGGTATTTACCTTTAAATGAATACGAAGATTTCTTAAACGAATGGATTATCGAAGGTCATAAAGACGATTGGAAACCTAACGTTTACGGACAGGTAAAATCTTGGCTAAACGATGGTTTAAAAC
>DAMDNI010000258.1:0-3525 GCA_032083825.1 Bergeyella sp. | reverse complement strand
AAAGATGCGGATTCAGAGTTGATGAAAATTGATAAGTAGAATTATTGTACGGAGATTCTGTCCATTCCGCTACGTTTCCAGCCATATCGTAAAGCCCAAAGCCATTTCTAGGATATGATTTTACAGGCGCTGTATAAGTGTAGGTTCCTTTTTTCTCGTCTTCAATATAATTTCCTCTTTTAGGCTTAAAATTGGCGAGATAGCAACCTCTGTCATCTTGTAAATAAGGGCCTCCCCAAGGATAAGTTGCATTTTCTTTACCTCCCCTTGCTGCATATTCCCACTCTGCTTCTGTCGGAAGGCGGAATGCCATCGGCTTTTGCATTTTCTTTTGCTTTTGATTATTATCTGCTTTAGCCTTTGTTTTATAGTTACAATATGCTCTTGCCTGATCCCATGTAACACCAACTACAGGATAATTATTATAGGCACTGTGCCAGAAATATCCATCATAAAGGGGCTCATTGTATGCATAATTAAAATCTTTGATCCAAACTGTAGTATCCGGATAAACTGCAATACTTTCTTTTTTAAGATAGTTTGCTCCCCTGGATTTATCTTTTACAGCTGACTCCAGATCTTCCCATTGATAAGAATATAACAGCTTTCTTGAATCAATTATTCTTTCATTATTAATTCTTTGATCTGGTGGTAAATACATAGATTCCAAAACTTCAGCATATTGTACATCTGGATAGTCAGAAGTCGTCCATTTCAAAGGAACTGACCAATCCAATCTTTTAGAATCGTCAAAACCATCTCTGCCTCCCTGGCCTTCCATAAATTCCTGATAAGCAGTTTTTTCTTCTCCTGATTTTTTGGATAGATAGGCAAAATCTCCAATTCCAGTTCCATCGCCATCAGATCCTCCATCTCCTGCTGCTTCAGCCAATAAAGTCCTAGCAATAGAATCCCTTACATATTCAACAAATAAGCGATACTCTGCATTTGTTGTTTCTGTTTCATCCATAAAAAATGAAGATACAGTAACGGTTTTAAGGTTTGCTTTTTCCGGGGTATTGGTAAAGTCTACATCTGCCATACCCATTACAAACGATCCGGCAGGAATAGCAACCATTCCGTAAGGTCTTTGAGCTACAAAAGATTTAGATTTTTTTTTGGGAATAAGCTCTCCTTTGGTATCTGGTTTTCCAGACCCACCTCTTCCTCCTTTGGAACATGAGACTAAAAAAGCGGCTGATAATACTACAAGAAATATCCTTTTCATGCTGATTTTTGAAATTAAGCGGTAAATATATAATTTTTTAAAGTAACAAATATCATTTTTTTTCCAAAACGTATATTTTTTTAAATTATTTTATTTCAATAAAAGATTATGGGAAATTATTCCACAGTTACGGACTTTGCAAGGTTTCTAGGCTGGTCTACATTGGCTCCTCTGAAGACTGCAATATAGTAAGCCAGCAACTGCAAAGGAATGGAAGCCAGAATCGGTGAAAAACATTCTGAAGTCTCAGGAAATTCGATAACATAATCTGCCATTGACGAAACCTGTTCATCACCTTTGTTTACAACGGCAATTACCTTCCCTTTTCTCGCTTTAATCTCCTGAACATTACTTACTATCTTATCATAATGTCCTTGTTTCGGAGCAATGATAACAATTGGCATATTCTCATCAATAAGGGCAATAGGGCCATGTTTCATTTCTGCGGCAGGGTATCCTTCTGCGTGGATATAGGATATTTCCTTTAGTTTCAATGCTCCTTCTAATGCTGCAGGGAAATTATAACCTCGTCCTAAGTATAAAAAATTCTGAACAGTTACAAAATCCTTTGCGATTTCTTTTGTGATATCATTTGTAGAAAGAAGGACTTCTTCTACTTTTTTCGGTAAATTATCAAGTTCCGCAATCAGTTTCATAAACTCCTGATTGCTTAAGTTTCCGTTATGTTTCCCTAATTTGAGTGCAATTAAAGAAAGAATTGTCAATTGCGCTGTAAATGCTTTTGTGGAAGCTACTCCAATTTCCGGACCTGCATGCGTATAAGATCCGGCATCTGTAATTCTGGCAATTGATGAATCTACCACATTACAAATCCCGTAAATGAATGCTCCTTTTTCTTTAGCTAACTTCAATGCGGCCATTGTATCTGCAGTTTCTCCTGATTGAGAAATAGCAATCACCACATCTTTATCTGTGATAATAGGATTTCTGTATCTGAATTCTGATGCATATTCTACTTCAACAGGAATTCTTGCAAATTCTTCAATAAGGTATTCTCCAATCAAACCTGCGTGCCATGAAGTACCACATGCAATAATAATGATTCTTTTAGCCTGATTTATTTTTTCAAGATGATCCCAGATTCCGGCCATTTTTATCACTCCTTCATCTACCAGTAATCTTCCTCTCAGTGTATCTTGGATAGATTTTGGCTGTTCAAAAATTTCTTTCAGCATGAAGTGTTCATAACCGCCTTTTTCGATCTGTTCAAGGCTTAATTTAAGTTCCTGAACTTCAGGAATGATTTTTTCGTTGTCTTTTATCGTTCTGATATCTACCCCATTCTCTAGAGAAATACTTGCCATATGGCCTTCTTCAAGATATACTGCTTCTTTTGTAAATTCAACAAAAGGAGACGCATCAGAAGCGATAAAATATTCTCTGTCTCCTAAACCAATTGCCAATGGAGATCCTAATCTTCCCACCACTAAAATACCTGGGAAATCATCATGCATTACCGTAATTGCATAAGCACCATATACCTCGTTAAGTGCAAATCTTACTGCAGACGGAAAATCAATCTCAGGCTTGATTTCCATGAAATACTGGATAAGATTTACCAAAACCTCTGTATCAGTTTCAGATTTAAATGTATATCCTTTTCCGGTAAGCATGGTTTTAAGAGTATCATAATTTTCTATAATACCATTATGTACCAAGGCAATTTTCCCATTATTGGAAAGATGCGGATGAGAGTTTCTGTCGCTGGGAACACCATGTGTTGCCCATCTTGTATGTCCCATTCCTACATGAGCTACTCCTCTCATGTCTTTAGAAATAGAAACCAAGTCATCTACTTTTCCTTTTGTTTTAGCGACTTCAAAATTGCTGTTATCTTTATCCAATACAATTCCGGCGCTGTCATATCCTCTATATTCTAGTCTCCTAAGTCCATTAATCACCACGTCATAAGCATCCTGAAAACCTGTGTAACCAACTATTCCGCACATATTTTTGTCTTGTATTTTTTATTATTTTTTACCGTAAGTAATTAAAAGTTTTGCCCGTCTTTTGTATAAAGGATCTGTATCATTCGGTGTTCCTACAAAAACAGCTCTGTTCGGAGTGTACGAACTTGTATTATAATTCTGACTATTTGTATAACTGCTTCCTATTAATGCTCCTGTAGAATCATAAGTATAAGATCCTACGTTAATAACGAAGATATCATTATCTTCTTCTTTTTCAATAACATTTTTGACAGACTGTGTAATTCCAATATCGTAATGAGCAGGAGTTTTACTTAAATCATACGGCTTTACCAGAGTATATAACCC
>DAMDNI010000257.1:2853-3554 GCA_032083825.1 Bergeyella sp. | reverse complement strand
ATAGGGAATTTTAACGGATGGCATTCGGAAGCACATAAACTTTTGCCAAGATGGGACAGCTCAGGGATTTGGGAAGGCTTTATTCCGGAATTGTCATGGGGAACTTTATATAAGTATGCTATCCGGAGCAGCAAAGGTGATCTTCTCGAAAAAAGCGACCCCTATGCATTAAGCTGGGAGCAAAATGTGCAGGCAGCTTCGCTCGTTTCTACCAATTGGTACGAATGGAAAGACGAAAGCTGGATGAAAGAAAGATACAAAAAAAATAATCTTGAAGCACCTATTTCCGTATATGAAATGCATTTGGGATCATGGATGCGGGGAACGGATGATCCTAAAAGATTTTTCAGTTATAAAGAAATTGCAGAACGCCTGATTCCTTATCTCAAAGAGATGGAATTTACCCATGTTGAATTTATGCCTGTTATGGAGCATCCTTATGAACCAAGCTGGGGTTATCAGGTGACAGGTTTTTATGCTGCGAATTCAAGATTTGGCTCACCTCAGGATTTAATGTTTCTGATTGACGAGCTTCACAAAAATAATATTGGAGTAATCCTGGATTGGGTTCCGTCGCATTTTCCGGGCGATGCAAATGGTCTGCATTATTTTGACGGGACATTTTTATATGAGCACGAAGATCCGAGAAAAGGCTATCATCCTCAATGGAATTCTCATCTATTCAATTATGGAAGGCCGGA
>DAMDNI010000257.1:0-2843 GCA_032083825.1 Bergeyella sp. | reverse complement strand
AAGGCCGGAAGTGAAATCTTTTCTGATTTCCAACGGATTGTTTTGGCTTGACCGCTATCATGCTGACGGACTCCGCGTAGATGCAGTCACTTCAATGCTTTATCTGGATTATGCCAGAAACGAAGGCGAATGGGAACCAAACATATTTGGCGGAAATGTCAACCTCGAGGCCAAAGATTTTTTACAGGAATTCAATATTGCTGCGTACAAAAATTATCCTGACATCATTACTATTGCAGAAGAAAGCTCTGATTTTCCGCAGCTCACTACTCCTGTCCATGAAGGTGGAATCGGTTTCGGGATGAAATGGATGATGGGATGGATGCACGATACTCTTAAATATTTCAAAGAAGATCCGATTAATAGAAAATATCATCACAATAAAATCACGTTTGCTTCCATGTACATGTATAATGAAAACTACATGATGCCGCTTTCTCACGATGAAGTAGTACACGGAAAAGCAAGCATTATCTATAAAATGTCCGGAGATGAGTGGCAGAAATTTGCCAATCTTCGCGCGCTTTATACATATATGTTTACACATCCCGGTGCAAAACTACTTTTCATGGGGAATGAATTTGGACAAACCAACGAATGGAATTTTGCGGCTTCACTGGATTGGCATTTGCTTGAATATCCTGTTCATAAAGGATTGCAGAATTTTGTAAAAGATCTCAACCATCTTTACAGAACAGAATCTTCATTTTATGAAAACCAGTTCAACCCGAAAGGTTTTGAATGGGTAGAAGCCAATGATGGAAACAATTCAATCTATATTTATTTAAGAAAAGGAAAACATGAAGACGATGTAACGATGACTGTTCTCAATCTGACTCCAAGAGTTTTTGAGTACAAAATTGGAGTTGACGAAGGAACAAATTGGGAAGTTATCCTGAATTCAGATGATGCGAAATATGGCGGAAGCGGAGTTTCAGCAGAAATAATTGACGAAGAAGATGATGAATGGATGTTTCGTCCGAATAATATTGTTTTAAAATTGCCACCTTTGGCTGGTGTGGTTTTAAAGCAATTAAAAAAAAGAAAAAAAATTACTAGGAAAATACTTTCTATAAAAGAAAATTCTGAAGTTCCGAAAGAGAAAAAAAACAATTCTTCAAAAACACAAGTCCCGGCAGAGAGAAAACCAAGAGCTTCAAAAACAGGAAAAAATACAGAGACTAAACCAAAAGTTTCAAGAGCGAAAAAAACCGGAACCGAAATCCCAAAAGAAAATAAAAAGAAATAGCATGACAATCTACCATTTAAGCATGGAATGCTATCCCGTCGCAAAAGTGGGCGGATTGGCAGATGTGGTTGGGGCTTTACCCAAATATCAGAATAAAATTGAAGGAATTGATGCCAAAGTTGTAATGCCTTGGTACAATAAAGCCTTCATTCACGACCATCAGTTTGAAACGGTTTTTGATGGTTTTATCCGTCAAAAAGACAGGTTGTTTCAGGTTCAGGTTTTCAAGGAACGGTCAAAAACATTAGGGTTTGACCTTTTTTTAGTGAAAGTTCCCGGCCTTTTGGATCGGGAAAACCCTTATGGTTATTGGGATGAGAGTCAGCAGTTTCTTGCATTTCAGCACGCTGTTCTTCATTGGCTTACTGCGACGAAAATTCGTCCTGATGTCCTTCATTGCCATGATTATCATACAGGTCTTGTTCCTTTTATGGTAGAACATTGTCCCGAATTTAGTTTTTTAAAAGGTGTAAAAACTATAGGAACCATTCATAACGGAGAGTATCAGGGGCAAATGCGATGGGAAATGCTGGATTATTTTCCGTGGACAGACGGAACTTCTAATCTCGGGCTTTTAGATTGGTCAGGCTGGATTAATCCTTTAGCGGCGATGATTAAATGCTGTCATGTGTTCAATGCGGTTTCCGAAGGTTATATGGAAGAGCTTTTCTATAATTTTAAAGGCCTTGAATCTTTAGTTCAGCACGAACATGCAAAAGCACACGGAATCATTAATGGAATTGACACTGAAGTATGGAATCCCAAAACGGATGACTTTTTGGATTTTAATTATAATATAGCAAATGCAGAAGAAGGAAAATGGAAAAATAAGAAAGAGCTTTGTGAAGAATACGGCTTGAATCCCGAGCTTCCGCTTTTTGCGTTCATCGGAAGATTTGCTGGCGAAAAAGGAGCAGATCTTCTTCCTGATATTGTATGGAAAAGCATTCAGCAAACATACGGAGCATTAAATATTATGATTCTCGGTTCCGGCGAAAAGGCTATCGAAAACCGTCTCAAAGAAATGGAGTCAGCTTTTTCTAATTTTGCGCTTGATCTGGGTTACAAAGAATATCTTTCCCATAAAATTTATGCATCCGCAGATTTTCTTCTGATGCCTTCACGTGTTGAACCTTGCGGCTTGAATCAGATGTATTCCATGCGTTATGGTACGATTCCGGTTGTGCGGTATACCGGCGGTTTGAGGGATACAGTTCATGATATCTCTTCCGGAGGAGCAGGGATTAATTTTGTAACTCCCGGTTCTGATGATGCTGTACATGCGGTTCACAGAGCATTGAGCATTTATCATCAGCCGGATTTGATGTCAGAATTAGTCATGAAAAACATGAGCTTTGACTTTTCCTGGGAAAAATCTGCCGAAAATTATTTGAATTTGTATCGGGAATAACAAAAAATTATTATCTTTAAAAGAGAAAATAGAAACTTTGATTAATCAACACATTATATGAAACCCAACGTCATTTCAATCGTATTAGGTGGAGGCAGAGGAACAAGGCTTTTCCCTTTAACCTATTCCCGTTCAAAGCCTGCAGTTCCGATCGCAGGAAAATACAGGTTAGTGGATATCCCG
>DAMDNI010000256.1:0-3577 GCA_032083825.1 Bergeyella sp. | reverse complement strand
CAGAAATTGGAGTCATTACCGGAGCAACAAGCAAACCGAACCGCTTAAAAATTCAGGATGAATTCAATTCCGGAAAAATAAAAGTGGTTATCGGAAGCGAAGCCATTCAGGAAGGAATGAATTTGCAAGAGAATACAACGGATGTGTATCTGCTTTCGTTGCCTTATAATTTTACATCGCTTCGACAAGTGGAAGGACGGGCATGGCGACAAGGAAATAAAAATGAAAATGTACGGATTAATTTTATGCTGACCAATGACAGTATTGATGTTTTTATGCTTCAAAAGCTGCAATCCAAACAAGCCAGATATTTGGAAGCCATGAAAAAAGGAGCGGATGTTTTGGATATTTCCGACATCAGCACCCAGGAACTGAAAACCGCTATTATCACCAATCCGGAAACCAGAGCCAATATCGAAATCGAACTGATGAAAAAACGGATTGAAAGCGAGAAAAATAAATTCCTTGCCGACAATGCTTTTGTATTGAGAAAGTACGATGATTTTATTAAAGTTCAGGAAGAAGTAACCAAAGCACAGCACAATTACAACAGGATTTTAGGGTATTCTAAAGATGAATGGGACAATTCGGAATATTGGAAAAACCAGCTTCCTTTTTATCAAAAATCAATTGATTCTGCAAAAATATTGGTTTCGGAAGCCATTGAAAATTTATCTCAAAAAGGAGTAAATGTAACAAAAATCGAAGACCAAACTAAAATTACTGAACATAAAATTACTGAACTTGACAAAAAATTGGAAGAACTTCCTGAAAGAAAAATTGAATTAATTTCACAATATACGTTGGAAAAACAAGAGCAACTTAAAGTTAGTGCCAATAAGGATTATGTTAAAGAAAGGGAAACGGAAAATAGTGTTCTCTTCAAAAAGATCGATTTTATAACTAAACAGAATTATGAGGTGAAAAACAGCACTTCTACTCCTTTAAATGAAAAGCTACCGATAATGCCAGAACAGGCGGCTTCTTTTCAAAGGAGAAGGTGATTATTAGTGAATGAAAAGTCGACACTATCCCATAAAGTGTGTAAGTTAAAAAGTTAGGGCTTGGATTTTATAATCTGAGCCTTTTTTCAAAAATAAGCATAAATTGGTTTAAAACCAATCCCCAATTATGGATAGGCATAGTCCATTTTTTTGTTGACTCTTTTAGTGCAAGATATACCGATTTGATCACGGCATCATCAGTTGGGAAAGACATCTTGTTTTTGGTGTATTTTCGAATTTTTCCGTTTAAATTTTCAATTAAATTGGTGGTATAAATGATTTTTCTAATTTCGATTGGGAAGTCAAAAAAGACGGTGAGTTCGTCCCAATTGTTTCTCCAAGATTGAACCGCATACAAATATTTGCTTTCCCATTTTTGGGCAAAATCCTCCAAAGCGGCTTTGGCTGCCTCTTTTGTCGGAGCAGTATAAATGTGCTTCATGTCGGAAGAAAACTCTTTTCTGTCCTTCCAAACCACGTATTTACAAGCATTTCGGATTTGATGAACCACACAAATTTGAGTTTGAGATTCTGGGAAAACGGAGCGGATTGTTTGTGTAAATCCGTTCAGATTATCGGTAGCTGTAATGAGAATATCCTCAATTCCACGAGCTTTTAGATCGGTCAAAACACTCATCCAAAAACTGGAACTTTCGTTCTTGCCAAGCCACATTCCAAGAACTTCTTTTTTTCCTTCACGGTTTAGTCCAACAGCGAGATAAATGGTTTTGTTAATGACTTTCGAGTTCTCTCTTACTTTGAAAACGATTCCGTCCATCCAAACAATCAGATAAAGTTCGTCTAACGGTCGGTTTTGCCATGAAATCACTTCGCTGGAAACTGCACTGGTAATGCGGGAAATGGTAGAAGTGGAAACTTCAAAATCATACATCTCAGGGATTTGTTCCTCAATGTCCGAAACGCTCATTCCTTTGGCATAAAACGAAATAATGATATTCTCCAAACCATCGATAATATTGTGTCTTTTCGGAACTAAAGCGGGCTCAAAACTACCTTCTCTGTCACGAGGAACTTTAATCTCGGATTCTCCAAATGAGGATTTTATCTTCTTGGTTCCGTGACCATTGCGATAATTTCCACCTATTGTTTTTTCATGTTTTTCGTTGTCCAGATGGGAATCCAATTCCGCATCCAACATATGTTCTACTGCTTTTTTGTGCAGTTCTTTGAAGAAGGAAGTCAAATCTTCTCCGTTCTTGAAGGATTTGTAGAAATCCTTGTTGTTTAATAATTCTTCTTTGTTAATCATAACTGTATAAGGTTTAAAATTAGTAAAAAGTTATTTCCGAAAAATTTTTTAAGCTGTGAGGGCTCAAAATTTTTCAGAATAACTTTTCAACTTACACAGTTACTGGGATGCTACCGAAAAGTCTAAAATTATTCTCAATTTGATTTCAAATGTCAGATTAAGTAATGACTAATTCATACTAGAAAAACCTCATTCTTATAGACAAATTAAACGCATAATTTAAAATTCAATAATATTATTTCTTATATAGAATCAAATTTTCTCTAATGTAATACGCTTTAGAAGAACCTAAGTCAACCATTATATTTAAAAACCATAAAAATTCATATAATAATGAGTCATCTTCTTTTATTTGCTTGATTTTATCTTTAAAGCATCTCATTATTAACTTTTCTCCATAGTAATAGTTAATATTAAGCAATTGCTTTACTTCAGATTTTAAATGTTTAGTTAAAACTTTAATTCCTTGTGGCATCAAACTCTGAAATCCTATCCCTGACAATAGTTGCAACAATGCTTCAACATCAAGATAACTTAAATTTTCAATTTTTTTCAAATAGATACTTGATACATTATCTTTTTTTAGAACAAACCAATCATCGGCGTCGGATTTCCACTTTCCAAAAAACAAGTATTCTTGATTATACAAGTTAGTTTTATTTTTAACTTTTAAATAAAGTACATCCCAATAACTCCATAGGTTATTTAGCATTTTCTCGTTACCATTATTACTATCAACTTTGTAATATAACCATTCAACAATTTCTTTTGCATATTTGGTTACATCATATTTTAGTCTAAGATCATCATTTTTGAAATTCGCTCCTATCTCTAAAATGTCTTCTAAAAAAGATTTTGTGTTAGTATTAAATGGAATCTCAAATAAAAAATCAATAATAGTTTCTTTAATTGTAATTCCAATTTTATAATAATCATATCTTTCATTTCCTAGCAAATAAGATTCTATTTGATTACTAAAAACTAACTTTAAAAAATCATAAGAAAAATCAAACTCTTCATAAATTGGAAAAATACCTACTGCTTTTTCCAATTCCCAATGAGAATATTTTGAATAAGAAAGGGTTGTTAGTTCATAAACACTTTCATTATTTTCAATAAAATTTATAATTTCTTTTTCTTCTTCTTGGATAACTTTTATTTCTTCATCTGAATATCTATCATGTCTGGGATATTTTTTAAAGAATTCAGCGTATAATATTACTCCAACAAAGCAATTATAAGCATATATATAATCGGTACTCCATACATTTTTTTTGAAAGATTCATACAAATGCTTTAGATG
>DAMDNI010000255.1:0-3617 GCA_032083825.1 Bergeyella sp. | reverse complement strand
ATATCCAAAAGCCATTCCCTAAGAAAAAGAAGCAGGAATTAAAGATTCATATCATCCCAAAAATGAATCTCATCTCGAAAACTTAAAACTGAAAATCAACCTGAGGAGATGTATAATGAATGGCCGGTAAAATTTCATTCAATTTTAATCATAAAATCAAACAAATCTTCATCGGGAGAAAGGTTGAGTTTTTTCCGTAATCGTGATCGGCTTACGTTGATGCTTGAAGGTAAAACCTGAAGTATATCGGCCATTTCTTTAGAATTGAGGCCGACTCTTATATACGCACACAATCGCAAATCGTATATAGAAAGATGCGGAAACCTTTTTTTCATTGCCTTGAAAAACTCCTGATGCAGCTCATCCATCTGGATTTCAAAAGTATGGTCATCAGTTTCCATATATGTTTTCAGCATTCTGCGCATTTCTCCCAATTTGATCTTTGAAATATTGGGATTTAGCTCGGCTTCCTGTATTTTTTCGTTTATAATCTGCAAAAGCCGGTTTCTGTCATCACCTTCTTTTGCTTTTGTTGCCAGTTCTATTGTTTTGTTTTTGATTTCTTCTTTCAGCTTGTTCTGCTCCTGTTCCAGTTGTTTTTGTCTTTCGAGCATGATTTCCTGGCGGTGCTTTTCGGCTTGCTCACGAAGAGAATTCTGCTCTTTTTGCAGAAGTGCATCAGTATGGCGGTTCAGCTTATTTCTATAATAGTTCTTTAAAAAATAAAACAACAGACCAAATGCTGATGCGAATATCAAATATCCCCAAAAACTTCTGTACCAAGGAGCTTTTATGGTAAAACTAAATTTTTGTGCCGGGGAAATTTTTCCTTCTTTCCGGGCTTTTACCCACAAGGTGTATTGTCCTTCCTTTAATCCTAAAAACTCTACCTTGTTATTGGTTTTCCAATGGCTCCATTTTTCCGAAAAATTCTCTAAAAAATACTGATACTGAACACCATCTTCATTGGGAACGATATAAATCATGCGCAGATTATTGAATCTGTACGGAAGCTTTTCTTCACCGTATAAATCTTTGGACTGATCATTATTGAAAGCCTTCACACTCCGGAATACGGGTACAGAAACAGATGGAAGCTGATGGCCGGGCGATTTGAAATTCTCTAAGGCAAAACCGTTGTTGATAGAATAAAAACCATAATCAGAATTCAGAATAATTGGCTTGAAAAATCCGGCAAAGAGATTTTTTACCCGATCGCTGTTATCTTGAAAAGGCTTACTAATAAAACTATCATTTCCCGAACGAAACAAATATTGGGAAGAGCTGGTCTGAACACGGATTTTTTCTTTGTCTTTAAAGATGAAAGGAAAACTCCCTTCAAAATTATTGATTTTGAAGATTTTCCTGTTTTCCGGTTCCAGCCTGTTGTTGACGGAAAATCTGATAAGACCATAGTTGGGAATGTTTACCCAGATATAATTTTTGTCCTGAACGATCTGATTCACAGCTCCCAGAATAAGTTTCATTTTTCCAAGAAATTCCCAAGAATCCTCATTTTTTTCAAATATTGAGATTCCGTTATATGTTCCCGCCAACAGATATTTTTCGCGGTATTTCATTAAACACATAATTCCCGGTTCGGTATGAATTTTTTGAAGTGCATTTCCTTTTAATTCAAACAGGCCATTATTGTGTCCGCATAGGATTTTGCCATCAATATTCTGTAAAGTCCACACTTGCCCTTCGGCACCATTGATGCTTCGGAAAAGATTGGCATTGCCGGTATCATTCATTTGATTCCAATCAGCCAGATATAATCCTTGATTTGTTCCCAGATAAAATGTATTTCCGGATAACGCAGCGGCATAACCCGTTCCGAAATTACTGCCAATATTCTGGAAATAAGTAATATTGCTTTGGATGTCAATGCAGACAAGGCCATAATCCAAACCCACCCATAATTTTCCGTTTTTCTGATAATAAGTTGTTAAAACGGTATTATTCGGAAGCCCATTGTTTTTATCAAAATGCTGAATAATTCGGCCATTAAGATCTGTAATATACAACCCATTAAGAATGGTTCCGAATACCAAGTATTTATAATCGATTCTTGAAAATGTGAATACTTTATTTTTAATAATTTCGGGAGAAATCTGCAGATTCAGGGGCTGCAACTTATGATTCTCAAACTTGAAAATGCCTTTATCCTTTGTAATGACATAAAACAGATTTCGATGAATGAAGATACCGGAAATATCAAGATAATTGTGATCAGGATAAGAAAAAACATGTTTAAAGCGTACGCCGTCATATTCGTAAAGCCCTTTTGCTTCATCTGCTAAAAAAAGTCTTCCGTTTTCGAAAAAGCTTTCAGAAAATCTGGTAGGAGCATGTATTTTTACAATCTTTTTGTTTCGGTAGATATAAAAATTCTGATGGGAGACAAACAGGATCTGATCTTTGATCTGGTAAGTTCCCCAAAATTCTTCGTTTACACTATTAATTTTCTCCCGAAAAGGATACAAAGAAGTGTAAGAATAGTTGCGGAATTTATTTTTCTTCCAAATTCCGAAATCCATATCCAAACCGATATATACTGTAGAATCATTAACAACATGCAGAGATCTGCTAAATCCCGGATAATCGCGAAAACGATTCCAGGTCATTCCGTCGAATTCCAGAAGACCGTTTTCAGAGGCCATATATACCAAACCGCTGGGAGATGAAGATATTTCCCAAATTTTGCCGTGGTTGCCGTATTTCTCCGGCAGATAAGATTGTACGAAAGGCATTCCTTTCTCCTGAATGTTCTGCGCTCCCAGCAAAACACTTATAAATAAAGCAAAATATGCAATATATGTGTTCTTCATCGTCTCTCCCAAATGTACAAATTTTAACGAAAAAACCCGCCAAAATTTTGACGGGCACCAATTATATGAAAAACAGGTTTTTATTTAACAATCAGTTTTGATGTTTGGATTTTTCCTTTTTCATCAGTTGCTTTCAAAATGTAAAGTCCTTTTGAAAGTCCTTGTGTACTGATATTTCCAGAAGCTGAAGTTTTTACTTTTTGTCCGGATACATTATAAAGCTCAACACTTTTAACTTTTGCACTTACAAAAACATTTTCTCCTGAAACAACCGGGTTAGGATAAACTTTGAATGCACTTTTATCTGCATCGGAAACACCCAATGTATTTTTATGGAAGTAAACATTGTCAATATAAGTCGGACCAAAAGCTGCCGGACCAGCACCTACAACCTGAACTTGTTTGATATTATTCCTGTTGCCTGCAGTGAAATCGCTGAAAGGAATATCTGCTGAATACCAAGTTTCTGTTCCTGAAATTCCAAGATCAATATTGTAAAAAAGATTATTAGAGAATGAACCGTCCTCATTGAAGTTCTGTACAATCAGCTGAACTACTTGTCCTGGCTGTGCTGCTCCTGCAATCCAGATATCAATGTGCATATTGGTAAAATCTGTCAAATCTTTAGGTTCAGTAATATATTGGTATCCTGAACCTGGATTGGTAAATGTCAATCTTGTAGTATTGTTTCCGGCAATAGTAAGATCTGTAACCGTTGCATCGCCAAAAGGATTTTTGAAGAAGAAATATTGGTATATGCATCACTGAATATAGAAATTACATCAG
>DAMDNI010000254.1:3032-3618 GCA_032083825.1 Bergeyella sp. | reverse complement strand
AACCAAGCTATTTTAAATTATTAAATAATATTAGGAATTAAAACTTTCAACCTTGCGTAAAGTATTTTCCGAAGTCAATTGCTGAATTATATATTCAAGTTCGGGGAAATCTTTCATGTTTTCCCAATTTTGTGAAAGATCATAGAGATTGCCTAAACCTTTCGCAATACTTTTGATAAAATGCGGCTTTCTCTGCACCAACCCGCGAAAACCATAAACACCCAAAACCTGCAGGAAACGCATTAACTGTAAAGGCATTAGAGCAGATTTCAATTGTTTTATCTGGGCCGCATCATTCCATAATTCATAATAAAATTCAAGCATTTCGTTTCTGAAATCTTCCGGAAAATTGGCTTTTGCCTGATATAGAAAAGAAATTACATCATACATCAAAGGCCCTTTCATTGCACTTTGATAATCTATGAAAAAAACTTCATCCTTTTCGTTAATCATAATATTTCTCGCTTGAAAATCGCGGATCATCAGGCCTTTTGGCTCAAGAGACTCAATGAGTTTTTCTATTTTTTTGAACTCCTTTAAAAGTTTAGTTTTATGATAATGAATTTCAAGAATATCTGCGAACATA
>DAMDNI010000254.1:0-3022 GCA_032083825.1 Bergeyella sp. | reverse complement strand
GCGAACATAAATTTAAAATAAAACAAATCATAAGAAACCGGGATCTCATCATAGGCTTCATATTCAAATGTTTTGGTGAAGTCTATCTGATCCTGTGTTTTGGCCTGAAGTACAAAAAGTTTTGTAAGGGTTTGCTTCACAAGGCTTCTCACTCTTTCCGACAATCCTTCTTTTTCTATAATTTCGGACAAAGTCTGTTCTCCGAGGAATTCCTGAATATATATTTTCTCATCTTGGGAAGTTTTGAAAATTTTTGGAGTATTGAGATCAAGCTCAGAAAATATTTTTGAAAAATAAAGAAAAGAACGGTTCTCGGGAATATTTTCGTTGTAAGTAACCACATATTTTCTGCCTGCTTTTTCCCCGATAAAATTTTTCCGGGCAGATCCACTTTGTGGTAAAGCGGTAAACTCTGATATCTCAGAACCGGAAAACTCTCTGAAAAACGATTCGGGCGAAAACTGCGACATAAAAGAATGTGTTTTACTTATCTACAAAAATACTAATTTAGTTCCGAATTCATATATTTGCCGTATGTTTCAGGATTTCAAACCGGTACTTCTCATTCTTGCACGATTTATAATTATTTATCTTGTTTTTCTGGCAGGTTACCAGTTCTATCTGAATATTTTTGAAGGAGATCTGGATCCGATCTCAAAATCGGTGGCTTTTCAGAGCAGCAAAGTTCAAGATGCTTTGGGATACAAGACAATTTTGGTAGACCAGCCAAAATTTGAAACAATGTGGTTTTATGTGAAAAACCAATACATTTCGCGAATGGTGGAAGGCTGTAATGCAATTTCTGTGATGATTCTTTTTCTGGCTTTTATTTTTGCTTTTTATAAAGGTTTTAAAACGTTCGTTTTTGCTTTCTCAGGTCTTATCTTTCTTCATATTATGAATGTTTTAAGAATCGCCGGACTGAATATTCTCATCATTGAACATCCGCAATATTCCAAAATCGGGCACGATTATTTTTTTCCTGCTATCATTTACGGAAGTGTTGTTCTGCTTTGGCTGATCTGGATTAAATTTTATTCGCTGAAAGATGAAAATAATTAGCTGGATTATTGTTGTTTTGGCAATATGCGGGCTTATCGGAGTTCGTGCTGTGGAAGATCGTCTTTTTTATGATCCTTTCCTGAATTATTTTCATGAAGCAAATAAAAAACTTCCATTTCCTGATTTTGAATGGGGAAAATTGATTTTAAATTATATTTTCAGGTTTTTACTAAACCTATTTTTTTCATTGGCCGCAGTACATTTTATTTTTAAAAGAAAAGACTGGACTTTACAGGCAGGAATTCTGATTGTAATCGTTTTCGCGGTCACTTTCCCGATTTATTTGTATTGCATTTCAACAAAATTTGAAGTAGGTTATCTTTTTTCATTTTACATGAGAAGATTCGTGATTCAGCCTTTGATTTTACTGCTGATTATTCCGATGTTTTATTACAGGAAAAAAATGGTTCTAAAAAAAGATTAGAAATTCAAAATCTTACTGTTCTGATGTATTGTCAAGGTAAGCCTCACTTAGATTTTCCCTGTTGTGCTTATCGGGCTGAGTAATGGTTTCTGCTGTCCAATTGACTTTTCCTGCATATTTTCTTTCGCGGACAGGACATTCAAAAAGCTGGCAAATTTCGCAGGAAACAGGTTTGCAGTCATCCATATGAAAATTGAATTCAATCTTGCGGTCGGTGTTTTTTGCAATCAGTTTTATCACTTTTTCCATTTCGTCATGGGCATCACGCAATTCAAAATACCAAGGAAGCGTAAGGTGAGCATCAATATGAAGACGGCTTCCAAACTGTTGGATTTTCATGTTGTGAATGTCAATCCATTCAGGTTTCCGGTTTTTATCTAAAAATTTTGAAAGCCTTTTCAGCATTCCGATGTCTGCTTCATCCATAATTCCGCTTAGAGATCTGCGTACGATTTTGTAACCGACAAACATGATATATCCAGCGAAAACAAGTGCTACAAGCGCATCCAGCCAATATAATTTTGTGAGATAAACGACAATCAAGCTCAAAACTACTCCGGCTGTTGTAATGGTATCGCTTTGCAGATGTTTCCCGGAACTTTGGAGGACAAGGGAATTTTCTTTTATTCCTTTCTGATATGAAATATATCCCATCAAATAATTGATGACTGCTGTTGCTGCAATAATCGCCATTCCCCAATCCAGTTTTCCCGGGATGTTTTTATTAAGTAGAGAAGAAAAGGCTTCAATAATAATGATAATCCCGGCAAACATAATAAGCGCTCCTTCAATTCCGGAAGTGATGAATTCTACTTTCCCGTGACCATAGGGATGATCTTCATCTTTCGGTTTTGAAGCAACATATAAGGAGTATAAACCCATAAATGCCGCTACAATATTCACAATGCTTTCCATCGCATCTGAAAATACTGCATCCGAATTGGTTAACCGCCACGCCAAAAGCTTCGCTACAAAAAGAACGATCCCGATAATTGCTACATTTCTCTGAAATGCATAATTCTTTTTTTCTGTTGAAGACTGTTGAGCCATGAAATGTTTTAAAAATAAAATTAAAAAAGTTTGAACCCTCTAATAATTAAAAAATGCTCACTTAGTGAGCATTTCGTTTTATACTAATTTGTTTTCTATCAGATATTCTGCGATCTGTACTGCATTTGTAGCAGCACCTTTTCGGAGGTTGTCTGAGACAATCCAGCAATTTAATGTTTTCGGCTGCGAAGGGTCTCTTCTGATTCTTCCGACAAAAACTTCGTTTTTTCCTTCGGAATATAACGGCATCGGATATATTTTGTTCTGTACGTCATCCTGAACAACCACTCCCGGAGTTTCGGAAAGAATTTTGCGAACCTCATCAAGATCGAAATCGTTTTCAAACTCAATGTTTACACTTTCTGAATGCCCGCCCTGAACAGGAACTCTAACCGCAGTTGCTGTCAAATTAAATGAGTCATCGCCCATAATTTTTTTAGGTTCTTTCATCAGTTTAAGCTCTTCTTTAGTATAATCCAAATCATC
>DAMDNI010000253.1:0-3638 GCA_032083825.1 Bergeyella sp. | reverse complement strand
CGACCCTAAAGCAGCAACCACATATGTTCTCGCTGCCCATTTCAAAGCATCTTTTGCACCATCATGTTCCTGAGGAAGCAAAGTTCCTGATTTTTCCAGCCAAGCCAAAGCTCTGTTACTTGCATCATATTCTACAGGAAGCGTAATAAACGCAAACAATGTCGTAATAGCAAACAGAACCACACCTACAGCAAGTACTGTTTTATTCCCGCTCATCGCCATAAGTAAAATCCCTCCCATTAATACAAATTGCAAAAGATTGGAAGCAATATTCACAACAGGAACCATTTTGGATCTAAACTGCAGCATCGAATATCCGACAGCATGCTGAACAGCGTGCCCGCACTCATGAGCTGCAACAGCCGCGGCGGCTGCATTTCTCTGCATATATACTTCTTCTGAAAGATTTACGGTTTTATCAGCTGGATTATAATGATCGGTTAATTGTCCCGGAACAGAAATGACACGAACGTCATTAATCCCGTTATCACGAAGCATTTTTTCTGCAATCTCCTTACCAGACATACCGTTCTGCAAACGCAATTGAGAATAATGCGCAAATTTGGATCTTAATCTGTTCTGCACAAACATACTGATCAGAAAGATCACACCAATAATTAAGTAATAACTACCCATAATTCATTTTTTTCAAAACTACTGAAATTATGTAAAAACTATGCCAAAGTATAGAGAGTATTTAGGTTTTGAACTATATTTGCTCTTTGGATTTTTATGGATAAAATTGTAATTAAAGAAGTACAAAACCCGCAGGAACTGATGGATTTCATCAAGTTTCCTATGGCTTTATATAAGAATAATCCCAACTACGTTCCCGCTTTAATCAATGATGAAAAACAGATCTGGGATCCTAAAGAAAACCCCGCACTTGCTTATTCTGAAGCCAAACAATTTCTTGCTTATAAAAATGACAAAATCGCAGGAAGAATTGCACTCATCATCAACCATAAAGAGAAGGAGGAATTAGGAATCAGCAAAGTCCGTTTCGGATGGATAGATTTTATTGATGATATTGAAGTTTCCAAAGCGCTTATTAATACTGCTATCAATTTTGCAAAGGAAAAAAGCATTCCTAAAATTGAAGGGCCAATGGGATTCACCAATCTTGACAAAGCAGGAATGCTAACGATGGGATATGACAAACTGGCAACAATGATCGGAATTTATAATGCCGAATATTACCCTGAACATCTGGAAAGTTTAGGATTAAACAAAGAAAAAGAATGGGTAGAGTTCGAATTGGTTTTTCCTGAAATACTTCCTAAAAAAGTCATAAAATTCAATGAATTAATTAAAGAAAAGTATAAACTTAAAGTACTGAAATTTAATTCAAAAAAAGAGCTTCTTCCGTTAGTTGAGCCAATGTTCAAACTTCTGGACGAAACTTACAAAAGCCTTTCCACCTACACTCCTATTACCAACGAACAAATCAAAACATATAAAGAAAAATATTTCGGCTTCATCAATAAAGATTTTGTAGTCTGAATTGCTGATGAAAACGATAAGCTGATATCCTTCGCGATTACGATGCCCTCTTACTCCAAAGCTTTACAGAAAGCCAACGGAAAACTTTTACCATTTGGATGGTGGCATTTTCTTCAAGCTGGAAAAAAGAATGAAAGAGCCAATTTTTATCTGATCGGGATCCATCCTGATTATCAAAGAAGAGGTGTAACTTCAATCATTTTTAAAGAAATCCACGACATCTTTAAGAAAAAGGGAGTCAAATTTCTTGAAACCAACCCGGAATTGGAAGAAAACAAGAATGTACAGCTTCTTTGGCAGGACTATAATCCTGTAAATCATAAAAGAAGAAGAACCTACACTATTTCTATTAACGACTGGAAAAATTAAGCAAATGAAAAAACATCTTATTGTCTACGCAGTTCTCATTTTCCTGTTCATTATTTACAACTTTTTTTTCCAGATAGAAGATACACGAACCAATACCGCTGTCAATATTCTTTTTGCAAGTGTTCTATTCGGATATATTGCTTTTATGGCATTTGTGCTCATCAGAAAAATGGGAAAAAAGAAATAATTTTTAATCATTCTAAATTAGCAATTTTCCCTGTTATTCATTACATTTTAGTTTGGTAAATTTCCTCTTTTATACTTTATTAAGTAAATTTGCATAGTTGATAAAATTATGTAAATAATGAATTTACCTGATCATTACATTCCGATTCTTATTCAGGCTGCAGTTGCCTTAGGATTCGTAGCAGTTGCGCTTTTAGGAGCACATTTTTTAGGCCCTCAGCAAAAAAAGGGGAATTCTGTAAAAAATCAAAATTTTGAATGTGGTGTAGCTGTAGAAGGAAATGCGAGAACTCCGTTTTCCATTAAATATTTCCTTACCGCTGTACTCTTTGTACTTTTCGATATAGAAATCGTATTTTTTTATCCTTATGCCGTGAATTTCAGAGAATTCGGAACAGAAGGATTCATTGCGGTGCTTACATTCGTAGGAGTATTCTTTTTAGGATTCTTTTACGTTTTGAAAAGAGGTGCATTAGATTGGAATAAATAATGCATTTATTTTTTTAATCTTTTAATTAAAAAATCATGTCAGACAATAACAAACCAGTAATAAGAACAAACGCTCCCGCTCCTGCAGGCTATGAAGGCGAAGGCTTCTTTGCAACCAAGCTCAGCAGCATTATCGGGATGGCAAGATCGTATTCTTTATGGCCGCTACCTTTTGCAACATCTTGTTGCGGAATTGAATTTATGGCGACTCTAAATCCGAGTTACGATGCAGCAAGATTCGGGATGGAAAGAAACTCCTTTTCTCCGAGACAGGCAGATACACTCATGGTTTGCGGAACAATTTCCAAAAAATTAGGTCCCGTATTGAAAGAAGTTTATACTCAAATGGCAGAGCCAAAATGGGTAATCGCTGTAGGAGCCTGTGCTTCAAGCGGCGGGATTTTCGATACCTATTCTGTTCTTCAGGGAATTGATAAAATTATTCCTGTAGATGTTTACGTTCCCGGATGCCCTCCAAGACCAGAACAGATTATTGAAGGTGTAATGCAGGTTCAGACATTAGCACAAAGCGAATCACTGAGAAGAAGAGATTCCCCTGAATATCAGGCCTTATTAGACTCTTACGATATTAGCAATTAAAATTTGTTTCTTGTTCAGCGTTTATTGAATAAAGGCTGAAATCTAAACCTGAAACCTCACGATATGACCAATGAATTTGTTTTAGAAGCCCTTACAAGAGAATTTCCGGAATCTGTTCTCAACAATTCGGAACCTTATGGTTTTCTTACACTCGAAATAAAAAAGGAAGATATTAAAAAAGTCATTCACTATATGAGAGACTCTTCTTTAGGATTCAGTTTTCTGACGGATATCTGCGGAATTCATTATCCGGAAGACAAAGAAAAAGAAATTGGTGTGATTTACCATCTTCATAATCTTGTAGAAAATGTTAGAATCCGTTTGAAAGTATTCATGCCAAGAGAAAATCCTGAAGTAGATTCAATGGTAGATTTATTTGCAGGCGCCAACTGGATGGAAAGAGAAACATATGATTTCTATGGAATTAATTTTAAAGGCCATCCTGATTTGAGAGTTATTCTTAATATGCCGGATTTGGGATATCATCCAAT
>DAMDNI010000252.1:3392-3703 GCA_032083825.1 Bergeyella sp. | reverse complement strand
TGTTGAGTTTTCTCCTGTTCCCAAGAAATTGGTTTTTACTTTATAAATTTTCCCATTGTTGATTGCCGCAACATATAATTCTTTTTGTAAATCTTCCCCAAAAGTTGAGAAATTGTTTCCTGCATATAATGATGACCAAACGATCTGGTTTTCAGAATTCAGCACACCAATTTGAGGAATACAATAATCAGTGAAAATATATTTCCCCTGCAGATCCGGGAAATTTGTTCCGCGATACACATATCCTCCGGTTATGGAGCATCTTTCGATGTCATGATTATAAACTGCAACAGGGAAAGTCATAGTAGAAG